>JACRHU010000071.1 GCA_016211995.1 Candidatus Pacearchaeota archaeon
ATTATTATGTTGTTGAGGGCAAGCTAGATAAAAGAGGAAAAGTTAAGCAGAAAGTTATTATGTATTTGGGCAATGCCAAACACATATTAGAAGTTTTTAATTTCTATAAATCTCATAAGAAGTGAATAAGTACGCAAAGCATATTAGACAGGAAAATTTATAAATGCTTCATCTATCTTAAATTGCCAAAATGTCAAATAAAATAGACCTACATGTGCATCCATATTTTGAACAATATAATTTAGAAAATGTAGTTGAAGCCATGCAAACAAGAAACCTGAGTGCAATTGGCCTGATAAGATATAATCTTGACCACTTTGAAGAAACAAGAAAAATACATTGTTCACTTAAAGCAGAGTCTGATGATCTTTTAATAAAAGTTGAAAAAGATGGCAAGCCTTTTTACTTACTAAGAGGAATAGAGGTTTTGAATGAAGATTTTCATTTGCTAGTTATAGGTAACACAGAAGGGATAAAACAAGGACAAAGTCTAGAGCAAAATATAGAAAAAGCACTGGAAAATGGAGCAATTCCAGTAATAGACCATCCTTTTGTTCATGCGACTTCACCAAGAAAAGGAATATGTAAAGAAAAAAGGAAAAAACTCTCAGATGTATGTAAAAAATACCACAATAACATTGCATTAGAATGGAATTCTTACTGCATTCCTTGGATAAGAAGAATGATGCTAGGAAACGATGCTAATTATGATTTAGAAGATTTTGCAGAAGGTTTATTTTGGGAAGCAGGAGATTATGTTCCTGTAATTGCAGACTCTGATGTTCATGCAAGAAATAAATCACTATTGCAAGAAATTGGTGCAGGGCATATAATAATAGATGGAGTAGACTGCTCTTCAGGTCAAAAAGCAATATTGGGTTTAAAAGAAGCTATTAAAGAAGGCGAAGACTTTGGCTACCGCAATAACAAAAAATGTGTTTCATTCACCCATTTCATTAGAGCATTTGGCCTACCTCTTGTTCTCAATCTAACCAAAAATAGGGGTTAGAGAGACATTAAATTTAGTGGCTTATTAAAGTTAAAACCATCATACCTCTTTAGAAACATTAAATTTTTAAATGGCAATATTCTGTTAAAGAGATAAATAAAGGAGTCTAAAAATGAATAAATGGCTTGAATTGCTTTTAGGACTGATACTAGTAATAGTCCCTATATATGCAGCATGGACATACTCTGCAGCCTATTGGGGGGCAGCAACAATAGAATTCATCAAAGGAGGAATTGTTGTATTTGTCGTGTTGATAGGTCTACTTTTCATAATGCTAGGAATCAGCGACCTTAAATCTTAAATTTTATTTTTATTTTCGCAAAAATCAAAGATTTTTGGGATCCTAAATCGAGAAAACCAATAGGTTTTCTAGAACTTGAAAAGCAATGCTTTTTATGTAATCCCAAAGATTTTTATGATTTTATATTTTTGTATTATTTTAGAATATATCAAAAAATATATAATCTTTAGTTCTGGTATATAACCATGGATGAACTTTGTTTAAAATGCAAAGGTAAAGGTTTATGCGGAAAATCTTGTAAAATTCTTAACAAGCTTAGGGAGTTTCAACCAAAAGTAAAAAAGGAATTTTCAGGCTCTGCACCAGATATTTTTGTTGGTCGTTTTGGATATCCAAATGTTTTTACAGGAATTCTTTCACCGCAAGAATATGGAGATACTGAAAAGCTCAGTATGCCTGAGCTTTGGTTTCAAGAACAAGCAAGTATTGAGCAAATTCTAAATTATAGAGCAAGGCTCATTTACAGCAGGTTTCAAACAAACATAAAAAAATCTAATAAATTCTTGCAAACAGAACAAGAAATCGCAATGTCCCATAAAGCTGTTTCAACAGAATTTAAGCTCAAGAAAGAGCCGCGCATTCGCGTGCAGATGGACATAAATATTCCAGTTATCGCGAATCCAGCATACCTAGAAAAAGTGCGTTTAGAAGAAAATCCAAAGATTAAACCAAAAGTAGATTATCTTGTAAGTGATACAGACACAAAAGCAGTAACGGCAATTAATGAATTATATAAAGGAAGAATTGAGGTAAGCAATATTATCAAAGTGCTTGCAGCAGGTCTGCTTGGAGTAAAAAAGAACAGAAAGCTTGTTCCAAGCAGATGGGCAATAACTGCAACAGATGATACAATTTCAAAAATCCTGTTAGAAAAAATAAAAACATATCCTACAATAAATGAATTTCAAGTATACAGCTCAGAATATTTAGGGAACCACTATGAATTCCTCTTAATGCCAGAAATATTTTCTTTTGAAGTTATAGAGGCAAAAATGCCTGGCTCTGTCTGGAATCCATCACATGAGGCTTCGCTTTACTTGGCAAAAGATTATGAAAATTTTTATGGAAGAAAAGAATATGCAGACAGTGTAACAGGAGCATATTATGTAAACCGCCTAGCTCTATGCGAACATCTTGAAAAAATAAAAAGGCAGGCTTCATGCCTAGTCATGAGAGAATGCAGGGAAGAATACTGGGCACCATGTGGTGTAGGCATTCTGCGAGAAGCATCTCGAGATGCTTTCAGCAAGCCAGGAGAAAAATTCAACAGCATGCAGGAAGCCTTAACAACAGCACAAAGCAGAATGAGAATGCCTGTAACAATTTTTACAAAAAATTCTCAACTCCTTGCAGAAATAAAAAAGCAGAAGAAACTGAGTGAATTTATTTAATCAAGCAACACTGAAAAATGTGGCTTCGAATAACAACCAGCCGCAAAAAACTCCAAGGGCTATTTCTACTAAGAGAACAGCTGTATAAAGTGAGCTATCTTTAACTAATTGTAAACAAGAGATTATAGCAACCAAGGTAAATAAAGAAGCTAACCAGAGGATAAGAGTATAAGCATAACCATCAATTGTCTGGAACAAGTAAATAATAAGAATGAGTATTACTCCAAGGGCTAGGAAAATCCAATTAAGAAGTACAGTTTGCCCCCTCTTTTTCATATAATTAAGAAAATTCCAGCATATTTATATTTTTCTTAATGCATTCTCCAAGCATTCAACAATGTCAGAAGAATTTTCTATGCCACAGGAAAGCCTAAACAAATTATAGCTAATTCCTGCCTTCTCGCGTTGTTCCTCAGTTAAAGATGAATGGCTCATTGTTGCAGGATGAGCAATTAATGACTCTACACCCCCAAGACTTTCAGCAAGATAAATAACATCAGGATTAGAAGCAAAATAATCTGCGAATCTTTTTACGCCTTCTCTATCAGAATCAATTTCAAAACAAACAACTCCGCCAAAGCCCTTCATTTGTTGCCTAGCAACTTCATATCCTGCGTGGCTTTTTAAACCAGGATAAAAAACTTTCTTAACTTTTTCATTCCCGGATAAAAATTCTGCAATCTTTCCAGCATTTTCACAGTGCTTTTCCATCCTCAAAGTCAGGGTCTTAATTCCACGAATAGCAAGATAAGCATCAAAAGGTGAAAGAACAGAACCAATTGTTTTTGAATATAATTTTAAGTCTTCAAGAAGTTTTATATTCTTAGTAACAATTGCACCAGCAAGAACATCATCATGTCCAGAAAGAAACTTGCTTATGCTATGCACAATAGTCTCAGCACTGTATTCAAATGGCTTAAGCAAATAAGGAGTTGCAAATGTATTATCAACAATAAAAGGCACCCCGCTCTCTTCAGAAATCTTCTTTATCTCATTTAGATCAATTATCTCAAGAAGAGGATTAGTCGGAGTTTCAAGAAAAAGATATTTTGTATTGCTTTTTATTTTAGATTTAATCTCCTTAATATTATTAAAATTAGCAGTTTCAATCTCAAGATATTTTGATAAAACTTTGTTTGCAAGCCTGAAAGTTCCGCCATAAAGTTTATCGCTTAAAATTACATGCGAACCTTTATCTAAGGTCTGAAACAGGCATTCAATTGCAGCCAAGCCAGAAGAAAAAGTCAAACATCCAAAACCGTCTTCTAACTCATTAATTAAATTTTCTAAAACTGTGCGAGTAGGATTGCCAGACCTTGAGTATTCATAGCCTGTACTTTTCTCTAGCTCTAAAAATGAGTAATTCTTTGATGCATAGATTGGAGGAGCAATCGCCCCTTTTTCATCAGGATGCTGTCCGCCATGCACAGCTATAGTTTCAATATCCATAAGAAAAAAGGCATATTCCTATTTAAATATTCTATTGAAATAAATATTCCTTTAGGAATATGCTATTTATTTTATTTCACTGTATATAGAAAATTTCTTTTTCTTTACAGCAGCCCAGTACATATCTCCGTAAGACCAGTGCCACCATTCTAAAGGATAGTTTACAAACCCGGCTTTTTCCATTATTCTAGCAAGAAACTTTCTGTTCATTCTTCTCTCTAAAGAGATTTTCTTTTCCTTAAACAAATTAAAGCCACCAAAATCGATTTCTCTTCCATTACATGATATAGAAACATCTACTGCTCCTCCTGTTTTATGCGGGCAGATGCCTTCAGGATCTGCAACATATTTAGAAGCTTCTTTCTTTAGCTTTTTAAGATTCCATGAAGGATACCTCTTTCTCAAACTTTTAAGTTGCCTTTCAAAGAAAATTGTCTGAATCTTCAAACTTCTATAGCCATCATAGATTATCAATCTACAATTTCTTGGCAAAGATAAGGACGCTTTTTTAAGCATTAATGCAACACTTTTTCTAACAAAGCGGTTTTTAATTTTTATTTTCCCAATATTTTCTTTCTTAATAATCACATCAACATACTTGCTAATATCAACAAGTTTTTCTCTATTATCCTTTACCTTTATATTTCTAGCAAGATAATTATCCATATAATATTCCATATAAGAAATAAAGATTCAATGTTTAAAAGTATTCTGCATTGCCTGATAAAATTAATTCATTATTTTTTTTATTTATAGTTAGTAGTCCGCCGATATTATGCACTTTCATTGGAAATGTGCAATTTTTAACTTTGGAAGAGATAAAGGTAGCAGCAGTTGAGCCGGTTCCACATGCTTTTGTCAAATTTTCAACGCCAACTTCATAAGTCAAGATTTTAAGCTCATTTTTTGAAAGTTTCTTAACAAAATTTATATTAATTCCTTCTTTATGACCTAATAAAGAGCATAAAGTTTTATCATATCTTAATTTTCTTCCTCTTTCAAACGCTTCTTTTTTATTAAGCTTATCAACAAAGATAACAATATGCGGAACACCAGTGAATGCAAAATAATAATAATCTATTTGCTTAAAATATCTTGCAGCACCCATATTAACTGAAACAACTCCCTCGCTTAATTCTACTTTTTTAATTCCATCTCCAGTTAAAATTCTTGCATTATTTTTTATATAACCTTTATCAAAAGCATATCTTGTGAAACATCTAATTCCATTGCCGCACATTGTTTCCTTTG
Source organism: Candidatus Pacearchaeota archaeon (assembly GCA_016211995.1). Classification (GTDB taxonomy): domain Archaea; phylum Nanobdellota; class Nanobdellia; order Pacearchaeales; family DTIR01; genus JACRHU01. The sequence continues at coordinate 5,402 of JACRHU010000071.1, forward strand.
TTCCATCCCTATCATAAAATTGCATGCCTATGTCTGCTTCATCTGATTTTGTAAGAAATAAAACCCCATCAACATTATTTTTATCGGCAACTTTAATAACATAATTCTTTTTTTCAGTATTTTTTATAAGCTCCCCATTATATTCATCAATAAGGACAAAAGTATTCCCACATCCATGCATTTTTATTTCTGTCATTTTAATAAATCATCAGATTTTTGAAAGGCAAAAAATTTTAATTTTTTCATTTTATTTCTGTTTATTTATTTTTAGAGAGAGATGAACTTGCGGTGTGTCAGGTATGAACTCATTATTCACAGAACCTGAAACCTGAAATCCACAAGACTGATAAAATGAAATCGCTTTTTTTGCATCAGCATCTGTAATAACATTAAGAACCTCTATGTCTGGATTTTTCCTTGTTGCATGCTCGAGGAAGCTTGACACTAAAATTCTTCCATAACCTTTTCTTTGAAACTCTTTTTTGACAGCAATTGTTTCTAAATATATTGTTTTTATTTTTCTTTGCCAGCTTATATAACCTAGAATCTCTTTTCCTTCTTTAAGAACAAGACCATCTTGCTTTCCTTCAACTACCCTATCGACTTCATTAACCATATCTTCAAGATATTCTTTGCCAATATCTTCTTTTAAGATTTCAAGAATCTGTTCCTTCTCTTTAGTACATGGTCTCTGAATTTTCATTTTAAATTTAGAAAATTTATTTTTCTTCAGGCTTTACTAGTCTATAGCTATCTCCACTCTTGTTCATAAGGGGTTTTTTATAGAATTCTATCTTGCCCCTTGCCTTTTCTACTATATCAACAATTCCAGATATTTTCTCATCTGGAAATCTTTCTGAAAATTTGTTGTCTCTTCTGTATCTTTTTACTCCTTCGTAAAGGATAAGGCTAATCATCTCTGTATGCGAGATTCCTGCGTGCTTGCATATGTTTGTTAAATCTGCTTCTGTAGGATGAATCCCTGGCAAAGGATTCATTTCAAGAAAATAAAAAACTCCATCTTTTTCCCTAAAGTCCATTCTGCAATAATCATTGCATGACATAGCGTCAAACGCTACTGCAGCCTGCCTTGATAAATTTATATAACCTTTAGAGTTATAATCCATAAATTCCATATATGGATTTTCTATATCTTTAACATGCGGGTCTCTCACATCTGGCTTTCCAGGAACTTTATTAAAGTCAAGCATTAATATAGGCAGTATATACCGTCCAATTATGCCAACAGTGTATTCTTTTCCATGAAGAAATTCTTCAACCAATGCTGGCTGCTTATATTCTTTTATTATTTTTTTAACTGTATTTAAGAGGCTTTTTTCACTGCTAACTTTTGATGCTTGTGTTATTCCTATACTCGTTCCCTCACTTATTGGCTTGACCATCAAAGGAAATTTTAAATCTTCTTCAAGCCTGTCTGTATAACTTTCAAATGTCTGAAAAAGCGGTGTTTTAATCCCATAATTTAAAAGAATTTCTTTTGTTGTTGGCTTATCTAAAGCATTAATTAATGTTTGTGGTCCAGAACCAGTATAAGGCAGACCAATAACCTCACAGAAAAATGGAACAATAGCCTCTCTAATCTCTACCTCCCTTAAGCCCTCTGAATTATTAAAGACAATATCGATGTCCCGGGCCATTCTTAAAAGTTTATGATAAACATCCCTGTCTGCATCAACAAGCTCAACCTTATTTCCAGATGCTTCTAATGCAGCAGTTACAGCTTTGATAGTTTCTGGGCTTTCCCATTCCCCATATTCAGGATTATCCTCAAATTCCTCTGGCCTTACATTACAGGTATAAGCTATCTTTAATTTTTTCTTCATTTTTAAAAAGATTTATAGAATTTATTTATCTATAATTTCCTGGCTAATAATCATCCCAAAAACTGGGGAGTTGGATTTAAAACATCTATCACTTTTGGCTTAGTAGGTTTACCTACTTTTTCTAATACTTCCTTAAATATTACTTCTCCTTTTTCATTTGCAAAGTCTGATAATTTTCCTATATTCTGGAGGTCACGAAGATCAGCCAAATGCATACAAAATCTTTCTAATCCTCCTTCTTGCCTAAGCCTATAAACTTCAGCTAAGGCTGATGTACTCCCCTTGGATGTGATAATGCGTCCTATTTGATAAATCTCACCAGAAGAATCTTTGTAAAAATTACGTTTAAATGCTGCTTCAATATCCTCATAAGCATTAGTCATACTTTTTGAATTTCTTTTATCTTTTTAAAGATTATTATACTGAATCAATTACTTATTTTCCAGCAAGCATCCTATTCAAAAGCCTGACTTTTCTTCCATATTTTGTACGAATATAAAAACCATATATCAAGCCACAGACCAAACCGCCAAGATGTGCTGTATTTCCAATAGGAAGTCCTGCAATTATTGAGATAAACCACATAAGTCCAAGAATAATGATAACAGCAAGCCACATAGGAGTTGCAATAGGGATAAACATAATGTAAACAGGCAATTTAGGAGTGAGTACTGCAACCAAACCTGCAATTCCAAATATTGCTCCAGAAGCACCAACAGCATAAACATCCATATCTGTATTAAAAATAACTGAAGTTAAAATAAAAAAAAGACTCGCAAAAATTCCTGCAATCAGATAGAAAAGCAAAAATCTTCTCTTTCCAATTATTTTTTCGAGAAAACCCCCAAGAAAGATAAGAGAGATCATGTTCATGAAAAGATGACCTACACCTGCATGCATAAATATATTGGTTACAACTGTCCAGACATATTGGCCATGAATAATTACTGATGGTTTAAGAGCAAAATATTTTATATAATCTTGATTTACATAAAGAATAGGCATTGTTATGAGAAAAACTGCTACAGTTATTATAATTAAAATCAATGTAATACTTGCATTACTTCTTCTTGCCATTTTTATAAGTTTATATTTTTATCATTAAAGCTTAAGTGACTAATCACTTGTATTTCATAAAATCCGTCAGGATTTTAGGATCTCAGAAACTCTATGTTTCTGATGACTGTCAGGATGTAAAAATCCTGAAGTCCTGAAAATCATAGATTTTCTTGATGTCTTTGCTGGTCAATTGCAAAGGATATAACATTAGAATTAAACAGCTATTAAAAATCTTACCTTTTCTTCCTAAACTTAATTAATGTTAACACTATAAATATATTTCTAACCACTTTTAAATTACTTTAAAAATAAACTTACTTTAAGAAGGCTCTAAAAAGAAATGCAGCCATTTCATCACGCCTTACATTGCTACCAGGACAATATCTTAATGGATTTTCTAAGCAGCCTTTTGTAATTCCTTCTTGATAAATTGCTCCTATCTCTCCAAAACTCCAATAATCCAAAGGAATATCATTAAAAATTTGCGAGCCAGCATATAAAGGCAATCCTTTTGCCCTCTGCAAAAATGCAGCCATCTCGTCTCTTCTTACATTATTTTCTGGACAATACTTTGCCTCATTCTTCCACCGGGTTGATGGGTCGTCTGATACACAACCTTTTGTTATTCCTGCTTTACATATAGCCTGAATTTCTTTAAAGGCCCAGTAATCTCTAGGAACGTCACCAAAATAAGGTATTGTGAATGGAGAAGGTGTAGTTGGAAGCCCCAAAGCTCTCTGCAAAAAAGCTGCCATTTCATCTCTTCTTACTTGACTAGAAGGACAATAAATAAATTCTTTGTTGTTAGCAACGCATCCTTTTGTAATGCCTGCTCTGTAAATTGCCTCAATCTCATGATAGCTCCAATAATTAGTAAGAATATCATCAAATGTATGATAGCTTCCTGTATGCTGCAAGTCTCTCCTAAACATTTTCCATGGAACTTTTGATGCATCAAATTTTCCGGGCAAATCCCATGCATAAACTTTCCCATCTCCAGAGCCTACAATTATTTCTGTATCTCCATCTCCGTCGAGATCTGCTACTGCCGGAGAAGACCTTACCCAACCATTTGTTTGTTGAGGCCAACCATCAACTAAACTTCCATCATGATGCCAAGCATACACCTTTCCATCGTCTGAACCTATTATTACTTCTAATTTTCCATCTCCATCTAAATCTGCTAGAGCAGGAGAAGAATTTATTTCCCCACCAGTTTGTACAGGCCATCCTTGTTGATAAGGAATTGAAGTTGCTTGAACTACAGAAGTTTTTGCTTCTAAATTTAGTTTAATATTTTCAGCTTGAGAATTAGTTAATGCAGGAGTTGAATTTAAAGCAAGTAACATTCCTGCAGCTAAAACGATATTTCTATAGTTTACAAATTTTTCCTTAATCTTGCTTATCAAATTCATACTTTTTATTGAATAGGGTTCTTTTTAAATTTATCTCCAAAAAGAATAATTAATTATCTTTTCTTTCCTTTCTTCTTAACTTTTTTCTTCTTTGCTTTCTTTTTTACCTTTTTCTTTGCTTTGTGCTTTACTTTCTTCTTTGCTTTTTTCTTTTTGACTTTTTTTACTTTTTTCTTCCTTGGTTTCTTTTTAACTTTTTTTATCTTTTTCTTACCTTTAGCTTTTTTCTTTTTCCCTTTCTTAACCTTCTTTTTTTCTTTTGCAGCCTTTGCCTCTGTCTCAAGCTTGATTTTCTCAAGTTCATTATCTATGGTTATAATCTCTTTTTTGACCCTGTCTATCTGTTTAATTACATCATTAAGATGTGCTTTATCTTCTTTTAAGTGAAGCAGTTGACCGCATTCTGTGCATAGATACTCGTTGTGCAAAGCATTTTCTTCTGCAAGCTCAATTCCGCACTCTTTACAGATATAGAATCTCTTATGCTCTCTGCTCTTCAGAGTATGCCTTAATTGTTCAAGCTCTTTCAAACCCTGATTTTTAGCTAATTCAAGAACTTTATGTTTATTTAAGGTCCAGAAATAGATATACCATCCCTTTCTTTTGTCTTTTTTTCTTACAAAAGATACAATATTGTGAGAATACAGCTTATAAAGCAAGTTTCTTACTTGATTAATAGTGAGACCAACCTTCTGGGCAAGCTTAAATTCATTGACATCTTTCTTATCTTTTAGAAGGTCTATTAGTATAAGATTATTTTTTCCTATTATGGGTTCAACCAGTTTTATAAGTAATTTTTCGTACATTGTTAATTTCAGATACAATAAGAATATATATTTTTTGCTTTTTATTGTTACTACACTGGAGTTTATGCAAACCTATTTATATTTTATTTTTGTTGTCCTCTAAAATGTTATTTAAAAAGAAACCAAAGGAGGATTTAAAGCTGACAATGCCTACTCTCCCTTCTGCGCCATCATCGCCGTCCTCTACAACAAAAGATATTGCAGAAATAAAAAGCACTCTAGAAAAGAAAGATTATAGCACCTTACCAGAACTTCCTTCTTTACCAGAACTTTCTCCTACCTATACCCCTGATCTAGAGCTAGAAAGGCCAGAGATTAAAGAAATAAGAGCAGCTGAATTCAAATTTCCTGAGGCAGAAGAAGGAGAAAAGAAAAAAATGACAATGGAGATAGGTGAGTCCACATTTGCAAAACCAATGATGAGGTCTTCATTCCAGCCTTCACAATTTACACCTACTGGATTTCAGTTTAAGGAATTCAAGGCAGAAGAGTCAAGAATAATTGAACAAGGAGCCAAAATTTCAGGACTTGACAGGCCAATTTATGTTAAGATTGATAAATTCAAAGACGCGTTGAACAGTTTCGAGCTTGTAAAGAAAAAGATTAGAGAAATTGATGTTCTTCTAAAGAAAATTAAAGAGACAAGAGAGAAAGAGAATGAAGAGCTACTCGCATGGGAGCAAGAAATCAGCGAAATCAAAGAAAAAATGAATTCTGTTGACGCAAAACTATTTAGCAAGTTGGATTAATCTATAATATTAATACAAACCTCAAACTGCTTGTTCACAAGCACTTTCTTTAGGAGAGCAAATTTTCCGAAGGAAAATTTGGTTTGAGGTTTGCTAAATCAAAAACAATGAAAGATGACAGAAGTTGAATCAAGAGTTGTGCATGTTAGAATAGAACCAGAAGAAGCAATTGAAAATAAAAGAAAACTTCTTGAAATGCAAGTAAATATGCTAAATATTTTCAAAAGATATTACAATTTTAAAGCATTAAACAGGCAGGAAGGAAAAAGCAGGCAATTAATCAGACGCATTGTAAATGAAGTAGACAGAGAATTTGATGCAATAACTAATATGTTACCTAAAGAAGAGGAAGGTGCAAAACCACTCCTGAAGGTAAAAAGAGGAAAACTGCTTGGCGCAGAAGAAGAAAGCCAAGCAGTTGCAAAAAAAGAAACAGCAACAAGCAAGATAGAATTAGAGTTGAAAGAGCTCCAGGAAAGAATCGCAAAGTTGAGTTAGAGCTTTGCATATAATTAGCTTTAGAATAATATATATTTATCCATATTTATGTGCAAAGCCTTGAGCTAGGAAAGATTTTAAAAGAATTCTAAGCATATAATTAGATAATAAACAAATCAACCGCATGATCAAGAAAATCATAAGATTTTCAGGATCCTAAAATCCTGAGGGATTTTATGATGGTTGCTAATGTTTGATAATCTTACACATTATCAACAAGTTAGGAACTATTCATCCAGTTCATGCTACAAAAATGATAAAAACAAGGCAAGAACTTATTCATGCATACATTGAATTTTTCAAGTCCAAAGGACATAAAGAGATTCCTAATACTCCTTTAATCCCTGAGAATGATCCTACAGTTCTTTTTACAACAGCAGGCATGCATCCGCTTGTTCCATTTATTCTAGGACAAAAACATCCTCAAGGTAAAAGACTAGTGAATGCCCAGAAATGTATAAGAACAGGAGATATTGAAGAAGTTGGCGATGAGCAACATCTAACTTTTTTCGAAATGCTTGGAAACTGGAGTCTAGGAGACTACTGGAAAAAAGAAGCAGTAGAATTCAGCCTTGAATTCTTAGAAAAAAAATTAGGCATAAAAAAAGAAGAGCTCCGCATTACTTGCTTTAAAGGAGACAAGGAAGTGAAAAGAGACATAGAAGCAGCAGAAGCCTGGAAATCTCTAGGTCTCAAAGATAGCCAAATAGTTTTTCTAGGAAGAGAGGATAATTGGTGGGGACCAGCAGGTAAGACAGGTCCTTGCGGTCCAGACACAGAAATGTTCATAAAACAAGATGGAGAATGGATAGAAATCTGGAATGATGTTTTTATGCAATATAATAAAGATGAAAACAATAATTACAAAGAGCTGAAGCAAAAAAATGTTGATACAGGAATGGGTGTTGAAAGAACAATTGCAATTCTCACAGGAAAAGAAGTTTTTCAAACAGATAGCTTTGTGGAAATAATAAACAAAATAGAGGAAATAAGCGGAAAAGCATATGAAGAGCATAAAAGAGATATGAGAATAATCGCAGACCATATCAAAGCTTCAGTATTTATACTAAATGAAAAACTAGTTCCTGCGAATGTTGAAAGAGGATATGTTTTGAGAAGGCTTATAAGAAGAGCAATAAGATATGGTAATTCATTAAAAATTGAAACAAATTTTACAAGACAAGTTGCAGAATCTGTTTTTTCTGCATACAAAGACTATAAATTTGACAAAAAATTCATTTTAAGTGAGCTGGAAAAAGAAGAAACAAAGTTCAGGCAAACTTTAGCAAAGGGCATTAACTTGTTTGAGAGGATGATTAAAGGAAAGAAAAAACTAACAGGAGAAGAATCTTTCTTATTATATCAAAGTTATGGTTTTCCAATTGAACTAACAAAAGAGCTTGCAAATGAAAGAAAAATTCATGTAGACATTGAGGAGTTTAACAAAGAATTTGAAAAACATCAGGAACTGAGCAGAACAGCATCAGCAGGAAAATTCAAATCAGGATTGGCAGATAAAAGTGAAGAAACAACAAAATTGCATACAGCTACTCACTTATTAAACCAAGCATTGCGAGAAGTGCTTGGAAAACAAATAATTCAGAAAGGTTCTAACATAACAGCAGAAAGATTAAGATTTGATTTTAATTTTGACCGCAAGTTAAGTGAAGAAGAAATAAAAAAAATTGAAGGGCTTGTAAACAAAAAGATAAAAGAGAAATTAAAAGTTGAATGTAATGAAATGACAGTTGAAGAAGCAAAGAAAACTGGCGCTCATGGAGTTTTTGAGCATAAATATGGAGAAAAAGTTTCTGTCTACACAATTGGAAATTTCTCAAAAGAAATCTGTGCAGGCCCGCATGTCAAGAATACTAGCGAGCTAGGAAAATTCAAAATCCTCGAGCAAGAAAATATAGGTGCTGGCACAAGAAGAATAAAGGCTGTATTGGAATAACTAATCCTTGCCATTCATATCAACAAGCTCGAGCTTCTCATAGGTAGTTTCTAGAACAGGAAAGTTTCTCATCATATAACGCATGGCGTCTTCAAGAAGTCCAGCAGCATGGCTGTGAGTTTTCAATTCAACAAGATAAAAAGGTATTTCTTTTTCATTATGAACCTGGTCAAGCGAAACTAATAGTGTTTCTAGATTATGTGCCTCTGCTCTATTAAAAGAAACATCTTGATATGTTTCACTTCTCAAAGCTTTTTTCAGAATCTTTCTAACTTTGGGTTCGATAATTTCGCTAACATTTTCGCAATTGTAATCTAAAACATAAGCAAGTTTATCCTTTATTATTGGAAAATATCTGTGTTGTTCAGGTTGTTTGCAGGATACTTCGTGCGCTCTTTTGAATGTTATCTCTGCTGTTCTTTTACTTTCACTACCATCTGTTCTAACTTTGGTTCTTAATCTTACTTCTGGCTGTCTTCCAGAAAAATATGGAATCTTTACTTCTGTAAAATATCTGTCATGATGATACCACTCTTTTATATCTCCTAAATCAAATTCTTTGTCCAGTTCATTTAGAACCTCTTCTGGGTGTTTTTCTGCACTTATAAAAAATCTTGACTCTAGATAAGATTCAGAATTAAAGCCAGCTCTTTTCAATTTGTGTTTATAACCAGCATAGCGCAATTCTGTTACTGCAACCTCTAATCCAGTAACTGTGATTGTAGCAAAAATAGTGCTTAAAATAGATAACATCCATGGAGGAGTTTGTGGATATAAATTTAATGCAGCAAACATTGTTCCTGTGGTAATTACATCTTGTACAGCCAAATCTTCTAGAAAATTTCTTCCGCCAATCTTAGCAGCTCTATTCAAATATACATTTAAATTATCTCTCTTGGTATAGGGTGTTGTCCGGTATTTATTAATCTCTGAAACAAATGGTGGAATAAAAAATGAAGGTTTTTCAGAAACACGACCGGCGATAGCAAGTGTCAAATCTTTTGCTTCTTTTCCTAAACCTCCAACAAAATTACCCGCTATAGCTGTTCCTGCAGCACCAGCAAACATAGCAATGACTTCACAAGAGCCAAATCTTTCGAAGACTTCCATAAATGGATTTTTCGGCAGCGCTATTGGATTTTCAGCCAATCGCTTTTCCATTAATCTTAATTCAACCATAAACGCACAAGAAAACAGGATGTTTATAAATCTTGTTATTTAGCCTTTCCAAAGCCATTCAAAATAGCTTTTATATTGCTGAAGAACATCAGAATTTTCAATCATTGCACTGATTTCACTGTTTCTTTCAAGAGCATGAAATACAAGATTATGTGAGCCAACAAAAACTTTATCATCAATAATAATAAGTTTAGCATGCAATGTTCTTTTAGGGTTATCAAGCTTTGCATTAACTCCATTTTCTTGCAAATAACTTATTGTTGCTTTATTCTCATTTGTAACTTCTTTGCTCCAATCACTTGCGTCAAGCAAAATTTTAACAGAAACATTTCTTGCAGAAGCATTAATTAAAGCATCAAGCACTTGCCTCACTTTATTCTTTTCATTCTCATAAAATTTGAATTCAAACATTGCAATATCAATTTCTTTATCAGCATTATTAATTTCAGAAATAAGAACAGAAGCATAATTTTTATCAAAAAGAGGAGTAACTTTTATAGTATCACCAGTAACAGTTACAGCAGGAAAATTCCACTCCTGCAATGCATAAATATAATATGCTGTTAAAAATCCAAGTAAAAATATGAGTGCAACAATTAAAATATCTCTTGTAATCTTTTTCATTTTTGTAGATAATTGATTGTCTTATTAATTATTGAAAAACTTCAAACTGTTGGCTGAAGCCAACACTCACAAAGTGAGCAAATTTTTCCGAAGGAAAAATTTGGTTTGAAGTTTTGTATCATTATTTACCTTCATATTCAAAACAAAATTCATAACCTTTATGCAATGCCTGGATATTAACATCTATCAATTTTTGTTTTTCTTTTAGTTCTTGTTTTATTGTTTCTTCAATGCTTTTTATGCTTACAAGATTTCTAGCCCTAGTATAAGCTCCAAGCATAACAACATTTGCAACAAGATTATTTCCTAATTCTTTAGCAATTGATAAGGCAGGCACAGGTGCTATTTCAATATCATTTCTCTGCATAGAATTAGTATTTAATGCTAAATCTGAATTAAATAGGATAAGCCCTTCTGGAACTACTGAATCTAGATATTTTTCTAGTCCTCGATTATGCATTGCAATTAAAGTTGTAGGCTCACAAACAACAGGATTGCCAATTGTCTTGTCAGATATAATCACAAAACCATAAGAAGGCCCTCCACGAGTTTCAGGGCTATAGTCAGGAGAATATATGGAATTCAAAGACTGAGAATCTGCAGCACAAAATAATATTTTGCACATTAATTGAATACCCTGGCCTCCAATGCCAGCTACTATTAATTCCTCATGTATCTTTTCCATTTATTCTGCATTCTTTATAATTAGCCTAATGTATTAATTCTCTTAGGTTTACTCTGCATTCTTTATAATTAGCCTAATGTATTAATTCTCTTAGGTTTACTCTGCATTCTTTATAATTGGCCTAATGTATTAATTCTCTTAGGTTTACTCTGCATTCTTTATAATCAGCCATAACATCTTGATTTCAGATTATTCTGCATTCTTTATTATCTGGTCTGCATATTCGAGAACATACTGTATCGCTTCTTCATTGCTTGCATGGGGATTCTTCTCTTTATACGCAAGTGCATTTGAGGCTGCAGCAATCATGAGCTTTTTTGCCTCTAGATGGTCTATTTTTGTCATTTTATCTCCTTTTTTATCAAACTATTAACTAGCATGCTGATGTCAGAAATGCTTTATCATTTCTGAGCACAAGAAAATCTTCTGATTTTCTGTGCAGAAAATTTCTTCTGAATTTTCTTGTATCCTAAAGTTCTTAAGGAACTTTATGATTTATAAATTTATCTCTATTTTTGTAAACATTTTCCATCTGGAGCGTATGCATAAAAAATCATTGAGATATCACAACTCTCTGAAAATGCTTCATATTTCTTTGTCAGTCTTCTAGCAACTCTTAATGCCTCTTCTGCAGTATCATACTCTCCATGAAGCCAATCTTCATTAAGGCATTTATCAATTCCGAGAACTGTATATTTTCTGTCTTTTTCAACCATTTTTATATTAATCTTTTATCCTTTAGTTCTTTATCAATTTTTCTTGAATAATCCCAAAATTTTATATTAATAGGAATATAAAGTTTTGGAAATTTTATAGATCTTTTTAAAATACTAAAAATAGGGGGAATATTTCCTGCACCATAAAACTCTTTGTAAGCCCACTTATAACCATCATCTAAATCTTGAATAGACATATTTTTTGGCTTGAATACTGTGTGCTCTCCATCATGGTATTTCCAAGCATCAGGATAATCTGAATCTGAAAACAACATCCTGCCTGTTTCTTTAAATTCGTCATAGAGTCTTGTGCCTGGAAATGGAGTAAGCTTTGTAAATAATACTATTTCAATGCCGTTTTTCTTTGTAAATTTTACATTATTCTGGAAAACATCAGGAGTATCAGAATCTAGACCAAAAATAAAAGAGCCTATTACTCCGATTCCTCTTTTATGCAATTTGTAGCATAATGAACTAAACTTATCAATTAAATTCCATTTTTTTCCTATACTCTCTAAAGCCTTTTTTTCTATTGTTTCAAAACCAATAAAACCTGCTCTACAACCGCTTTCAGCCATTATATCAAGCAATTCATCATCTTGCTCCACTCTTGTATCAAATTGCCCAAACCATTTAGTCTCATAAGGAATTAAAGCCTTGAAAAACTCCTTTGCTTTTGAATAATCATGGGGAGGACCAACAATATTATTATCCACAAATGCAATTGCCTTTCCAGCCATGTTTCTATCATCTAATTCAGAGGTAATGTCTTCAATAGGCTTTGTTCTGTATTTAGGTCCATACTGACGTGTTACAGAACAAAAATGACAATCATTTGGACAACCTCTTGATCTTTCAAAAAGATAAGGCATGTGAAATTTTTTCTTATCCTCAATATCTCTCCTTGGTTTTGAGAAATGAAGGTCAGGATGTGGTCCAGAATATATTTTCTGCAAAGCACCTTTTGCAAGATCTTTTATAATAAGTGGTGCAACACTTTCAACCTCCCCTACAACAACAGAATCAGCATACTTCAGTGCCTCTTGAGGCAATGCGCTCGCATGTATTCCTCCTAGAATAACTTTTTTGCCAGCTTCCTTAAATCTTTTAGCGAGCTCGTAAGCATGCGGCGCTTTTGCAGTCATATTTATAGTAATTCCGACTAAATTATATTTTTCAGAATAAGGAATCTCATCAGTAAATTCATTGAGTATCTGAACTTCAACTTCAGGAAAACAACCTGCAACTGTCTGTAAAGCAAGAGAGGGAAATACAATCTTTTTCTCCTTTTTTACATATTCCCTTTCAGCAGGATTAATTAACAAAATATTAGTCATTTTATTATACCTCCCTTTCAACAGGATTAATCAACAAAATTTTAGTCATTTTATTATACTTCCCCTTTAGCAGGATTAATTAAAAGTATTCCCATCAGAAATTTAAAACAAATTAGTATAAAAAGATTATTATGCTTATTCAATTGTATAAGACCACGACATATGTCGTGAGCTAGCACATTATGCTTATTCAATATAAATAGCAGGCTTGCCTAGCTTTGTCTTGCCTGCCTTGCCTTGCGGGTCATACTTGCCCTTGCTTGTAACAGAATAAACAAAAATTTCTGCATGCAAGAGCTCTGCAATCAAATCAATAAATTTCTTGTAAAAATCAAAATCAGAAGGTACGCAATATATATAAATTTTGCTTGCCTTTTTGCCAGTTATATTTAATATCTTGCCTACATCTTCAGAAAGTTTTTCAATTCTTCCTAAATCTTCAGCAACATCTTTATCATAATTCTTAGCAACAGGCCATTTTTCTAGAGACGCAAAAGTTTTATGATTCATATGCCAAAGCTCTTCGCATAAATGTGGGATAAAGGGTGTGAGTAACAAAATAAGAGTATCACTAATATTCTTTGCAACATTTTCACTAATATATTTTCTATAAGCGCTGAATTTATCAATAAAAGAAAATAAATCAGAAAGTGCAATGCTTAATTTTAAAGCTTCAACATTTTCTGTGAATTTTTTAATCAATAGTTGCAATTCATTTGTAATGTAAATATCAATTTCTTTAATTGATTTATCGCTTTTTGTCTTGGTCAACAATCTATGAAATCTTAATAGAAAGTTGAAAGATCCTTCCATTCCTTTATCATTCCATTCAAGCTCGCTCTCAGGCAAAGAGACAGAAGAGTGATACAATCTTAAAGCATCTGCTCCATATTTTTCAATAATTTCATCAGGAGCAACAACATTTCCTTTACTTTTGCTCATTACCTCCCCTTTACTTAATACCATTCCCTGGCAAACAAGCCTTGAAAATGGCTCTCTGAGTTTTTTATTAATAAAACCAGTATTAGAGAGTGCCTTAGTAAAAAATCTTGAATAGATTAAATGCCCTGTTGCATGTTCAATTCCTCCAATATAAAAATCAACAGGCATCCAGAAATCAATCTCAGAATTAAAAGGATTTGAATGCTCTTTTGCAGAACAGTATCTTAAAAAATACCAGGAAGAATCAACAAATGTATCCATTGTATCTGTTTCTCTTGTTGCTTCTGAATTGCACTGCGGACAGCGGACAAAAAGCCATTCTCGATTAGTAAGAAGAGGATTACCTTTTCCGAACTCAACTGAATCAGAAGGAGGCAATAAGACAGGTAATTCCTTTTCAGGAACAGGAACCATGCCGCATTTCTTGCAATAAATAATTGGTATAGGGCATCCCCAATATCTCTGCCTAGATAAAAGCCAGTCTTTCAACTTGTAGTTAACAATAAATAAAGCTTTCTTTGACTTCTCTAAAAATTTTGTAATTTCAATGCGAGCTTTTTCACTTGTCATTCCAGAAAATTTTCCAGATTCAATTAGAATTCCGTCATCAACAAAAACTTCTACATTCTCTTCTTTAACAGGCTTGATAACTTTTATAATTTCAAGTTCATGTTTTTTTGCAAAGTCATAGTCGCGAGCATCATGGCTTGGAACACACATAATAGCTCCTGTTCCATATTCTGGAAGAACATATTCTGCAATAAAAATAGGGACTTCTTTTCCATTAACAGGATTTATTGCATAACTTCCTATAAAACATCCTGTTTTACCTTTTTCTTCTCTTTCTTTCATTGTTTTTTTAACTATTTTGGCAAGATATGCTCTAACTTCTTTCTCTCTATCTTGAGTTGTAAGCTCTGCAACAATGTTCAATTCAGGAGATAATGCAATAAATGTACATCCAAATAATGTATCTATTCTAGTTGTAAAAACTTTTATCAATAAGTCCGAGTCTTTAACAGGAAAAACTATTTCAGAACCAAAACTTTTTCCAATCCAGTTTCTCTGCATTATTTTAACCCTTTCAGGCCAATCCAGTTTCTCTAAACCGTTAATTAATTCATCAGAATATTTTGTTGTTCTAAAAAACCATTGTTCAAGATCTTTTTCTTCAACTTGTGTTCCACAACGCCAACATTTGTCATTCAAAACTTGCTCATTTGCAAGAACTGTGTCACATTTTTTGCAGTAATTAACAGAAGACTTTTCCTTGTATGCAAGTCCTGCTTTCAAAAAGCGGAGAAAGAATAATTGCTCCCATTTATAATAATCTGGCTCATAAGTTACAATCTTCCTATCCCAATCATAGCTTAGTCCAAGAGCTCTGAGATTTTCAATCATTTCAATAACATTTTTTTCTGTCCACTCATCAGGCTTCAAGCCCCGAGCAATTGCAGCATTTTCTGCCGGAAGTCCGAAAGCATCAAAACCCATTGGGTAAAGCACAGAAAAACCTTGCATTCTTTTGAAGCGAGCAATAGCATCTCCTATTGTATAATTTCTAACATGACCCATATGTATTTTTCCAGAAGGATAAGGAAACATCTCAAGGCAATAAAATTTCTTTCCTTTAGGAACTGCTTTGAAAATCCCTTTTTCTCGCCATTCAGCCTGCCACCTTTTTTCAAAATCTAAAAAAAAGTTATCAAACTTTTTTTTCATATGTTTAGCTTTAGCTTCTTTTTTAGGTTTTTTCTCTTTCTTCTTAATCTCTTTTTTAGTCTTCATAGTATAATACATTTTTATAAAGAAACTGCTTATTTAAAATTATTTGTATTTAAAAAGAACAAAAAGAGGTCAACTTACAAGTATAGTCCTTTTGAATTTTATTTCATTAAGTTGATGTTTAACAGTACCATTTATTATATAGCTCATAGCTGCAAATGGAGTTGAAGGCTGTAATGTTAATTCAAAATATCCTGAACTGTTTGTTATAGCTGAAGATGTTGAATCAATGAATGTTATTGCTATATCACAGCTTGAGCATGCCTCTCCACTTGAAAATTTAAGATTGCCTTTTATTTTTATTTTTGTGAAATTCCCACATCTTCTTGTTTCAGTTGGCTTGTTGTTCGTTGTTCCACAAGAGTTTAAATCAGTGCATGTTCTTGTTTGAGTTTTATTAATGCATGTGCTCCAACTGGTGCACTGCCAGTTTTCTACACAAGTTGTAGGAGAATAAAATCTGAAAGAGCCAAATGAGCCAAATGTGTTATTAACTATTGTTCCTGTCCCAGGCACTCCATTCCACAATCCAGCTGCCCATGC
>JACRHU010000072.1 GCA_016211995.1 Candidatus Pacearchaeota archaeon
ATTCATAATAATGGAGGTCAAAAATGAAAAAAACAATAGAGATTCCAGAATTCTTAAAGGATAAGTATAAACATGGTGGCTGGCAGGATGGAAAAATTGCTTTGCCAAATGACAAGATTTTTTTGATTGCAGTTACTATAATGAGAGCAAATCCGCCGCATATAAACCATACAGCGATGTTAAGAGAGCTTTGCAGAAAAGCGATGTATGTCAGGATAAACATAGGCAGCTCAAATAAATTTGACAGGAAAAATCCATTCAAGGCAGAAGAAAGAGAAGAAATGCTGGATCTGGCTTTAAAAGACGAATTCAATAACTATGAGCTAGTTTTCCTACCTGATTTTGATGATGACGAGCGATGGTTCCAATACCTTGTGAAACATAATAAGAATTTTACAGAAATTTTAAGTAATAATGACTATGACTTGAAGATATACCAAGCACATCAATTCAAGACAGAAAATGGAAACAAGCATAGGCTCTATGATATATTACATCCTGTTGATATTATAGACCAGGACAAGATGGAATATGTTGATGGTGTATGGCAGGATGGACTTTTTGTACAAACTAACAAACCATTATATGTAAGTGGAACATTTGTAAGAGCAGCGATAGTCAATAATTGGGGGTGGCAGAATTTTGTTGATGAACCAGTAGCAGAGTACATAAAACAGAATAATCTTGTAGAAAGAATCAAAAAATACTGTCCTGAACTTAAGAGAATGGCTCTCGAAGAATTTGAAACAGGAAGATAATTATTTTTTTTGAAAAATGAAAAACATTGTTGTAGATACTGATATAGGAACTGATGTTGATGACATGATTGCTCTAGCTTATGCTATTAAGAATAAATCTTTGGATGCAATAACTATTGCACATTCTCAAAAAGGCACAAGGGCAAAGATTGCAAGAAAGCTTACTAGAATTTTAGGTGTTGATATACCTATTTTTGCTGGACAAAGAGAGATTCCTAATGAGGATGACCATTGGTGTGGATTTGAACAAAATGCATTGAATGAGCTTGAGCTAGCTGAAAATTCTTTTAATTTTGGTTTTCCTGTTTATGATGAAAAATCTATCCTTGTTTGCATTGCTCCTATGACAAATATTGCACAACAGCTAAAAGAAAATCCGAGCATTAGAAAGGTTAAAGATGTGTATATTATGGGGCATTATTCTGGCTCACATAATTTCAAAGTTGATTTAATGTCTGCCGAGGAGGTTATATCTCAAAGCTGGAATAAATATTTTATAACCAAAGAAGTATCTGAAAAAATTGGATTCACGAGAAAAGAACTTGAGGAATTTAAAGGCACTGCGTTAGGAAATTTAATTTATGATTCTGCATTAAGATGGCTTGATTATACTGGAAGAGACAAAGCATTAATGTATGATGTTTTAACTTTTTCAGCTGCAATGCAAGAAGGTTTTATCAAATTTTCTGATTTTGGTGGAGAAAAAATCTCATATGAGGTTAATATTGATTTGAAGAATAAAATTATGGAGACTTTAAAATGAAACAAGAATTTAGAAATCCATCAGCAACAGCAGACATTATTGTAGAACAAGAAGGTAAAATCTTACTTGTTAAAAGGAAGAGCTATCCATTTGAAGGAATGTGGGCTCTTCCTGGAGGTTATCTTGAATATGGCAAAGAAACCCTAGAAGAAACTGCATGCCGGGAGCTTAGAGAAGAAACTGGACTGATTGTCAAAAGATTAGAATTAATCGGAATTTACTCTGCTCCAGACAGAGACCCACGAGGACATGTAATCTCTAGTGTTTATGCTGCAGAGGTTTCTGGAACAGCAGCTGCTGGAGATGATGCCAAAGAACTTAGATATTTTTCTCTAAATGAATTGCCAAAACTTGCTTTTGATCATGAGAAGATTATTAAGGATTATCTAACTTGGAGGAAAAATGGAAAATAATAAAGAGTTTATAGAAAAAATAAATAGATTGAAGAAAGAGAAAGACGCAGTTATTCTTGTACATAACTATCAGAGGCCAGAAATTTACAATATAGCTGATTTTATTGGTGATTCACTTGAACTCAGCAGAAAAGCTGCTGAGACAGATGCAAAAATTATTGTATTTTGTGGAGTTGATTTTATGGCAGAGTCTGCTAAAATATTGAATCCCAAGAAAAAAGTATTGCTTCCAACTTTTGAAGCAAAATGCCCAATGGCTGCAATGGTTAATGCTGATGAACTTGAAAAGATGAGGAAGAAATATCCAAAAGCAGCTGTTGTTTCTTATATTAATACTACTGCTGAAGTAAAAGCAGTTTCGGATATTTGCTGCACATCCTCAAACGCAGTTAAAGTAGTAAATTCTCTATCTGAAAAGGAGATAATTTTTGTTCCAGACAAAAATCTTGCAGATTATGTTTCAAGATTTACTAAAAAGAAAATAATTCCTTGGAAAGGATTTTGTTATGTTCATTCAAGATTTATGCCAGAGCAAGTTAAGGAGGCAAAAAAGCTGCATGAGGATGCAATTGTCTTGGCGCATCCAGAATGTCCTTCTGAAGTTATAGATAAAGCAGATGCTGTATGTTCTACATCTGGAATGATTGACTTTGCAAGAAAATCAGACTCAAGAAAGTTTATTATCTGTACCGAGGCAGGGATGATAGAAAGACTTAAGACAGAAGTTCCAAGCAAAGAATTTCTTACTCTTGGAACAATATGCATCCAGCAGAAAAAGAATAATCTTCAAAACGTTTATGATTGTTTGAAAAATGAAACAAATGAGATAGCTCTTGATGAGAATGTCAGAATTAAGGCAAAAGAAGCACTCGATAGGATGTTGAAAATAAAATGAAATTTGAAAATGAAAATCCTTATTGTTAGAAAAATACCTGCACTTGAATTTTTTTATAATGGAAGTCATGCAAGTAAGGAGCTTAATGAGGGCAAAGAGGAACATGACTCAAGCATGCAAAAAATTGAGAATATTCTCACTGAGTTTAAATGCGAATATGATATAGTAACAAGAAAACAGCTTACTGAGTTACTTGTCTCTAAGTATGATTTTGTCTTTTCTTGTGGAGGAGATGGCACTGTAATTGCAACTGCTGCTTATAATAAAAATACTCCGCAGCTAAATTTAAAAACAGACCAAAGAAGTGCCGGTGTCTTATGTGAAAAAAATATAGAAGATGCTGTAAGAGATATTTTAAGCGGAGATTATGGTATTGAAAAATGGGTAAGGCAGGATGTCTACCTAGATAAAAGATTTATTGGCAGAGCCTTAAATGAAACCTGCATTGGAGAGCTTCTTAAGTTTTTTAAAATGGCTAGATATGAGATATCCTTTACTGACTTAATGCCAAAAATAGAAAGAGAAGATTATCATGAAAATTCTGGTATAGTAATAGCTACAGGAACAGGATCAACTGGCTGGCCAGATTTATTTGAAAAATATTCAAGAGATGTAGAGGCTTTTGTGTTCAAAACAATAATACCATCTAAAAGAAAGACAAAAAAAGGAAGGATAAAATCAGGGGAAGGAACTTATTTTAAAATAAAATATAAAGGTCATGAAGGAAAATTCGCAATAGACACAATAGAATATGATTTTCCAAGGGATTCTGTATTGGAGCTTAAGATTAGTAGAAACCCTTTAAAAGTCGCTGTCCCTATTCAATAAATGAAGGTAGGAATTTTCGGTGGAAGTTTTAATCCAATCCATATAATGCATGTTTCTTTAATTAAAGAAGTTTTGAAAAGAAAGCTGGTAGATGAAGTTTGGATTGTTCCCTGCAAAAAACATCCCCTCCAGAAGCATCTTGCAGATAGCAAAGACAGAATGAGGATGATTAAACTTGCTTTGAGAGGAATTAAACATATTAGGATTAATAATTTTGAGATTAAACAGAAAGGAAAAAATTATACAATAAAAACAATCAAAGCATTTAAGAAAAAATATAAACACAAATTCTATTATATAATCGGCTCTGATATTCTTTATGAGATTAAAAAATGGCATAATTATAAAGGACTTCTAAAAAATATTGAGTTTATTGTTTTAAAAAGAAAAGGATATCTTGTATTAAAAATTAAGGACATGAAAATTTATTCATTTACAAATTTGGGGGGGAGAAATATTTCTTCAACACTTATCAGGGAGAGAGTTAAACAAGGAAAATCCATAAATAAATTAGTTCCTAAAAAAGTTGCCGAATATATTTATAAGAAAAGGCTTTATGGTTAGGCATAAGGATTAAAAATCATAAATTGCATACTTATTTATGAAGGAAATAAAAATACCTGACTGGAGAGGAGTAGAATTAGATGTTCCTGATAAGTGGAATAGATATATAGGCACTATCTGGGCCAACATATTCTTAAAATGCAAGCTTCCTAAAAATGGAACTGTAATTGAAATTGCTCCGGGTATTACAAATAAGATAAGTTATGGACTATCTTTTGTCGGTTTTAAGGGTACAATTTATGTTATTGAACCTGAAGAATACTGTCTAAATTGCATTGTCAAAAACTATAGAAAAAAATTAAAAGGATGCAAAATAATTCCAATCCAAAAGACAATGGAAGAGGCAATCTCAATACTTCCTAAAAAAGTTGATGCGATTATTGCTAATCATCCTTTAGATGACATGATTCTTGGAAATTTTTTAAAATCAAAGTCTAAGAAATTTGTTGATTATTTTGGAAAAAAGTTTGGAGGAGATGCAGATAGAACAAGATTTTTATGGAATAGATTATTAAAAGATAAAAAATTACTGGAAAAGATTAAAATTAGGCTAGTCTTAGACTGGGAAAGATTGATTAAGAAAACCCATCCAAATTTTGTAGTAATCTCTCAATATATAAGTTATTATTTCAGAAAAAATGGCATTATCGCTCCTGATGATAATGGACTAGATGTTCTTATGAGAATAAGGAAAAGATATGCTAAATTTGATAATAGAAAGATTATCAATAGTATAGAAGCATATAATGCAGACATGATGCACTGGATTATTATGATTCTTGAAAAGCCGAAATAAACGGCTTTGCACATAAATGTGTATAAATTTATATTTTTCTAAAGCTAATTATGTGCAAAGCTAAGTAAACGCAAAGTTTAAAAACCCCCGATATAAGTTAGTTCTGGTTTAAATGGATAAAAGAATACTTGTTAATGGCGCAGCAGGAAGGATTGGCAGAGCTGTAACTTATGAGCTTGCTAGATTAAATTCTCCTAGTTTAAATTTAGTTGCTTTAAATGACCCTGCTGGGTTAGATAAGATTGTTGAAAGTCTTTCTGCAAAAGATCCAGTCCATGGAAAATATGACTGGAAAGTTGAAAAAATTGAGAATGGGGTATTAATCAACGGCAAACTTGTTAATGTATTTTTTGAAAAAGATTTGACAAAAATTCCATTTAGAGCTTTGAATATATGGATGGTTGAGGAATGCTCTGGATTTTATGGAGATGATAAGAAAGACAAAACAAAATGTTTGTCGCAGCAGTTTCTTGATTTAGGTGTTGAGAAAGTTATAATGTCATATCCTGCAGATTCTGCTGACATTACATTGGTG
>JACRHU010000075.1 GCA_016211995.1 Candidatus Pacearchaeota archaeon
AGAGGTTATCGGAGCAATAATTGTTGTTGGGCTATACTCATTTCCTATATTATTCTGCACAACAACTGCTGGCCTTATTTTCCCTTGTTCAGCACCAATTATTGGCTCTAAATTTACAAGAACAATATCTCCTCTTAGAATATTCATTTACCACTCCCAATCTAATTCACTACCTGCTATGCCCCATTCTTTTGTTATTTTCAAGCTTTCTCCAGCCATTTCTTTACATCCTTCCACTAATAAAGCCTTCTGTCTTCTTTTATATTGCTCAGAAATTTTCATAAGGTCAAGAATAACATCTTCATATGTTTTATTATTAGTTTTAAGTCTATCAAGCTCGTTTTTTACAGTCTCTCTAAGCTGAATTGTTGTTACCATATAACTATAGTTAAACTATAGTTTATAAATCTTTCCATATAGTTACAGATTTAAAGCTTTCGTTAAAAGATTAAGCAAAACCCTTAAAAACAGGAGTTGCTTTGTAGAAAGATGAAAAGGGGTTTGATATTGGGAATTCTTGAAATTCTAATAATTATATATTTATTTTGGGGTTTTGACTTTTTAATTGTTGATGATTTAGAAAAGATATTAACTGTGACCATACCAATATTGGCTATGGGGGTTGTTCTTTTAATTCAAGCGATTATAAATTTCAGAAGAAAGTAAACCTTAAAAATCCTGTTTGCTTTATACTAAAATGCCAGTATCAGATTTTTTAATATTTCTCGGAGGATTTTTAGGGACACTATGCAGTCTGCTTGTCAAGTATGGCGTGCAGAATAAAGAATTCAGAAAAGTTGGAAATTATGTTGTTGCAGTTGTATTGAGCGCTGCTGTTTATGGAATTTATTTTTATTTGAAGAATTCTGACTTGCTTCCTTCTTTTCATTTGCTAGCTCTTTTTGGTTTTGCATTGTTTATTGGTTTCGCCCTTGAGCAGATAGCAAGGACATTTGTTTCATTAATAAAAAGAAGCGATTAAGAACAAGCTTTACAAAAAATATAAAATCCCTTTTCTCATTTTTACCCCAGCTATTACATTTAAATAAAAATTTAAGAGTTTTCTAATATACTGTCAAGTTTGCCTCTTATTATCAAGGAATCATCAGATTCAGACCATCTAATTTGCTCTATACATTCAAATTTGAACTCTTTAGGTTTACTGAATAATTTATATGTGGTTAGTCTCTTCCCTTTGATGTCAAGATCATAAGAAGAAACGTTATAGTCTAACTTATTTTCTTCTTGCTTTTCATTGAGATATACTTTTACTTCACACATTTTTTTAGTGCTTTTCTCCTTTATAGAGAAAGGCTATCAGAATTGAGACAAGCATTGCTGCAAGAGCTGCAAAAACTGATATAGAAGAGTCAACTTTTGCTGCGCTGAATGAGCCTGGAACTTCCTGGCCAGGCTTCATTGTTACAGCCATTAAAATTAGGAACACAACATACAAAATGCATAAAAAGATTAAAACTGCTTTTTTCATTTTAGTCTTCTCTTTTTATGCTTAAAATAAAGGTCTATGGAAAAAATTATAGTTATAGCCAAATTCATTAAAATCACTCCTATAAAAAGAAGGAATGCAGCTGCACTCCCATCTGCATCAACAGTATAGTCACGCAAAAAAGGCAATCCAAAAAGTACCAACCCTTCTACGGCATTTACCAATAAAACAACAAATGGAATAATCCAGAACATTTTTTTGTTAATGCCTATAATTATGGAAAAGAGAACAGGCAAGAATATAGTTAGAAAGAAAAATAGAGAAAAAAGACCATAGAGATTGGCTTTGTATTCTGGCTCAACATGTGGTGATGCATAGCTGATAAATAAGCCAAATGCTACTAGGGTAGAGATTAATGCAACTATTGCTCCTATTTTAAGCAGTCTTTTATCACTCTTATTCATATCTTTCTAAGGAAAGGGGCGTATTTAAAATTTGCTTTTCTTTTTATCTTCTGGCTTTGAATATAAGAGAGTATAATTTTATATTTCTTTAATTTATTTTCTTTTTGCTCTTAACGAAGCTAACATTGCTTTTTTATATAACAAATTTGCTGTTAGGAGAGAAAGAAACATAAAAGAAAGTCCGAACAATAATAACATTGTCTTTAAGGAGACTGAAGGAGAAGAGCCAGTGTACAATAGAGAAACTGAGGGAAATATTGTTTTATCCTGTCCTGAGAAAAAGAATAAATAAAAATAAATTAAGACTAGTATAAAACCTATCCAGTAAATTAGTTTAAGAAATGCTCCATGCTCTGGCTTAATTTTAATTACTGTTTTCCTTGTACCCCCCCACCATAATACTATTACACTTGAAAATATTGAAGAAAGGATAAAAAAATAGAAATATACTAGTTGAGAATAGAGTATAGAAAATATTGCAAATACCAAAGAGAAAATGCAGAGAATAGCATAAAAAAATGCCCCTATATTCTTTAATACCTTTTTAGTCATTTCACCCTCTTTTTTAATATCGTGTTAATGCTATTAATTCTTATAAATCTTTCTCTTTGTTTTTATCTTTTTCTATATCTATGGTTCAAGCCGCATGATGGCTTGCAAATCATAAAATCCATCAGGATTTTAGGATCCCAAAAAGCTTTGCTTTTTGCGATGTACCAAAGTAGTCAGCTTTGGATTTATAGATTAATTGCTAATTTTATAGAAAACGAGCTATTTTATTTATATTAGCTTAGAATATTTTTATCTATCTTTTCTTTTTTCTTTTCTTGGCTCCACCAAAGTTTGCATAATTTTTCATATCATGCAAAGAATAGAGGGTATATAAGATGTTTGTATTATGAGCAGACTCCAAGTCCACCAAGTATTTAAAGTCTAAACTTCTTGGTTTACAAAAGGTGACTAAGGAGTAAGGATTTAAGATCAAGAAAAGCAGAAGCTTTTCTGGAACCTGAAAATCTGATGATTTTCATGTAATCCTTAAGCAAAAGGAAATATTAAAAATTTTTATATTAGTCATCCGTATGAAAGGAGGTTTATGAAATGAAATCGTTTTACAAAAAAGTATTTTATACAGGACTAGCAGCAGCTGCTTTGTTCACAGGAGGTTTAGGACTTCAACAAGGCTATGCTCAAGCACCTGCTCCTGCAGCTCCGGCTGCAACTGCAAGGCAAAGAGGCCCAGGACTTGAAGGAATGTTTGGACAGAGGCAGAATGAAACAGAAAGAAGAGCAGTTGTTGATCTTCGTGGACAGTACAATGCAAAAATAGATGTTCTTTATTCTAGCGACTTTGACACTAAAAATATTGAGAGTTTAGTAAAAAGTATAAGCGGAGGAGCTAAAAAAATAGAGATTCAAGAGACTAAGATAAAAGTAGAAGCATCAAGGCACAAGCTACCAGAAGTGAAGTATGACTCTACTGCTCCTGCTGATGATTTTTCAATGCAAGGAATGTTTGGACAAAGACCAGGTCAGCAAGGTCAGGGAGTTGGACAAAGAAGACAGCAAGGACAAGCTGGACAAGGTCAGCAAGCACCTGGACAGCCAGGACAAGCTGGTGGAATGGCTGGAATGCCAGGTATGCCTGGAGCACCAGGACAGCCAGGTCAACCAGGACAAATGCCTCAATTAACAGAAGAACAAAGACAACAAATGCAACAAAGAATGCAAGAGATGATGAGAGAGCGCGGATTGGGGATGATAAGAATGCAAAAAGGCTCAGCGATACGTGAGTATACAGTAAAAGTAACTTTAGATGAGAAAAGAACAATAACTATGGACTTGTATAGATACTTTGAAGACCCAAAAGCAGTTCCTGGAAAATAGTTGAAGATTTTTTTATTTTATTTTTTTGTTAATATTTTATGACAGTAATCACTCGGAGATTATCTTATTTGACACACCATAGAAATAAATAATTGAATTTTATTTCACTTAATCTATTATGTGTCCTGAACCTAAAAGGTGGGGAGAGTAAATTTTTGGGCTGTTTTCATATCAACTTGTAAGTGTTAGCGAGAGAAAGACATATAAATTTGAGAATATTATCATGCTGTGTTAAAATGGCATTGATTAGAGATGATACAGGGGCATTTTTTTTTGATA
This sequence comes from Candidatus Pacearchaeota archaeon, assembly GCA_016211995.1. Lineage (GTDB taxonomy): Archaea > Nanobdellota > Nanobdellia > Pacearchaeales > DTIR01 > JACRHU01. Next base: position 4,078 of record JACRHU010000075.1, read on the forward strand.
GTTGGGGTGAAGCTCTGAAGCAGGAGGAAAAAAAAGATAATTTATATTTAGTGCATTGTAGAGAGATTAAAAAAGCGCCTGATGGTACAAGATACCAATCAGGCTATTATGTGCACCATTTAACTGGGAATCCAGAAGATGAAAGAGATATTCAAAATTTACAAAATATTGTATCAAATCTTCTGCAAAAAGGATCAGACATCGATGAAATACAATTAGTTGAAAGAACTTATCGTGCAGGCCATACTAGTGAGTCAGGAATAGAAACAGAGTATTGGGCTGTTCCTGAATATAAAGTCTTTCAAAGACTCGATCCACATGAATTTTTAAAGTTAGGAAAATCGTAAAAATTTTGCTTACCAAGCTCAAAAATTTATTTTAAGAAAACTTATCTCTGGTCGTAGAAATTAAGAATTATTGTTTTGTCGTTGTTTTTTGAATAAATTTTTACTCTCTCGCTTAAAGTTGTATTTGAATCAATTCTTTTAGGAGTTTCTAGAACTTCATAGCTTATTTCAAGATTGCCATCTGCTTTCTCGAAAAAAGAATCAAAGTCCGGCATATAAAAATTTATTGTTGCCTTGTCTCTGTTTTTCATGTAAAAGTTTGCAGTCATACTATCTGGATAAATGTAAAGATAAGGAGATTGCTCTATCTGTTTGATTATCACTGTCCTTTCAAGTGCGTATGGAATAAAAATTGGCTCCCGTATTATTATTGGTGGAATAAAAAATAATGGATGTCTTGGGTGATGATGTCTTGGCTCGGGGTATATTATAATATTCTGTATTGGTGGTCTTCTATCGTCTCTATCACGATTTCTATCTCTCCCATGATCTCTATCTCTTTCGTGATGCTCTGGAGCAATATTTATTGGTCTTGTTAGTCTTTCTGGAGTTATCCTTATTGGCATAGTTGGTCTTCTTTCTGGTGCGATTGTTATATCTCTTGGTCTTGATTCCTGAACTGATTTATAATTTTGATTTGGAATTGTAATTTTTCTTTCTGGGATTGGTTGGTTTTGCTCTATTCTCTGAAATGGTCTATAAGTTGGTGTTTGTGGTGCTTGTTTTGCTGGTTCTTTATTTGGCTCGATTTTTTTATAATTTGTTTCAGGAGCTGTAACTCTTCTTTCTAATTGTTCTGTTTTTGCTGGCGCTTTGAATGTCCCATATGTTGGTGAATCTTTTCTAACTGGAGACTCTTTAAACCATTTAATTGAACCTTGCTTAACTGTTGGTTGCTCAACTTTTTTTACAATAGTTTGTTTATCTTTTTCTTTCTGAAAAGGATTATTTTCTACTCTTGAAGCTCCTGCTGTTAACAAAACTAAGGCTGCCAGACCTGTATACAGAACTCTTCTTTTCAGAGTATTCATTTTCCTGTCTTTTTATTAATATTATATGTGCTTCGAAGTTTATAAGATTTGCTATATAGAGTTGTCAGATTCTCTCTAATCATATGTCCTAATAGGGTTCAGAAAATATTGCTGCTGATGGCTCTCTATCTTGCCTGTTCTCTCATTCAACCTGTAAATCCTTTCATTTGGTCTCCATACAAGGTCGTTGGTTTTGATTGTATCTCGCCTCTGCTTTTTCTCTATTTTTCCGGTTTTCTCACTTATTCTATAAATTTGTTCATATGGTCTCCATAACAAATAACCCATATTGGAATCTTGTCTCTGCCTTTTCTCGATTTTCCCAGTTTTTTCATTCAGCATGTAAATCTGCTCGTTAGGTTTATAGATTGCCCTTGTTGTAGTAGAATATTCTATAGGGTTAGTCTCAATTCTTGTGGCACCAGCTCCTAGAATAACTAGGGCTGCTAAGCCAGTATACATAATTTTTTTAAGATTGTTCATTTTCACCTCCTTAGCCCTTTTATTAAATATGATTTAGAATTTATAATCTTTTTGGAAGCATATGTTTGAGAAGAGAAATACTTAAATATCTGTTTTTAATTTGGATTTTGCTAAAATGACAAATCTAATCGTTGGATTGAAATATCAGCCAAAATATGGGAAAATTGAAACAGAGGAACAACTTCTTGAAATTTTTTCAGACTTAAAAGAAAATTATTCTAAATTTAAACAAAACTTCAGTATAACATCGGATGGAAAATCAGTTAACCTTAAAGAATTTTTGAAAATTGCTGTTGACGATCCAATTGCTAATGCAGGGAAGTTTAGTAGAGTAGTTTTAAGCGGAAGTGGAGATATAGGTGGAATTGTGGTAAAAGATGCTTCTTTAGAATATGATCTGTCTTCTGTTAGTTCTTTGACAAAATACTGGAATATATATCAGGACAAATCCTGTTTCAGTTGCACTAATCAATATACTGTTCTTATAAGCCAAGATGAATCAGAGGCAAGATGTAAAAAAATAAATGATGGTCGAAGCCCAGGTCAAGTTAACAGAAATCATGATTGTGCTAATTATAGTGCTTATCTAAAAAATTCCGAAGGAAAACCTGCAAGACAGCTAGATGCATTAATTGAAGAGGCTTTAAAATAAAATGTCAGAGAAATTAGATGATAAGTTTATTGGACCAGAAGTAGAGGTCTTGATAAGCAGTAAAACTTCAAAAAAAGGAAAGAATCACAGAATATATAGAAAGGGAAATATATATCTTGGTTCTACAGATGGTAAAATAGAAGATGATGAAGAGCCAGTTGTTTTTGACAGGCAACTTCCTTTCACTGGATTCTATAGAGAACATATTAGATATTTAAAATCTTAGGAATTCTAATTAAATCTTTGCTAAGGCAAAGATTTAAAAATATTAAAAAAGGATTATATTTATAGAAAATAAAATAGGAAGGATTAATATTAATTCTTTATTTTGAAAAAATGGAAACACCAATGGAAGTTCAGCACCAGGTAATGGGATATGATAGAACAGCTACTATGTTCTCTCCTGAAGGGCACTTGCTCCAGGTAGAATATGCTGAAAAAACTATTAGACTTGGCTCAGCTAGCATTGGTTTTGTTTGTTCTGATGGTGTCTTGATTGTTTCTGATAAGCGTGTTAAAGACACATTAATGATTAAAGAATCTGCAACCAAGATTTACGAAATTGATTCGCATATTGTAGGAACAGCTGCAGGAATCTTAAGTGACGGTAGAATATTAATTGAAAGGGCACAGCTCATGGCCCAACAACATCGTGTAACTTATGACACACCAATAGACACTGAAATGGTTATAAAAGAAATTGCAAATGTTAAACAAGCTTATTCACAATATGGTGGTGCTCGACCTTTTGGAGTTAGCGTGATGGTTGCAGGAGTAAATAATGATTCTGCATCTAAGCTGTTTGTCTCAGATGTTACAGGAAATTATGCTGGCTTTTACGCAACAGCTATAGGTGAAAATGATGAAAGAGTTAAAGAGCTTTTAAGAGAAAAGTACAAAGAGAGCATGACAATAGAGCAATGCACTAAACTTGCTGTAGACATATTTAAAAAAATTTTAGGAAAAAATTTTGATATTGACAGGCTTGATGTGGGTTTTATCACTAAAAAAGATAAAAAACTTGAAAGATTGTCTGAAGAAACACTCAAAAAATATAATAAGGAAGGAAAATAATAAAACAAACAATAGAGACACTAAAAGAATATAATAAAACACAATCATAAAAACAATAAGGAGAGATTATATATTAAGGATTAAACTCCTTGATTAATTTGATTAAGAATGGCGAACAATGTAACAGCTCGATTAAAGAAAGCTGGGAAAGAATTTGAAATTCTAGTTGACCTTGATAGAGCCTTACTTTTCAAGAAGAGCGGACAAGGAGCTATCGAGAATGTACTTGCTGTAGATACTATTTTTACTAATGCAAAAAATGGTATTAAGGCCTCTGCAACTGAAATGCAGGCTGCTTTTAAGACAAGTGATGTCAAGGCGGTCGCAGCTGAGATAGTCAGAAGCGGAGAAGTTCAACTGCCCCAGGAATATAAGAAAAAAGAGCGTGAGATGAAAATCAAGCAGGTTGTTGATTTCTTATCGAGAAATTGCATTGATCCTAGAACAGGAACTCTACATACACCTGCAAGAATAGAATCTGCCCTGGATCAAGCAGGAGTCAGCATTGATGATCGCCCTGTTAATGAGCAGATTCCAAATATTCTAAAAAAATTGCAGCCAGTAATACCTATAAGAATTGAAGTTAAAAAATTATTGATTAAAGTTCCTGCAATTCATGTTGGTAAGGCTTACGGACTCTTTAAAGATATAAAAGAGAAAGAAGAATGGCTTTCAGATGGCTCATTGCAGTGTGTTATTAATCTGCCTGCTGGTGCACAATCTGAATTTTATGATAAACTAAATGCAGTAACGCATGGTTCTGCAATAACTCAGGAAATTAAAGAGAAAAGTCAATAAGTGGTAAAACTGAGCAATGACGTGCTCAGCATTAGTAAGTCATTATCAATGACTTAATGATCAACAAATTAACAAGAAAATTACAAAGGCATAAGTTTAAAAACTATCAAAAAAAATAAATTTAACGAAACAAGAAAAATGGAAAAAGAATGTCCGGAGTGCGGTCAACAAATAGAACCTAAAACATTAATGGAAAAAGAGATAATAGTTGGGGGATTAAATGTCTTCGGACTTTGTAGTTCAATTAGCGCTCCTGCAATGACAAACACAAGATATGATATTTATTCATGTAATTGCGGTTATGAAAAAAAGGAGAGAAAATAAAAATGGAAAGAAGGGACTTCAGAGATAGAGGATATAGAGACAGAGGAAACAGAAGAGAGTTCAGAGAAGAGAGATTTGGAGATAGAGGGGATAGAGAAAACAGAGAAGAAATGAGAGAAGAAAAAGAAGATTATGATAATAATTTCAGGGAAGAGAAAAAAAGAGAGATAGTCATACCTGGAGAAACAGTTGCAACTGGTTCTGATTTTCTTCCTGGAGATTTTACTCAGCGTGAGGGAAATGAAATAGTCGCTACACGCTTTGGACTTGCTGATATCTCCGGAAGACTTGTCAAAATAATTCCTCTTGCCGGAGTTTACATGCCTCGCAAGGGAAATATTGTGATAGGAAAAGTTACTGATATAACATTTAATGGATGGATTATAGATATAAATGCTCCATACAATGCTTTTTTGCCTGCTGCAGAGGCAAACAGATTTGTAAACAAAAATGATTTAACAGAATTCCTTGATTTCGGAGACATTGTTGTTGCAAAGGTCGATTCAATAAAAAGGAGAGGAATAGATTTAACAACTCGAGCAGGCGGGCTTGGCCAGCTTGAGGAAGGAATGACCATAGACATAAATTCAAATAAGGTTCCTCGCGTGATAGGAAAAGAAGGTTCAATGATAAACTTGATTAAAAAAGAAACAATGTGTAATATTGTTGTAGGCCAGAATGGAATAATCTGGATACGCGGAAATGATGTTAAGTCTGAGCTGCTTGCAAAAGAAGCAATTTTATTTATAGTAAATAAATCATTTGTTGAAGGATTAACTGAAAAAGTTGAAAAGTTCTTCGCGGAGAAAAAATAAAATGGAAGAAAATCTTACAGAAAGATTAGAGCAAGAAGAAATATTAAGGGCAGTTATAGAAAGTTGGAAAATGGATTATCCTGAGTTAATTACAGAAAATACTAAACGTGCAGCATATAATAGAAGTTTGCTTATCTATGATCAACCAAAACAATCAAAAAATAAAAAAATAAAATGAGTTACACTAAGAGAGTAGATGGTAGAGAATTTGATGAACTAAGAAAGATAACTGCAAAAGTTGGAGTAATTCCAAGAGCAGATGGTTCTGCCATATTTGCTTTTGGTGATTCAATTGCGATTGCTGCTGTTTATGGCCCTCGCACTTTGCATCCACAGCATATGCAGAATCCAGAAACAGGCATACTTAGATGCAATTATGATATGCTCAGCTTTTCTGTCACTGAAAGAAAAAAGCCAGGACCATCTCGTCGTTCTTCTGAAATTTCAAAAATTACAGAATGGGCTTTATCTCCTGTTCTTCAACTTGAGTCATTTCCTAATACAGTAGTTGATGTTTTTGTAACAATTATTCAAGCAAATGCTTCAACAAGATGCGCTGGAATAAATGCAGCTGCTTTGGCTCTTGCGCATGCAGGAGTTCCAATGATAGACATGGTTTCTTCTGTTTCAGTTGGAAAAATAGGGGATAAAATCTGTGTAGACTTGATTAAGGAAGAAGAGGATTATGAAGGAGAAGGAGGAGCAACAGACATTCCTTTTGCATTTCTTCCTAGAACTGGAAAAGTCAGTTTAATGCAGCTTGATGGAAAAATTTCAGTTGAGGATTTAAAAAAAGCTTTGAAAGCTGGAGAAGAAGCTTGCAAAAAAATTTATCTTGAACAAAAAAAGATTTTGAAAGCTTTAAAAGAATAAAATGAATAAAGAACAGTATGATAAAATATTTGAGAAAGGAGTTTATCTTACTCATGTATTTAGAGTTCCTGTAAATGAAAATGTATTTATGCCTCTTGCTTTTATAACCCAGATAGAAGGGAATTTAGAATCTTATCTAGGTTTTGAATTTGATAGGGCCATGGATAAAGAAAGCATAGATAAAAGAGTTAAAATTTGGGAGCTAGAACAATTAGCTGAAAAAATTCCAATTAAAAAAACCCAGACACCATATTTAAGCCCAAAAAATGAAATTTGTTTGATTGATCATACAAAACCAATAGATACAGAAAATATTTTGGTGATTAGAAAATAAAATGGAAGTTACAAGAATTACAAAGAAGAGAATTGTTGATTATCTTAATCAGGGAAAGAGATTTGATAATAGAGAGTTGCTTAAATACCGAGAGTTAAAAATTGAAACTGGAATAAGCAAGAATGCAGAGGGTTCTGCCCGCGTTATTTTAGGTGAAACCGAGGTACTTGCTGGAGTTAAAATGGATGTAATGGAACCTTTTACAGATCATGCTGATGAAGGTATTTTGATGGTTGCAGCTGAATTATCTCCACTTGCTTCTGAAAATTTTGAAAGCGGGCCTCCAAAAATTGAAGCTATAGAGTTGGCTAGAATTATTGATAGAGGATTACGAGAATCGGGATTTATTGATTTCAAGAAACTTGGAATAGTAGAAGGAGAAAAAGTATGGGCAATTCTTCTTGATATTTATCCATTAAATGATGCAGGAAATTTAATAGATGCTTCTGCAATTGCAGTTATTGCTGCACTTTTAACAGCTGTATTTCCAAAATATGAAGATGAAAGAGTATTGTTTGGAGAATTCACAGATAAAAAACTGCCTCTAACAGAAAATATGCCATTAACTTTAACATTCCATAAAATAGGAAAAAGCATTATACTTGATCCAATAAGTGAAGAAGAAGAATCAAGTGAATCAAGAATGAGTGTTGCTATTTCCTTGAACAAGAAAAATGTGGTTATAAATGCTTTACAAAAAGGAAAAGCTGCTGCTTTGACACAAGAAGAGATTTTCTATATATTAGATAATGCAGCAATTGAAGCAAAAAAACTTCATGAAGAAGTTCTTGAGAAAAT
>JACRHU010000012.1 GCA_016211995.1 Candidatus Pacearchaeota archaeon
GACCACATAGAAGCTTAACAAATGGAAAGCTTAGAACTCCTTATCAGGCTTTCCTTGAAAAAATGAGAAAATAGTAAAATATTTAATGTTAAAATGGCTAACTTAAATCAGCGAGAGGAACTTAATAGCGGACACTACATTTTCAAAGTTCAAAGAAAAGTAATTTAAACCCCTATTTTGTTTTACAAGTGGGCAGGGATGGCCCAGCGGCTACGGCGGCTGCCTGCAGCATAAGAGAACCAAGGTTCTCTTGTTCATAAAAACCCAAAGTTTTTAGGAACCTAAAATCCAAAAGGATTTTATGTTGTTCAACTCTCCTTAAGGAAGCAGAACAATTTGTTGAGAGCAGCTTTTCCCGGGTTCGAGTCCCGGTCCCTGCTTTTCTTCTTCGAGAAAAGCTTTTTAAATAACTACTCCTTATATATAACATAAAGAGGTGTAAAAATGCCAGTTGAAGTTAAAAGCGCAATTGACTGGAAAGGAGCAATGCCTGTAATGGTGCTTCTTTTTGTCATAGCAGTTCTAGCAATGCAGGGAATTCTTATTGGTGAAGGTTTTGTAGGACTCGCAGTGCTATCAGCATTGATAATCCTTTTATTGCCTGTTTTGAATAATGCAGGAATCTCAGCAAAACAAGCCAATATATGGTTCGTAAGAGCAGCTGTTTTCTTGATGTTGGCAGCAGCATTTACAATTGTGCCAGACTTAAGTGAAAGCATAACAACTGTAGCTATGTATATAACAAACATTGCTATAATTTTAGCATGGTTGATGTTATTTATTGGCTCTTTAGTTGCGCTTGCTAATATAAAAGCATAATCTGTTTGTTTATTTTTTACTTTATTTAAATAGTAAGATTTATATAAAGATAATTCTAAATTGAGTTATAAAAGATAAATCATTAAATGTTAAAGCTGATATTGATATTTCAGACAAATGCAAGCAATCGCAAAAACAGAGGGGTTTTTGGGATCCTAAAAATCCGAAAGGATTTTTTTGATGTCAATTGCTTGTCATTAGGATTGAACATTAGAAATTAAAAAAAATGGAAAAAGATTCATGTTTTAAAGATGCAACAAAAAAGGTTGATGAAATAACTGCGATTGCCTCAAAAAGAGGTTTTTTCTTTCAAACTGCTGACATTTATGGTGGGAAAGCAGGCTTTTTTACTTATGGACATTTAGGAAAGGCTTTGAAAAGCAATTGGGAAAAATTATGGAAGAGGAATATAGTTGCTTTAGATGATAATTTTTATGAAATTCAGAGTAATAACATATTGCCAGAGCCAGTATTCAAGGCATCTGGCCATATAGAAAATTTTAATGATCCTCTAACAGAATGTAAAAAATGCCATTTCAGATTTCGTGCAGACCAATTTCTTGAGGATAAAGGGCTCTATGAAGAAAACCTAACAATACAAAAAATGTCAGATGTAATAAAAAAACAAAAATTAAAGTGTCCAAGATGTGGCGGCGAGTTAAGTGAAGTAAAATGGTTCAATATGATGTTTCCTGTTGCAATAGGCTTTGGAGGAGAAAAGGCGTATTTAAGCCCAGAAACAGCTCAAGCAGCTTATCTTGCTTTTAAACAGGAATTTGAAGCAACAAGAAAAAAGCTTCCATTAGGAATAGCAATAATAGATAAGGCTTATAGAAATGAGATTTCACCTAGACAGCTATTCTTCAGATTGCGAGAATTTAGCCAAGCAGAGTTGCAGATTTTTTTTGATCCAGAAAGAATAGATGAGCATGAAAAATTCAATGAAATTAAAGACTATAAGTTAAAGCTCAAACTAGGAAAAAACACTCAAGAAATATCGTGCGAAGAGGCAAACAAAAAACTCAAGATTCCTAGGTTTTACTTATACTATGCAGCAAAAGTCCAGCAATTTTATCTTAATACTCTGAAAATTCCAAAAGAAAAATTTAGATTAAGAGAGCTAGGAGAAGAAGAAAGGGCTTTCTATAACAAGATTCATTTTGACATTGAGGTAATGCTTGAAACATTCTGCGGATTCAAAGAAGTTGGAGGGATTCATTACAGGACAGACCATGATCTAAAGGGGCATAGTGAGGTTTCTGGAAAAAATTTAGAAATCTTTTATGATAATAAGAAAATTCTTCCACATGTTCTAGAGTTAAGCTTTGGAATTGATAGAAATATCTGGATGTTACTTGATGTTTTCTATACAATCGGAAAAGAAGGAAGCATGTTTAAGTTTCCATCCATTCTATCACCATACAAAACAGCAATTCTCCCATTAGTAAACAAAGAAGGCATGGACAAAATTGCTCAAGACATTTACAACGAACTAAAAAAAGAGCTTCCAGCCTTTTATGATGAATCTGGAAGTGTAGGAAGAAGATATGCAAGAAATGATGAAATAGGAACTCCATTTTGCATAACAATTGATGGAGAAACCCTAAAAGATCATACAGTAACAATTCGTGACAGAGATACAACAGAGCAAATTCGTGTAAAAATTTCAAATTTAAAAGAAACATTAAAGAAACTAATTCTTGGAGAAATAAAGTTCAGAGAAGTAGGGAAATTGATTAATACAAAAAAGCAATAAAAATGAGAATTCTGTATGGTGTATGTGGGGATGGTTTTGGTCATTCTTCAAGAGCAATTGTAATCGGAAAATTCTTACAAAGCAAAGGACATAAAATAAAAATAGTTGCTTATGGTTTAGCATATAAAGTTCTGAACAACAAGTTTGATACAGAAAAAGTTAAAGGTTTGAAACTTTTTTTCAAGAATGGGAATATAAATTATAGCAGAACTTTTTTTGACAATTTAAAAGCAATTCATGATAACATAAAAAACATAAGCAGATTTCAGAAATTAATAAAAGAATTCCAGCCAGAATTATGCATTTCAGATATGGAGCCAGCTGTCCCCCTTCTAGCATACTGGTACAAAATTCCACTCATATCAATAGACAATCAGCACAGAATAACTAATTTTAAGATAGGTGTTCCAAGCAAATACTATAAAGATTTTTTTCTTGCAAGATTCTTTATCAATAGGATTGTTCCTAGTGCGAATTATTTTATTGTAACTTCCTTTTCAGAACTCAAAAAGATAAAAAAGAACACATATATTGTTCCCCCATTCATAAGAGAAGATGTAAGAAAAGCTAAATCAAAGAGGGGGAATGAAATCCTAGTGTACTTAACAAGAAAAAATGCAAGGATTATCAATACACTAAAAAAAATAAATGAGAAATTCATAATCTATGGCTACAATATAAAAAAGAAAACAGAAAATCTAGAGTTCAGAGAAAAAGAAAGTTTTCTTGAAGATCTAAGGAATTGTAGAGCAGTAATATCAACAGCTGGTTTCACCCTCATCTCAGAAGCAATTTATTTAAAAAAACCCTACTTTGCCCTACCCTTAAAGGGCCAGTTTGAACAAGTTTTAAATGCATTATTCATCAAAAAAGCAGGTTTTGGAGATTATGCAGACGAACTTTCAAAGCAAGATTTAGAAAGTTTTCTAAACAATCTAAAAAAATACAGAGAAAGATTAGAACATCACAATTCTAATCCAGATAAAATATATGGCATCTTAGAAAAAGTTCTCAAAAAGATAAAAATAAAAAGTAATAAAAAATGAATTCAGAGATTATAAAGCTAGAAAAGCATGAAGATAAAAGAGGAAGTTTAGTTGAATTTCACCCCTATTGTTACTTTGTTACATTTCATCCGGGGATGGTAAGAGGAAATCATTACCATCTCGAAAAAATAGAATGGATTATTGCTCCTGAAGAGAGCAGGATAGAGATTATACTAGAGGACATAAAAACAAAAACAAGAAGAAAATTTATTTTGGACAATTTAGAGAGATTGACAATTGGACCGGGTGTTGCCCATGCATTTAAAAATATAGGAGATGTAAAAGCGATAATGATTGTACAAAGGTCAAAAGAGTATAATCCGGCGGATGACTACCACTATGAATTATACAAATCATAATCAGGGGCCCATAGTTCAACGGTTAAGAATGCGAGGCTGGCAGTCTTGAGATCCGGGTTCGATTCCCGGTGGGTCCACTTTTAATAATATTTAAAAAGAAGGAATAATAATTAAATAACAACCGCATGATGGTTGCTAATGTTGTTAATGTTTAATCACTAGCAAATTTAGGAACTAGTCATCCAGTCCACTATAAAATAAGATGGTACTACAAAGAACTTTAATCTTAATCAAGCCAGATGGGGTAGAGCGCGGCTTGATTGGGGAATGCGTCAGAAGATTTGAGCAGCGAGGAATAAAGATAATTGGCATGAAGATGGTTTGGATTGACAAAGAGCACGCAAAAAAGCATTATACAGAAGATATAACAAGAAGAAGAGGAGAAAGAGTCAGGCAACTGCTTCTAGATTTTATTATATCTGGTCCAGTGGTTGCAATTGTTCTAGAAGGAGTTAATGTTGTTGAGATAGCAAGAAAAATCGTTGGTGAAACAGAACCAAGAGTAGCAACACCAGGAACAATTCGTGGAGATTTTGCCCATATAAGTTTTGTTCATGCAGATGAGAAAAATAAAACAACTCCAAATTTAATACATGCATCTGCAAGTCCAGAAGAAGCAAGGCAAGAAATTGAATTATGGTTTAAAGAAAAAGAGATGCATTCATACAAAACAGTTCAAGAAAAACATACTTTGTAATATTATTACTTAATATCTAAACCCAAAGCTGATACCTTTGGGACAAATGGAAGCCATCATGCGGCTTCTACCTTAATATTAAAATGCAAGACTGTATATTCTGCAAGATAGCAAGAAAAGAAATTCCTTCTGAAGTCATTTGGGAAGATAATGATTTTATTGCTATACTGGACATTAACCCAAATGTTGATGGAATGACTCTAGTGATGCCAAAAAAACATTTTGATTCTTATGCATTTAACATGCCTTCTAGCGAGTATTGTAAATTTTTAGAAGCTACAAAAAAAGTTGCAAAAATACTTGACAAAGCCTTGAATGTTAAAAGAACAGCAATGGTCATGGAAGGTTTAGGTGTAAATCATGCCCATATCAAACTATATCCGGTTTATGGTTTAGAAAAAGAATTTGAAGAAATCTGGGGAAAAGATAAAGTGTTCTTTAAAAAATATCCAGGTTATATTTCAACTCAGTTAGGGCCTAGAGCAACTCAAGAGCACTTAAAACAAATTGCAGATAAGATACGAAAAGCTGCAAAATAGTATGGCTGTACCGAGAGTTGAACTCGGGACCCCCTGCTTATGAGACAAGTGCTCTACCGCTGAGCTATACAGCCTTTCTCTATTTTAAGGCATATTTAGAAGAAATGCAGGGTTTAAAAAGCTTAAACTTTCAAAAGTAAGATTTAAAAAACCAAGTATCTTATGAATACAAGAGGAAAAATGAGGAGCTTAGGAGATGTACTTGCGTGGTTTGGAGTAACAATTGTTTTAACAATTTCTATAGGTTATTTTGCTATAATAACCAAGGCGCAAGAGATGACTTTAAAGATCCTTGTTGTTTTATTTTATGGGTTGATTGTAATCGACGGTGTTTTATTCATAACACTAATTGTTCTTATAATCAATTCAGTAAAAAAAGAAGGATTTTAACGACATGAAAATCGTAGATTTTCAGGTTCTTAAATCAAGAAAATTTCTAAAGAATTTTCTGGAACCTAA
>JACRHU010000074.1 GCA_016211995.1 Candidatus Pacearchaeota archaeon
CCTCTTTTTCTTTGTTTCATTTTCCCATTAAAGCATAAGCAATTGACATTGCTTACATTTCATAAAATCCATCAGGATTTTAGGATCCTGAAAATCATGGATTTTCTTGATGTCTGAGCTTATCATGGCTCAGTTTTTACTTATAAATATCAAATAACTCTAACAAAAGCCTCTTCGCTGCTTTTTTCCAGTCTAACTGAAACTTTTCCTGTATTTTTATAACATCTTGGGTTAGTATCAATAGAAATATATCTTATAAAACTGTATCTGCATTCTTGGCATGTTTTTTTGCTTTGATAAACAAAAACATTGGCTCTTTTTGTTTTATACATGTCAAGCTCATCATAAATCTCAGTAGCTATTTGTCTTTCTACACTATTTAATCCATTAAGGTTTTTTGGCATGCTGTAATTAATAAAACATAAATACTCTATTTTAGAAGGCAAGCTTTCTGTAAACACTTTTGAAGCTCCTTCACTATTCCATACAGATTCTACATCTGTTTGAAAATCTGCGTAAAATGAACAAGTACTTCCACAGCTAGAAGTATCAAGAAAGTATTTTATAACATAAAACGCAGTTACAACAAATGCAATAATAAGTATAATTGAAAAAATCATTGCAAAAGGCATATGCATTAATTGTCCTTTTTTATTCCTCTTTTTCATCAAAGGTAAAAGAAAAAATAGCTTTTATACTTTTTGTTATTTGCTTATTCCAAAGCTGACCCCTTTGGATAAATGCAAATCATAGTCAATGATTTGATATTACTTAATTTATTATCTCTTGAGAAAATTATTCGCTTGCTCCAATGTCATAGCCATGAACAACTATGCTGCATCCGCTTGGAAGATTTCCATACACATCTTTACATTTAATATAATAGTTTGTATCTGTCTTCCATATTGCTGTATGCTCTGTTGAATTTGCAACAGGCATTTGTGTTGCAGTAGCAAACTCAAAGTCACAAGATTTTATTCCATAGGCACATTCTGAATCTTCATTTGTTATAATTTTCATCAATTCTCCATCTTTATATGCTCTTGCAATTTGTGGAGCTAATTTATCAATTGCGATTGTAAAGCTTGTGTAATTTCTATCAATATTTCCTGCTGCGTCTATGCATTGTAAATAATATTTATAACTGCCAGCCAGCAAGTCTAATTTTTGCTCATGTGTATCTGTTCCTGTAGTAAAGAATTCTATCATATTTGAGTATCCAGCATCAGAGTAAGAACATTTTGCATTTCCACCATCTGCTCCATTTGCAGTTGTTGCTCTCAATGTAACTGTGAATGGCTCAAATCCGCTATAAATTGTTCCATTAGGCCCAACACTTGTTATATTCAATGACCGAGTTCCTTGCAGCTTGAAAATATAACTTTGTTTGTTTACATTTCTGTCAGATTCATTTTTACCAGCAAGCCATGGCTGATCTTTGCATCTGAAATAATAGGTATTTGTTTGCCCATCTGCAATTTCTGTTAATGTTGTTGAACATTTGTAAGTAAAGTCATTTTCCATGCTCTCAATAGATGTTGCGCAACCAAAGCTATGAGTCATATGGTCAAAATCTTGATCAGTGCGAGACCATTTACATTCTGAAGGCTCATTCACAAAAATGTCTAAAGGTGTTGAAGTTGCACCATAAACAATTGGTGCTCCATTTTCAAGGCTTGTTCTGACTATTTCAGAAGGAGTTGTGTCGGGTCCAGACTCCACACAGAATTGGACTGCAAATTCACCTTCTGTTGTTCTCCCATTTCCATCTCTGCATCTTATGAATAAGGTATAATTCCCATCATTTTTTAATTCAGGAGCAGATACATTTCCAGCAGCATTATTAGTACCACTAACTGAATTAGGTGCTGGAAGAGACATTGCTACACTATGATTATACAAGTATAAATTAGATTCACCAAAATAATATTGCATGTCATCAAACTTTGAAGTATGATTATAATCTATTTTGCATTGGCTAGGCTCATTTGTTTGGATTCCCCATATTAAAGGAGTAAATGCTTTTATGCATCCTCCTTTTCCCTGTCCAGTTATTTTCCAGCATCCTGGTCCAGGTGGACATGGTTTAACTTGTGAGTATGAATGTCCTTTTGTTAATACTTCTTTCCATGGTGTAATCACAGGAGCATTTACATCATTTTTATTTAACCAAACACAAGTTTCATTTCCTGTCCCTTTATTAAGCAGCGAACAAGAAGCTCCTAGACTTGCACATCTATAGTCAGAGCATGGTTTCATTGGGTCTTTATTACATTTTTCACAATCTGCTCCACCAATAGGAGGTTGCCAGGGCATGCAATTAAAGTTAACTTGTTTTTCTCTTTTTTTACCAACTCCAAGTAATTTTAATATAATAGCAATTACAAATGCCCAAACCATCACAGAGCCAATATAATGAAAAGTACCGGTCTTCCATAAAGGAATTAATTTTCCAGCAATACTTGCAAGAACTGCTACAATCATTGCATTTTTATTATCTAATCTCAATATTTTTGCAATCAAATATGCAGCAATTGCTGCTGCAGCAACATGTGTCACAGGATTATTTACAATATTTTTATCAAAGAAGTTTTTTATGCTCCCCAAAATTTTATTCTTAGCACTTTGCGCTACTACTGGCGTTCCTTTAACAGCTGCTGCTAAAGGTATAAGTGAAGTGCCAGAGTTTAGCTTATCATTAATTATTTGTTGCATTGACTTTGGCTGATAACGCAGCCTTAGTTCATCAACTAAATCAATTGCCTTTCCAGTAGTACTTACCGAAGTTTTTGATGTTGCATAACTTGAAAGTTTACTTAAGTATGTTTGAGTTAATTTTGGGTGATAATTTCCTGTTATAGAAACACCATCTGTTGTGACTTTTCCAACAATATTTGACTTTGCTCCGCAGTCTCCAAGGCTTGTACAGAAATCATTCATCTCTTGTACCCAAGCATCTGTCTTACATTCACAATTTGCTTTACATTCCCATTTAAGATCAATACCTTTAACTTCAATAATTGTACAATTAGCTGATGCAATAGAACAAAAAGCCTCTCCGCTAGTTCCTTTTGTTTCTGTTCCTAAATCTAAACCACTAGGATAGTTTGGAAGACAAACAGGAACTTTTTTATTCCAAACCTCTTTCCAATAACAGTCAGTAATATTTCCACAATCGTTTTTGTATTTATCTTTAATCTGTTTTTTATCAATATCAGTTATTCCTTGCTTATTCAGTTCATTATTCATTTTCAGAGTGATATCAATACATTCTCTGAATCTATTAGCAAGACAAGCAGATTCTGTAAAGGTTCCTAAAGAAGTGTTCACTGTTCCTATTGCACATACCTCTTGTCTCCAGTCAGCGCAAGGCTCAAGTTTTTCTTCTCCTGCTATACATATATGTCTCCAGTATCTAGAGCCAACAACATCTCTTCCTATCCCAACTATTCCATCATAAACACACCAGCTCTCACCATGCTTTCTGTTAGTTCCATCATATGTATTTTTACAATTCAAATCTCTGCAAATATAATCTCCAAATGTAGGAGTAGCATCTTTTCCAGCTCTTGCGCTTCCACACATACTTCCTGAAAAATATTGACAGTTTCCACAATCTTTATCATTGGTGTTTGCCTCTCCTGCTCCGCAAGATTGTTCTTTACTAAGCACTTTACCAGAATTCCAACTTTTAACTTTATCAGCATCATAAATATTTTCAGGATTATTACAAGAATCAAACCAATACACTTCTTCTTTTCCAGATACACAGCCAGTATGATGTTGTTTCGCGCAGTTAGTTCCTAGCTCTTCTGCAGAGCATAAAAAATCTTTATTAAATATTGTACCATTTCCAATTGACTTACATTCACTTCTTGTAGCAAATCTGCAAGTTTTTTCATTATCTCTTAAGAAAACACAAGCTCCTTTGTCCTGTGCCTGTGCAATATCAATGCATTCGATTTCTGATTTTATATTACTTCTAAAATCTACTTGTAAGCCATAATATGATGCAAGTTTCTTGCATCTGGTCAAAGTTACAAGGTTTGCATCTCCGCCAAGAACACAGCATCCAAGCTGGCATTGAGAGATATCACAAGTTGCAGATGAATCATATGTTCCATTTTTAGCTTGACATACCCTTAATGGAGTATTTTCAGCGCAAACTCCTTCTGTAGAATCATAACAGCATCCTAATTTACAATAAGAAGTTGAATCACAAGATGTAGGATTTATTTTAAATGAGGAATCACAATTTTCTGGTAAATCATTCTGGCAATATGCTCCTGATTTTGTTTTTTCACAACAAACACTAAAAATTGGTGTAGAGGTTGTGGTAGTATTTGTATCAGCAGCTTTAACAATAGCAGAAGAAGCTGCAATTAAAGAAGCAATTGCAAATGTAGAAACTATTAATGTAATAATTATAAAAAAAACCTCTGAAAGCTTTTCTTTTCTAGAAAAGCTTTCTTCTTTTTGTCTCTTAAAAATTCCTTTCACATTCATTTTTCACACCCGCATTTAAATAATATTTTTTTAAGCCCTTCACTTCCATTTAATTTTTCTAGTATATTTAGAGCAACAAAATGATTGCATAAAGTTTCAGATTTTTTACAATAAAACTTTTGATAATCCTCTGGCAAGTAATCTTTTAAATCACATAACTCTTGCATTGCATATGTACATGTATAATCTTCATTGTCTCTTTTTTTCTTTAAAGGTTCAACTACAACTGCCATCTTAGCCAAATAATCCTCCTGGACTTTTATAACTTTTAATAGCAAATTCAAATTGTTTTCCTGTTCTTCTGTCTTTAAGAATATAAATTGTTGCTAAATCAACTCTTGTTTTGTCTATGCTTATATCTGGACGCAGCAACATCTGTGAGAGCTGGTCATAATCTCCATATCTTGCTTCTGAATTTACAATTTCTTGACTAAGAATAATAAAATTATAAAGTGGATGAGAAAGTACAGCATTAAATTTTGTATATCTAACTGTCTCTCCTTTAATTAACGTTATAGGAACATTAACATTTACAAGTACTTTGCGAGGCTGCAAAACAGTTTCAACATTCAATGAACCAGCAGAAACAGAATACCCTTTTCCTTGATAATTTGAAACAACATCATTTACACATTTTTGAATTTCAGGCTTAATCTCTTTAGTAATCTCATTCTCTACTGTTTGTTTCAGCAAAGGCTCTTGATTTACACATCCACGATAATATTCAGTTGTATAACATAAGTAGTCTACTTTTTGGCCATCATAAAGAATATAATTTTGTGGAGAAATTAAACCACCTTGCTTGCTTAACAAATTAATAGCCTCAGAAGCAGAATCTCTAGCGCACTTTTCAATATAAGAAGATGGATCTGTTACCGAAGTTGGGGTAGTTACAACAGAAGGTTTATACATGAGTATAAAGACAACAGCAGCAACAATAACAATAGCTATTATAACAATAAGTGTAACCTGTGCTCTTTTAACCTTTTTTCCCTCTTTATTGCCTAAAAATTGCATAGAAAACAGAGGCACAAGATGTTTATAAATTTTGTTTTTTCAATCTTCTGTCTCAACTCTAGGAGCTAGAATAAATGAAAGCTCAAGATTTTGAGATTTAAAGTCAAGTTTGCATGGATAATCTGAAGAAAATTGCAAAACAGCTTTATCAGAGATCCTTGCAGCCTTAATAAACTTCTGCAAATATTCAAGAGAATACTTGGCTTTTGCATCTGAAATCTGCATTTTTGCTTCATCACTTGTGAATTCAGATTTTGCAGAATTAAGGGAACCTTTTGCATCAATTATAAACAGACTATCTTTTTTATTTGTTGAAAGAGAGCACGCATCCGCAACAATTGAAGCATCTTCAATTGCCTCTGACAAATGAGAAGAAGGAATCTCTATTCTGTTTACAAATTCTAATTGAGGAATCTGCTTTTCTTCTGAGTCAATGTCAATTAGAGCAAGAGAGAAGCTTCTTTTAACTTTATCCTGTATTTGCATTTTTAATGTATTATCTTCTCTTTGAAGAACAAGAGTGCTACCAATTCCACATCTTCTTAAAACAGACTTTAAATCATCTAAGTTTAAGCCAAGCTCTTCATCTTTCTCAACATCAAACTGCGAGAAAGCAGATGTTGGAATTTTCAAGGAAACAAGGGCAACATTTGCAGGGTCAATTGCTATGATACTAAAACCTTGTTTAGTTATTTTTGCACGAACTTCTGTAACAAGCTCTGAAATTATTGCAATAGCATCTGCAAGAATCTTTGGCTCATTTAATTTCAGCAACATTTTTTTATCTCACTTTATTTTTTATTGTTAAGCCCAAGTCATTGACCATGACTTGCTAATGTCTCGGCTTATCAATGCCGAGTTGGTTAACTTATTTATTATTGTGATTTATTAATTATCTCTTCTTTTCAGACTATTAAGAACTTTTTAAACTTTGTTGTTATAGAAAGATAAAATATCTTTTATTTTTGTCTCCTAGCAAGTTATTTAAATTTAGTGCTTTTACTGCTTTTATGGAAAAAGAGACAAACAATCTTGCAAAAACAGCTTACTATTACTATAGAAGGAGAGATATACAAAAATCTTTGATAAATTTTGCAAAAAACAGAGAAGTAATCCCCTTCTATATAGACAGATTTGGAAAAAGACCAGATATTCTGCAATATGAATCCGATATTGCAGCATTAGCTGAGAGAAATCTTACATCTTTGCATTGTTCAGAAGAGCTCTGGTCAGATCCCTTAAGCATAGGTACAGAGCTAAACGAACAACAAATGAATTCTTTAAGAACAGGCTGGGACTTAATTTTAGACATAGACTCGCCATATATAGAATACGGAAAGATTACAGCTCAACTTTTAATAGAAGCATTGAATTTTCATAACATTCATAACATAGGGATAAAATTTTCAGGCAATAAAGGATTCCACATAGGTGTTTCATGGCATGCTTTTCCAAAAAAAATTAATGAACTCGAGATTAAAAATTTCTTTCCACAAGGACCGAGATTTATTGCAGCATATTTAAAAGAAATTATTTCAAAAACTCTTGGAGAAAGAATTTTAGAGCTCAACACTCTGAAAGAACTTTCCCAGACATTTAAGAAAAAGGAATCAGAATTATTGAAAGATAATATATTCAATCCCTTCTCAATTCTAGAGCTAGATACTATTCTTATTTCACCAAGGCATTTATTCAGAATGCCTTATTCATTACATGAAAAAAAAGGTTTAGCAAGTATTGTTATTCAAAAAGAACAGATAAAAAGTTTTCATCCAGGATGGGCAAAGCCAGACCGTGTTTTTCCAAAGCAATTTTTGCCAGAACCAGAGCAAAATGAAGCTAGCGAGTTGCTTAGGCAAGCATTGGACTGGAGTTCAAGACATAAAAAAACAATACAGCAAGAACAAGAAACAGGAAAATACAAAGGACAAGAAATAATTGTTAAAGATTTAAGTCCAGAGTTTTATTCTCCATGTATTAAAAAAATTCTTGGGGGAATGAAGCAAGATGGAAGAAAAAGAGCACTCTTTATCCTTCTAAACTATCTTAAAAGCATAAATATGGAGCAAGATAAAATAGAAAAGGTTGTTAGCGAATGGAATACAAAAAATTATAAAAAATTGCATGAGGGTTATATAAGAACACAGATAGAATGGTTCAAAAGACAGAAAAAAATGCTTCCACCAAATTGTGATAAACCCCTCTATAAAGAGCTTGCCTTATGTTCTGAAGAAGTTAGGGATCCTTTATGCAGCAAGATAAAAAATCCTGTAAATTATTCTATAAAGAGATTAAGTTTTCAACAAAGTACAATCAAGAAAAGAAAAGGTAGGAAAAATATATAAACCTCAAGTTTATGTATTCAAAATGGAAAATATAGAAACCAAAGTTAAAGGAAACCTTACCTCTGCAAGAGTCTTAGGTGACTATGTAAATGCTGTGAATCGTGATGGATACCCATTAGATGAAGAAAAAATATCTGAATTTATTAGACACTATGATTTAACAGAGGATCAGCAAAAGACAGTTTTAAGAGCTTGCAAGAACTTTTGCATCATAGTAAAAGATATAAGGAAGCAACCTTAATTAATTTTTTCAAAGAAATCTGAGAAAGATTTAAATACTTAAGTATATAGGACAAAACATGAAAGAAGCTGGAAATTTATGGAGAGAAAAATTTCTAGCTGAAAGCTTCTACTTTTATTACTAGAGCCAGTTAGATTCTTGGCTTTAATCATTTTGTTTTAAAGTCAATGCTATAAATATAAAAAATATGTAAAAAATGAAAAAAACAAAGAAAATAGAACGAGCAATAAACATGCTCGACTATCGGTTTAGAGGATAAAATGACAATCAGATTGAAAAAAAACGCAACAAAAGAAGACAAACAGAAAATTTTTGATGTTTTGAAAGAGAATGGGTTCGGATATGTAGAAGCACCAGGTGAAACTGCAAATCTTATATGCATAATGGGTGAGGAAACAGAAAAAATGGAGCTGCTTGAATTACTTGAATCATTTCCTGGAGTCGAGAGTGTGAATCCTGTAAATGACCCTTATAGATTGGTTAGCAGGCGCTTGTATCCTGAGATGAATGGAAAAACAAGAATAATTGATGTTGATGGAGTAAAAATAGGAACAGAGAAACCGATAGTTATTGCAGGGCCTTGTACTATTTATTCTTTAGAACAAGCACTAGAAGTTGCAGAAAGCGTGAAAAAATCAAGAGCTGATTTTTTTAGAGGAGGAATTTTCAAACCAAGGACATCGCCTTACGATTTCCAAGGGTTAGGCAGAGAAGGTCTCTGGATTCTTGGTGAAGTAAAAAAACAAACAGCAATGCCGATTGTTACAGAAGTTATGGATACAAGAGATGTTGAGCTAGTTGCAGAATATGCAGACATTTTGCAAATAGGCGCAAGAAATATGCAAAACCACACTTTACTTCACGAAGCAGGAAAACAAAAAAAGCCAGTTATGTTAAAAAGACACCCTTATTCTTCATTGCAAGAATGGCTTTGCTCTGCAGAACACATCGCAAGAGAAGGGAATCTGAATATTATCTTATGTGAAAGAGGAATAAGGACCTCAACAAATGGAGAGTATGATAGAAATACCTTAGATTTAGGTGTAATTCCTGGAGCAAGAGAAAAATCTATTCTACCAATAATTGTAGATCCAAGTCATGGAACAGGCTTTAAAAAACTTGTTCCAAGTGCAGCTAAATCTGCACTTGAATACGGCGCACATGGATTAATGATAGAAGTAATGAGGGATAATGAAGAGCCATTAATTAACTGTGGAAATAAAAAAGTTCCATACTGCGACTACAAGCAAGGCTTAACAGCTTCTGAGTTTGATGCTCTTTGCAAAGAAATTAAGAAATAAAAAGATAGAATAAGAAAGCTTTAAAAAGCATATTTCTCAAACTTATCTATGGGAATGTACAAATATATTGACAAAGCAATGAAAGATCCTGAATCTCTTAGAAAAAAGATGATTGAATGGAGGAGAGGAGGTTCTTTTGTGAGACTTGAAAAGCCTTCTAACATAGGAAAAGCAAGAATTTTAGGATACAAAGATAAAAAAGGATTTGTCATAGTCAGAGTAAAGATAGTCAGAGGTGGAAGAAAAAGACCAACTAGAAAAAAGAACAGAAGAAGTAAAAGACAAACAATAAGAAAAAATCTGCAGATGAATTACAGATGGGTTGCAGAGCAGCGTGCAGCAAGAAAATACAGAAATCTTGAAGTTCTAAATTCATATTGGTTAGGGAAAGATGGAATATATTATTTTTTCGAAGTCATTCTTGTTGACCCAAGAATGCCAGAAATTTTTAAAGACGAAAAATTAAAATGGCTAGCAACAAAAAGAGGAAGAGTTTTCAGAGGTTTAACATCAGCAGCAAGAAAATCTAGAGGATTAAGAGCTTAATTTTCATTATGAAAAAAACAGAGAACTGTTTTTAGCATCCTAAAAACCCAGAATGGTTTTTTTGATATTTATAAATCAAAAAATATAATACAAAAAGGTGATGAAATGACAGGATTTGCTGGAAATATTGAAAAAGAAACTTTGAAAAATAATTTCTTTAGAAAAGTTTTATTTACAGGAAAATATGCGCAGCTTGTTGTAATGTGTCTTCAACAAGGAGAAGAGATAGGCAATGAAGTGCATAAAACAGTGGATCAGTTCTTTAGGATTGAGCAAGGAGAAGCAAAATTTGTTTTTAATGGAAAAGAAGTGCATATTGCCAAAAATGGGGATGCTGTAATTGTTCCTGCTGGAACATTCCATAATGTTATAAACATTTCAAATGGGCAATTAAAATTATATACCATATATTCTCCACCAAACCATCCTGATAAAACAGTCCATAAGACAAAAGCTGATGCAGAAGAAGCTGAAAAAGCAAAGCATCATTAATCTACAATTTTTTATTTATTTTTCTTTACTAATTTTTAAAAATAGAACCTAATCTCTCAGAAAGTGCATTCAATAATTCAACTTTTGCAACATACTTTCCTATATCCCCTTTATTTTCAAGTTCTTCTTTTATCTCTTTAAATTTTTCAGCTCTTTCTTCTTTATCTTTAGAGTATGCATCCTCTATCAACCTAGCATGCCTTTTATTAATCCTTCGAACCCCCATAAAATCAAGCTTATCTGTGTCATTTCCTTCTACATACTGAAAGTTAATATATAAAAGTCCATCCCAATCATCAATTTCTGTTACATATCCCCAACTGCCATCTTTTAACCGTCCCTCACTGCCAAAAATCCCTACAATGTCTCCAACTTTAATCTTTCCTTCTCTAGCTTTAAGTTTTATTTTTTTGCCTTCCCCTAATATTTCTTCAAGTATAAATTGAGTGCATAAATTTTCATAGCCATTATAATTTAGTCTTTGAGGAAATTCAATATGTTTTGGAATCTCTCTAACAGCATTTTTAGTTGAATGAGTTATAACTTCTAAATTTTCTATATCTAAACAATCTGCTTCACCTCCCTTCCAATTAACCTTGCATTTATTTTTTCCATCTTTTTTACATTCGCAGTATACACTTCCTTCTCTTCCTTTAAGTTGCCCAAAATGAGTGCTTTTTGGACTTACTCTTAGCTCTAAACCTTCTCCTCTGTTTTTATCTAAATCTTCTTTAGTCAGTGGTCTGTAAGTTTTAGTTCTGACTTTAAATTGCTTGAAGTATTTTTTAACTAAATTTTTCCACATTCTGGCGAAATCAGGCTGTTCTCCCTTGAGCTTTTCTCTATCTTCATCTAACTGTGAATATATTTCATCAGTTGAAAAAATATCTCTTATCCTTTTATCCTGAAATAAGTCATAGAAACATGCTGCTTGCTCATAGACCCTCATATTTGGAAACATCTCATTAATCGCCTTAGAGGCTATATCAGTGTCTATCTTTTTTTTCTCTACCAAACTTAAGAAATTAAAGAATGTAGGGTATGTTTCTGAAAAAAGCAAAGACAAGCTTTTTGTAAGAAGTTCTTCTGCTCTTTTGTCTTTTTCTTTCATCAATTCCTTTATCTTTGTTTTTCTTTCATCTTTTGCGACTGAAATTATTCTATAGCAATTGATAATATCTACCAAATCCTGCATATTACTTATTTTGTCTATATTGGAGGATATCAAAGGAACTTTTCTCAAAAGTTTTTTTGCTGCGATTGATGCAAGGGGCTGGTGGTCAATATATTGAAAAACCAAATCTTCTTTTCTGCCAACACCATCAAATCTTCTCTCTCTTAGTCTTGCATAATGAAAAAGAGAGTATATAGGAGATTTATCAGGAAAAAAAGTTTGGACCATAGGTAGCTCTCTTTTTTCAGGCATGGTTAAATTCAAAAAAGCATTTTCTGAATCCTCTTTAAGAGCTGTATTTACTCTTTCAATATGCAAACCATTGGATAAAAACCAGGCAAGGCTCATTTCCGGGATTTTTGTACCCGGTAGATCCTCAAAATTAAAAGAAGGTTTCTGAGATTTTAAAATATTTGCAATTCTCCTCACATTATTCTTCTCTTCTTTTAATGTAACCTTTTCAACAGGAGTTTCCTCCTCTTCTAATTGTTCTAGTAAATCCTTTGTCATCACAATTCCGCCCCGTCAAGAAATATTCTTTTAACTGTCCTGCCATTCTCTTTTATTTCTTCAACTTTAACTCTCTCTGGCTCTGGAAGTTCTAATAGCTCAACCCCGTTTTTATAGCAGCTACAAATATTTCGTAGATTGCTAATGCCTCCTCTTGTTTCTAAGTCAGAGATGTATTTAATCTCTCCATTGATAGGACTTCCATAAATTTCTGGTCTGAAAACTTTTCTTGCTTCTCCAACCATTAAGGCTCCTGCCACCTGATTGGTCATAATTACAGAAGGGTCTGGAGCTTGTAGACAACTTGTTCTCCTGATAATTTCAGATTTAATAGCAAGTCTGCTGAGATTAATTTGGCAGTCAAAGCATGATGTTTTTTCTGGCTGATAGGTTAAAACAGTTGCTGCTCTGTAATCTGTCCCTCCGCTAATGAGGGGAACTCCATTCCTCTTTGAATGATTATGGAGAATAGCTTTTGTAAAAAAGCTATCTACTGCGTCAAATATCAAATCATATTCTACCTTTCTTTCTAAATCTTCTGTAAACTTATCAACTAAAGCATTTATTTCTGTTCCATTTCTGCTCATTCTTCTTAAAGTCTCAGCTAATCTTTCTGCTTTTGGCATCCCAACAGCATCATAAAAACATACCTGCCTGTTAAGATTATGCTCCTCTACTTTATCAAAATCCATAACATCTAATCTTGCTGGTTTTAGATTTGAAATTATTGCAGGTCCTAAAAAACATCCAAGTGCTCCTGCTCCAACAATCAAAATTTTTTTATCATTAAACTCTCTGTGTTCTTTTACTCTTCTGTCTGAAACAAAACTGAAAAGTTTATCTGATTCCAAATTATAATTATAAATTATTCTCAAATAATCCTCTTTTTTCATGAGGCATTTCTTAACCTCTTCTGCTATTACTCCTCCTAGTTCAATAGAAACCAAATCTCCTTGTTCTTTTCCATCAAACATGGGCATTAAGAATGCAGATGAACCAACTAAATCAGCGATAGATGAAGGAACAATTTTACCTTTTTCTCTATCAGCTGATGCGCTTATTAGGGGAGTATTATGAATATTATGGTGAAAGCCAAAAGCATGACTCTTAGAAACCTTGCTGTTTGTTGCGTCAATTATAACATCACTTCCTTCTAGGAAATAATAGGAAGAAACTGATGAAAGTTCTGAGTCTATACCAATGACATTTATTTCAGGGTTGATTATTTTCAAGGCTTTTTCAAGCGCTTTAACTTTAACTTTCCCTTCTAGAGATAAATCAAGAAGCATATCCTCCTTTGAGCCTTCTGCAGAATCAATAATTCTTATATTCCCTACTCCTAAGGCAGCTAAAGGTAGTGCAGTATATTTTGCAAGGTTTCCAGAGCCGATTATAGTCACTGTTGCTCTTGAGAGAGTCTGCTGGTCCCAGTCATCTATTAGCATCTGCCTGTCATATCTTTTATTTTTCTCAGTTGTCATTTTATTTTATAAATATAGTTATCATCTCTTTTGTCTTTTTCTCAGTTGTCATTTTAAACTTTAGCTAATAAATCAACATTCCTAAACCTTCTTGCAACTTTATATGTAGCCTTAACATCTTCTTGATATCTTGAATATAATTTTTCTGCTATTTCTCTAGTATTTCTTGGCGCATATCTTGAAATATGGTGTGCAAGTCTTCCTAAATCTTCTCTTGGATCACGCAGCATATTTCTTGCTTCATAATCAGAAATATTGTCTGCAAATCCTGGGGCAAATCTTCTTGTGATTATATGTGGCACTAGTCTTGTACCTTCTTTTTCTATTTCATCATAAAGTTTTGTGGCTGTTTTAACAATCGCACTAATTTCATCTCTTGCAATTCTTCCAATAACTGTTCTTTTCTTTAAGTCATTTCTTATAGATAAAAAATCATTCCATAAACCAGTTGCTCTTGTTTTATGTTGCTTTTTTAATTCAATTTTTTTCCAGTCTTCAGACCTAGACTCGCCCGGGCGACCAGTACTAATTCTATATTCTTCTGCCAAGCTCACGCCTTCTGTATCGAGCAACTGACCTGCTGCATTATAATTATCTGTGGTATACCAACAATGCAAGAGCCCAAGATAATTCATTTTGCTTAGCTCTTTCTTTGATTTCTCTCCGTCTCCTCCTCTTAGAAATGTTTTAGGCTTCTTAAGAAAAACAGCTAGCCTATCTCCTCTAGGCCCCTTTAGCTCTTTTCCATTTAATTTTTTTTGTAAGGTTACAACACCTATTGGTTCAGGCACATCAATTCCTGCAATATAAAGATAGAGCATGGAAATAAATTCATACTGCGCCTTTCCTTCTATCATTCCTCCTATAGGGTCGGGAATTTCACCAACTATTCCTCTTGGAAATTCCCCTTCAGGCATACCATCTATAGTACCTATTCCCTTTATTTCTACACCAAGAGAAGGAACATAACAAGTTCTGCCGCCATTGGGACTATTTAATTTTGGAATTGCCTTTACTCTTCCATTTTTCCTTATCAATGCTCCAATGCCATTATTTTTTGAGTAAATCACTTTTCCTCTTACGCTGCCTAGAGTATAATAAGGCAAAACATATCCTTTGCCATTTATATTAAAAAAATCAAATCTTAAATTATCATTAGGTCTAAAAGGCAATTTACAGAGAATATTAAATGCCTCTCTATCCAGCTTTTTCTTTAAATTCCCATTTCTTGTTTTAGCTACAACATTTTTGTCTATAAGTGCCCTTTCTGATACAGAGATTAACCTCATTACCTCATCTATTCCTGTATACTTTTCTAAAGAACCATAACCAAATAAATTAATGAATGTTGAAACTGCCTGCAATTTTCCATCCTCAAGCCCTTCAACTCTTTCTTCCAATTGTTTATATTTTGCAGGAGTTAAAGCATTTCTGGATTCTCTTAATAGTCTTGTTCTTAAAATCTCTGCTTTTCTGATTTGTTCTTTTGTCTTTCCTATTTCCTCTAATTCCAGCTCGTCTATAATAAGCATAGCCCTTCTTCTCAATTCATTTTCTAATTTTTTTGTATTTTTTTTCATTTTAGTCTTCATCTTGCTCTTCTCCATTTGAAAATCTTTCTTTAAAATAGCTCTCTATAATCTGGTCTTGCACACTAGGAGTTTTGTATGTACCATCTAAATCCAAGAGCATCTTTATGAAACCCATTACATCTCCTGGCTCTCTTTTATTTTCCTTTAAATATTCCTGCATTTTTCCTAGTATACTATCCATTACCCTTGAAGAAATCCAGAGGCCATTCTTTGTTTGGCCTACACATTGAGTTACATTGCTCTTATCATCTGTTTCATTTTCAGCTCTTTTTCCAACTATTATCTTCTTTCCTTTTACTCCCTTCCCACTAACCAGATTAGGGCCTCTAACCAACTTAGAAATTCCTTTTACTAATTTATCTCCAACATAATAATATACTGTTCCAGCCCCAGGAAAGCCGATAAACTTGCTTGTATAATGATATGGAAATTCAACACACTCTTCTATTTCTTTTTCCAGCCCCTTTCTGTCAACTTTAATATCATCTTCAACACGAACTCTTGAGATCTTGCTTTTAATCAATTTTGCAGAAGAGGTTTTTGTTATTGCTCTTTGGCTTATTGTACCTATTGATGCATATGGCTCGATATGTTTATTGCTCATGATTACGAAATAAGAAAAGCCCAAGATATTTGATTGATAACATTTCATATCTGTTGAACTTAGTAATGAATCAAGAAGGGACATCGCCTTTTCCTTTAGATTATCTTTTGTAAAATCAATTCCGTTGCCTCTTAAAATTTTTTCAGCAGCAGCCTCACTAAGCCCATATTCTATTAACGCATCTCCAGCGGATTTTCCGGAAAATGTTATTTTTCCATCTTCTTGGCTTTTTATAACTTCAGTTTCGATGAGACTTAAAGGAACCCTAACCTCTCTTTCAGTATTCAGACTGTTTGAATTAAGAACAATACCAAAATTTTCAAAATCCGTGCCAGAATGACCTAGATGATAAGCATTTCCATGACCATGAATCCAGCCTATTACATAATAATTAGTTCCTTCTTTTTTATTTTTGTCTTCTATGCATTTATTTGCTTCTGATAAACCCTTACCATCTATTACTATTCCAGAACATACCTCTCCTTCATAACAACCCTGTGTTGCCCTCTGTCCTCTCTGTAAAAAAACATCTCTAACAATATAATTTGGGTCTTGCTTTTGAGCAAGCAGAAAGGCTGACCATTCATAATCTCTTCCTCCTATTTTCTCTACCAAAGGGCCAATCATATCTGCTTTTTTAAAAGCATTAGTTGTAAAAGGCACTGTTGGGGGTATTAAATCTACAAGAGTTGTTTTCTTTTCTTGATTACCTTGAAGTAAAAGCCTTTCTATTTCTTCGTCTTCTGTCATTTTTAATCCTCCCAATTCCAATTGTTGGTGATTATAAGCCCTTTGGCCTTTGCGTCCTCTATTTTCATTTCCCTGCTTTTAAGTTTTTCATCTAAAGGAACATACCAAAATTGCCCACCATTCTCTCTATCTCCTCTATGTCTCTTAATGCTGTCTGGAGTTAAACCGTGCATAACAACATTTTTTGCATCATCCAAATTTTTTGCAACCCATTCAACTTCAGACTCCTTCCCTCTGTTAAGTACTTTACCACCACATAAATGCTGAAATTCCTTTTCTTTATGTTCTACAAAGGGATGCCATATTGGCTCAAAAAGAACAGGTTCTTCCAGATAAATTCTGTTATTATCTGCATTATATGATATTGCCATGCCAACTCTGCATTTTGGGAATTCATAGCAAATTCCTTTTTTAACAGGCCTTGGGTCAAGCATTGCAAAAGGTTGTAATATTTGATAAACATAAACTGAATTCCTTCTTAAGAATCCAACATCGCCATCATTGAATTCTTTAAGCTGGATAATCTTTTCAAAATCTTTCATAACAGCAAGCCGTGTTTTTTCCATCTCTTCTATAAAATCTGAAAATTCATCTATTGCTTCTGATCTTATAGTCCATTCTATAAATTCTGAGAAATATTCTTCTATCCTTTTAACTGTTGAAGAGAGGGTTAATTTAAAATAACAATTTTCAGAGTTAATATTCAAAGATAAATCAGAATTTTCTTTTTCTGTTCTTGAAAGCAGGTATGCATTGCCTCCTAAAACTAGTACATCTCTAATCAAGCTTAGAAAATAATTTATTCCGTCTTTTCCTCCGAATTTTAATCCATATTTCTCCTGTTCTTCTTTCAAGCTTCTTTTTGTATTCTCTATATTCTTTCTTAATTCCTGCTCGTCAATCTGAGGCGCTGCCTGAATGTCTTCTTTTTCTACCTCTTTTCCAAGCAGCTCTTCAATATTTTCTTTGTGCCCGCTAAGATAAGGCATTAATTCTTTTACTATAAAAGAAAAAAGTTTTCTATTTCCTATCTCTTTTTTTCTATCTTCTTCTGTTCCAAAACCATATTGTGCTTTTCCCTCAATAAACTCTTTTTTCAAGGAATAGATTCTATTTCTTTTTAAATGAAAATCAAATTTTAAGAGGTCATCCAGATTTCCTGCATGAATTAAAGCCAGATCCGCATCTGAATTATAGCCAGAAGAAAAATAGACCTCTCTGTCCATAATTACTAGAGGGCCTCTGGCTGTCATATCTAAAAAAAATGTTTTAAATACCATTCTTATTTATTTTTAGCTTTCTTATAATCTGTAAACAAGTGAATTTGCACCTTCTTGTCTTGCAGCGACTATTATTTGCGCTTCAAGATACTGGAACTTAGTTTCTTTACTTGCTCTCTCTTGAAGGTAGTCTCTAATTCTTGCCTTTTTTCCGTCTACTGCTTCGCCGTTAATAGAGATCCCATATTTCCCAGCCATTTCTTTTTTAACTCTCTCTGCAATACGTAAGTCTTCTCTTTTTATGCCATCGTCTTCTCCTAGTCCTAAGGCATAAGTAACTATTTCTTCAACTGAACTGCCTAATTTTTCCTTAGGCAATTGGAATTTCATTGATTTTTCTGCTGCTGTCCCTGGTTTTAGCCTCACTATTACTGGCTTAGCCTCTACTGGTGCATTTTTTGCTTTTTGTGTTGTCATTTTTTTCCTCCTGAGTCTTTTAATTTTTCTTAATATTAGATTAAGATAAAAAGGGAGAAAAAGATAGTTTTTAAATCTTTCTTTTTATGTAACTTTATAATTACTACAATAGCAAAAAAGCCTATATGGAAATTA
>JACRHU010000073.1 GCA_016211995.1 Candidatus Pacearchaeota archaeon
ATTGGTTCAAATTACCTTGGCAAAGTTTTGCAATCTCATAATATTGATTATCATTTTTGCGGACATACGCATAGATACAGCCAAGGAATGCTTGGAAAATGTCTTATAATAAATATTGGCTCTGATTATGATATGTTAAAATATGCGCTATTAGACACAGAAAAAAAGAAAATTAAGATTTTCTGATCAAGAAAACTTTTAAGTTTTCAGGATCCTAAAGTCTTAAAAGACTTTATGATACTATCTTTCAGTTTTTCAATATCAACTCTATACACCAAACTACCTTCAATCTCCCTTTTCTCAAAATATCCCATTCCAGAGCTGCTAATCTCTTCTAGTTCTAAAGAATTATTTATTTTGAACTCATAATCTTTTGAAAATGGTTCTGTTAAAAAATATAAATGAATAGTATTTTCTAACGATTCATCAAATATTAATCCACCTTGTTCATCAAATTCTGTTCCAATAGCCTTAATTTTTTGTATTCTCAATTTTGATTCTTTTATATCTTCCTTATCTGATAGGACTATTCCTGTCAACTCTCTTGGATGTATCTTGCATATATACATTCCCTCTTTAATGTCAGAGAAAGAATTTATCTTATAGAATCCTAATTTTTCTATTGAATCAATAACTTCTTTAAATCTCTCTACCTGTTTTTCTTCAACCCAAAAACCAGCTATCTGTGGCATAAAATTGCAATCTCTCAAGACTTTTTATACCTTTCTTTTTAATCTTCTGTCTCAATAGTCTTTTCTTCTATATACGATTTTTCTGGAATCTTGACTTTTGGCCATATTCTTGTGTTATCTTTTAAAGTGCTTCCCTCACCAATTAATACGCTATCTCCCAAAGCAACCATTTTCTCGCATGTAGTTGGATTATTAATAGAAGAATTAATTCTTACTCCAACACCTGTTGCAGTTTCAATTAGTTTTGTGTAGCTTCCCACTCTTGTCCTTTCTCCTAGAGAAGAATTTCTTATTACTGAACATTCTCCAATTTCACATTCATTATCAAGATTTGAATTTTCAAGAACAGTTCCACATCCTCTAATATGGACATACTTGCCTATTCTTACATTCCCAATTAAGGTTATATCTCCTTGCATTATTTTTTCTTCAAGTGTTTGATTTTCGCCCTTCCTCCTAAAATTCAGTGTTTCTGTATCTATCCATAAATTTTTAACTTTTGGCTGGACCTCTTTAATCTGAGAAGCATCATAAATCTCCCCAAGTTCTCCTAAACATTTAAATTCCCTGTTCAATCCACGAACAGTTGTTTCAATATATCCTGAAATATCCCCAAAATCACCCCATTTATCTATATCAAATGCAAAAACAGGAAATCCATTTTGTACAAGCCAGGGCAATAAGTCTTTACCAAAATCAAGTCTTTTTTCCCTCATCTCAGCAAGCTCATTTTTTCCAAGCCCTCTTATAGCCTCTGCTTGCAATATATAAGCCCCAGCATTGACTAATGGATTTATTTGTTCAAGAGACAATCCATAAATCTCACTTAATTTTTCTGGTTTGGGTTTTTCAGTAAATCCTATGACTCTTCGTTTCTTGTCTATATTTACTATCCCATATCTAAATTCGCCTCTTTGGTCAAAATTATTTTGTGCAGGAACTGTGGTTGTTAAGATTGTCAGAATGGAATTATTTGCTTTATGAAATTCATAAGCCTTGTTTAGATTAACATCATATAAATTGTCATTTGGAAAAACTAATGCAGTATCTCCTATATCATAATTATCCATTATAGTCATTGTTGCGTCTGCAGAGCCAGTATCTCTATCCTCTGATTCTGGATATGAGTACTTAATCTCAAGCCCAAGATTTTCACCATAACCAATAATCCTTCTTGTCTGAGAACCATTCTCTTTTCCTCTTGTAACCATATAAATCTCTCTTATTCCCTGTCTTTTCAAGTCTTTTACAGTCACAAGCAATGGTCTTGTCCCAAGTAGATGAACTGCACCCTTAGACCTTTGATAGTTATCACTCTTCAAACTCAGGGGGCGTAGCCTAGTTGCCTCACCTGCACTTAATCCAATTCCCGTTAACTTTGCCATTTTACAAGAAACTTTTTCATTCTTTAACAATTTTATCTTTTATTTTCTTCCATTAATCTTTTTTCTAGATAAGCTTTAGCTACTCTCTCTAACAATCTTTTTCTTGGAGAATCAGAGCCAGTTTTTTCTTTATATATCCTAATCACTTCTAAAAGTTCTCCTGAGCTGTATATTCTTCCACATTCAAGACCATACCCATCTAAAGTAACTTCGTCATCTTCTATTCTATTACATGACTCTTCTTTTCTTGGACATTCATGCAAACAGATATCATCTAAACCACCTATAATCTGCACTTGTAAATTTAGATCTGACTCCATACTATCAACTATAGATCTTGCCTTTAAAGCAATTTGAGGACCATTAAACAAGCTATTATACAAAATAGCTTTAGCTCTTTCGGTTCTACTCTCTAAGCCTTTTAAATAATGAATTGCAATTACATCTAAGTGATGCCCCCTTAATCTAATAGCTGATTTTTCTACCATTTTAACTACATAAAATTTAGAATATTTATTATATATTCACCTGTTGGTAATGTTTTTTAAAGCTTTTGGTTTTATTGGCTTTGCACATAAATGTGAATAAGCATAAATTGTTCTAAAGCTAATTATGTGCAAAGCTGGTTTTATTCGTTTATGAAAAGATTTATTAAATCGTCTACTATAAAATTTAAATGGTTAAAAGGGATGAGCAAGTAAGACTTGCAGTGTTCAGCAATGTTTGGGAGCCATATATTAACGGAGTAATTATCTCTGCACAAAATTTTATGCAAGGCTTCAAAAAGTTAGGGCACGAGCTCTTTGTTTTTTGTCCGAGATATAAAGATTTTTCTGAGAACGAGGAAGGATGGGAAAATATTATTAGGCTTAATGCATTTGAAACATTAAAAGGATATAGTATTCCTTTAGGAAGGTATAGTATCCCTATTCCTTTTGGAAATTTTGATTCTGTTTTAGATATGCTAAACTTACTTAGAGTCAATGCAGTCATGACAGAGCATCCTGCATGGTTTGGCACACTTGCATTAAATGTTGCTGATTCTTTGAAAATTCCAAAATTATGTAGCATTCATTGCCAATGGGAAGAATATTTTATCAGAAACTGGCATCTGCCAAGATTTCTGGCGAGATATGCAAGCAAAAGAACTTTTAACAAGCATGCTGAAAGATGCAATAGAGTGATTGCTCCTGCACAAGGAATTAAAGATAAATTACTTGAGTATAAGGTTAAAACTCCCATAGAAGTTGTTCCAAATGGTCTGGATTTCGAGGAATTTATGAGTGGAGAAAAAATCAATGTTAGAGAAAAATACAAAATAAGAGATAAAAGGATAATTCTTTATGTTGGCAGAGTCTCTAATGAAAAAAGCATTGATGAACTTCTTTTTTCTATTAAAGAAGCAAAGCAAGTGCATAATGATATTTGCGGAGTTATTGTTGGTGACGGTCCCGATATGAATAGATTAAAAAAACTTACAAAAGACAATAGGCTTGAAAATGATGTAATCTTCACAGGCAGAATTCCACACAATCAACTTTACAATTTTTATTCTGAGGCATACATGTTTGCAACAGCATCTGTAACAGAAGTTCAGCCAGTTACTTTTTTAGAAGCTTATTATTGCGGAGCTCCTGTTATTGCAAAAAATGCTCCAGGAAATTATGAAACCATTATTAATAAGAGAACTGGAATACTCACTCATAATTCTCAATTAGGATTTAGTATAGGATTATGCTGGTTATTGTCAGACCCTTATTTAAGAGAGAGACTCAGCAAAAATGCAAAACAAGAAGTAATGAAATATGATAATTCAATTGTTTCGCAAAAGCTGATAGATGTTATTTATAGCATTTAGAAAAGCCTTTTCTGCTTTACATCAAGAAAATCCTCAAAGATTTTCAGGATCTTAAAAACTCTTAGTTTTTATGATACTCTTGCAAAAATTCATTTACTTTTTCAAGTATTAGTTTTTCATTTTTATGTTTTAACATTTTTTGAGCTTCTTCATAATCTTTGAAAATAAATGCCTCATGCTCAAAGCTGATTTTTACTTTTCTGCTATCTTCTTCATTTATCCTCCCAAGCAAAAAGATAACATTTTTCTTTATTATCTTACCCTTTAACTTATAAAAATACTCTATTTCATGTCTAAACCCATGAATTATTTCAAGCTTACTAATATTTGCCTCTTCTCTCGCTTCTCTTTTTAATGTGCTCTCTTCATTTTCTCCTTTTTCTATGTTGCCTTTAACAAAACCCCAGTAATTCGTATATTTAAGTAGAAGATACCTCGGAATACTATCTTCTAAAAAAAAGATAACTGCTCCGCAGCTTGTTTCTTGTATCATTTTTTATTAATTAAGAGAGAAAGGTATATAAATATCTTTTTTCTAATATCTAGAGCATAAAAAGGATTAAAAGAGGAAAATGAAAAAGGCATATAATTATATCCTATTCATACTTATACTTTTATCTGTAATTGTTGTTCTTGAACTGTCTGTTAATATTACTGGCAAGGTAATTAGTAGAATATGCAGTGACAGCGACGGCGGGAAAATTTATGACATACAAGGAACAGTTACCTATAAGAATAGGGTCTATACAGATTATTGTACCTCTTCTACACTATTAAGAGAGTATTATTGTAATTTAGTAGGAAGACCTTCTTCTACATATTACACCTGTCCATACTCATGTGCCAATGGAGCATGCGTAACAGCATTAACAACTCCTGCTGCTCCAAGCAACTTGGCTGCAACAGCTACAGACTATAACAAAATTAGTCTAGTATGGACAGATAATTCAAATAATGAAGATAAATTCATTATTGAAAGAAGCACTGACGGAATATCATTTACACAAATAATAACTGTTCC
>JACRHU010000076.1 GCA_016211995.1 Candidatus Pacearchaeota archaeon
GGTTTGCATGAAACAAAGGGCAGGATAGAAAGCCTTCAAAATTATGAGATAGAACTCAAAGAAGTAGAAGATTATATTAGAGAACATAAAAAACAGACTTCTCTTCCAGGAATTTATGTTGAATCAAAGCCAGTAGAAGAGGAAGCGCCATCTTGGGACAATTTATTCAAACTATTATTTGGATTTGATTTAGAAAAATATCATGAAGCAAGAAAAACACAGCTTTCTTTGAATTTTGATTAGCCTCAATTTTTTCTATTCAATACTTATCGTCCTTCTAAATGCTGCTTGACTGCCTGCCCTTTTTTTAAGATCAGAGATGCTTCCATTGTCTGCTCATTAAACTATGCTTATAGTCCTTTTGAATTTTATTTCAGTAAGTTGATGTTTAACAGTGCCATTTATTATATAGCTCATAGCTGCAAATGGAGTTGAAGGCTGTAATGTTAATTCAAAATATCCTGAACTGTCTGTTGTAGCTGAAGATGTTGAATCAATGAATGTTATTGTTATATCACAGCTTGAGCATGCCTGGCCTGTTGAAAATTTAAGATTGCCTTTTATTTTTATTTTTGTGAAATTTCCACATCTTCTTGTTTCAGTTGGCTTGTTGTTTGTTGTTCCACAGTTGCTTAGGTCAGTACAAGTTCTTGTTTGGGTTTTATTAATGCATGCGCTCCATTGTGTGCATGTCCAGTTTTCTATACATTGCTGTGCAATCGCCAATGTAGTGAAATTTTGCAGAGATGAATTTGCGCAGTTGCCAGTTGCATCGCAAGAGCTGGCTTTGTAGTAATAGAAAGTTATTGGCGTCAGACCTGTCAATTGAATGCTATGCGCTACCATGAGATTCGCATCTGATTTCTGCTGGCCAAGAGTGGTTGTGGTGCCGTAATATACAGCAGAGTTACTTGATTCATCTGTATTCCATAAAATAATTGCTGATGAATTTGTGATAGTGCTGTTCCTTACATTCGATATGGTTGGTGGTGTTGTGTCATTTATCGCAGATTCTTTAATTAAAATTGCCGCTTCGCCGTTACGCAAAGTAATGGTTGTCAGTGGAGTGGTATCAATCGTGCCATCATCTTTGACCTGATAATAACGGCCAGTTGGATTATCAGTAGTCGACGATAAATTATGGGTGGTAGCGGTGTTGTCAGCGCTACGGGAACCTGGATAAGTGGCGGTACCAGACCTCGGTTTCAATAGAACCAAGCCCTTCGTGTACTCGCGTGCGTAGATCTTATAGCGAGACTTATTAATGTCCGGATAATCCGGATGCCCTGGATCAGCACCTGTAGCAAATGTCCAGACTCCCCATGGGCTTATCACTGTTGCCCCATCTGGAGTGTGGCCGGTGGGCATACCAATGTCAACCTCTAGAGCATGAGACCACATCTTCTCGTTGTTCTCAAGCGAGGGCCAGTAAGCAACGGTATTCCAACCAGCCCAGTAATCCTTCCCAGGATTCTGGAGGAGGTAGTAGGCCCCTACCCCGAAGATACGCTCCTTCACCCAATTCTCCGGCGTGTCCCCAGCCCCGAGAGTGTTATATTGAATCTGAAGACCCTGAATCTTGCCGGTCTGCCGTGCAAGGTAGTATGGAGATGTCGAGGAAAAGGGGTGGATGCCAGTCTCCCAACCATCATAAGTCCAGTAGGTGCTGAGATACATCTCCCTGTAGCTGCCATCAAGTTCCTGGTCAACCTTCCAGTTGCCGCCACAACTGTTCCCAAATATGAGGACTTGCCCCCCATATAACTGTTTGGTGTAACGGATAAGGGCCGCCTCATCCGAAGCAAAATCCGTATCGGGGTTTCCTCCAGTAGTGTGGGGGTATTCCCAGAAGGTGGAGCCATAGCCATAATATCCGTCTACGCCGTCGAAGGCGATAATAGTAAAATTCGCAAAGGCAAGCTTAGTACTATTAATAAGATCAATAAGTGCCTTGACAAGATCGAAGGCCCCGAGATTCAGTTTCCATTGGGGAGGATTCCATGACCAGGTAGCAAACCGAGCCTGGTTCCTGGACCGCGCAGTGGCGTTGGGGTTCGCAAGATTAGCAAATTCGGTATCATCTACATAGCCGTCGCCATTCCTGTCGTTGGCCGGATCCCACCCGGGAATGGTTACCTTTTGGGTAGTCGAGTTCCACTTGAGCCAGGAATAGTTCTGGCTCACATTTGTGCTAGACGTCAGACTACTAACAGTGTCTTTCTTGAGATGGACATAGGCATCCTCCGCATTGAGGCCTAGCCTAGTTGCTTGATCTTGGATAGCTTGTATCTGGTTACTACCATCTATTGCATTAGTGAATTGATCATAGGTACCGGGGCCTAAAATCGTTGGGTTGACTGAACGAACGTAATCTACATAACCTGCCGTCATACACAGTATAACATCATAATGCTGCGCCTCCCAACTATACGTAGCCTTTTGGACAGCATCGGTACCTCCAACTGCACCAAGCCAGAGCATAGCTCGCGCAGATGGCCAGTGTGGTGATGAATTTACATTTTCAGCAAGGGCAGGAACTCCAAGTAATAAAATAAAAGCTAAGGATATAACAATTAAAAATATTATTTTTATTTTCATTTTTTAAATTTCTGCTGTTACATTTAAATCAAAATATAAAGGAGACTGGACACATTTTGGTATTGTAATACTTGAGCTTACAGAGCATTTCTTTTTTGATATTCCTACCTTGATGATTGGAGCAAGTTTCACTTCTTCAATTGTGCTCATATCAGTAGAATCAATAACATATGTTTTATCTTCATTCTTCCCAGGTGTTTCTAGTGGCAAACCATATTCTGTTTGAGTGATCATTCTTATATTAGGATACTCTTTTCCAGCTTCAATCTCAAATGATTTCGAAGTTCCTTGAAATAAAATTGAGATTTGTGCACCAGCTAATTCAATTTCTGTTGAACCTCTAGAAATCATTATAAGAATCTCATTTGTTGATTGGTCATAACATGTATATCCTGCTTGCGCATTTATGACTATTGAAGCTACTTGAGAACAAGCTTGGCTTAATCTTGAAGCATTTGTTATCATTGGCATTATAGCAGCCCATATAATGCCTACAGCAACAACAGCAATAAGAACAATAAGAATAGTTGCGATTAATGTGCTTATACCTCTTTTATCCATTTTTCACTTAAGATTATAGAGCTTATAATTTTTTTCTATTTTTTGATTAAGATTATAGGATTTATAAAAGTTACTATAATGTTGTGGTACTATGTTACTATTTATCCAAAAATTTCTCTCTCGCTCTTTTAATTGTCCCGGAAACCCCAACGCAACCTAAGCCTTGCATTGCCAATGCAGCCTTAACTTGAGAAACATATTTTGTTGTTACAGATATTATTGATTTTTCTTTCTCGAATGAGATAAACTTTATTCCTGCTTTGGCATAACCATAAACTCCTAAAAATTCAAGTATTGCCTGTTCAATCTTTTTTCTATTTTCTCTTTCATTTTCTTTTCCATAATCTTTTAGCTTAATCACAAGATAATGCTTTTTTTCCTTAAGAGAAGGCAGTATCCTTCTTGGCTTAAGATTTTTCATGCTACTATAAAGCAAAGGATATTTAAATAATCTTTTCTTTTTTAGGGGAAGAGGTGATAATTAAGATATAATAAACCGCATGATGGTTTCTATCTTAACCTTGAAGATCTTTAAGAGGTTAGGAACTATTCGTCCAGTTCATTAACAAATAACAAAAATGATAACATTATACACAATAGGCGGGTATAACGAAGTAGGGAAAAACATGACTGCATTGCAAGTAGGCAATGATGTCATTATAATAGATGCAGGTCTTTTCTTGCCCCCAATTGTAGAGCTTGAAGAAGAAGAGAGAGTAATGACTGAAAAAAAACTAAGAGCAGTTGGAGCTTTGCCTGATGATTTGATGCTAGATAAATTCGGACTAAGAAATAAAGTCAGGGCGATTTTAGCATCTCATGCACATTTGGATCATATCGGAGCAATTCCATATATTGCAGGAAGATACAATGCAGAGATTATTGCGACACCATTTAGTGTTGAAGTGCTCAAAACTCTATTAAGAGACGAGAATCTAAACTTAAACAATCCAATAAGAGCAATACATCCAAACTCTTCTTATATTGTAAAAGGACAAAAACAATACAAAGTTGAATTCATTAATGTTACACATTCAACGTTGCAGACTTCAATTGTTGTGGTTCATACAGATGACGGTGCAATAATGTATGCGAATGATTTCAAGTTTGATAATACTCCTATAATAGGCAAGCGTCCTAATTATGAAAGATTAAAGGAAATTGCTCAAGAAGAAGGAGTAATAGCCTTAGTTGTTGATTCTTTATATGCAGGAGAGGACAGAAAAACTCCGAGCGAAAAGATTGCTCGCGGATTGCTTGAAGATGTTTTGCTGACAACAAGCAATGAAACAGCCTGCATTGTTGTTACAACTTTCAGCTCGCATTTAGCAAGACTAAAAAGCATTGTTGATTTTGGCAAACAATTAGGAAGAAAAGTAGTTTTTGCAGGCAGGAGCTTGAATAAATATGTCTCAGCTGCTAACAGATTAAAACTAATTCCTTTCAATAAAGACATAATGCTTCTTTCATACAAGAATCAAGTAAGAAGAATGTTAAAAAAGATAGAAGCTGACAGGGAAAAATATATGTTAGTATGCACTGGCCATCAAGGAGAACCTGGCTCGATGCTTGACAGGCTGAGCAGAAATCAGCTGCCATTCAAATTTCGCTCACAAGATCATGTTGTCTTTAGCTCAAGAACAATTCCAACTGCAATTAACATAGCAAATAAGCAACAACTTGGAAAAAGATTGAAAGACCATGGAGTAAGAATATTTGATACTGTTCATGTATCAGGACATGCAGGCAGGGAAGACTTAAGAGATTTTATTAACATGGTGCAACCACAGCATTTAATTCCTGCACATGGTGACATAAAAATGCTCACAGCTTTAGCAGAGCTAGGACAAGAGCTAGGATATAAGTTAGGAAGAGACTGCCACATCATGCAAGATTCTCAGAGACTGAAGATAGAGGAATAAAAGAAATTCTCGGCTGGCGCATAAATTTATAAATTTCTTTAATTTTATGTTATTATGAAAAAAGAGAGGAAGATAATCTTAATCTCAATTTGTATATGGATAGCTTATCTTATTATAAATACTATCTTAGGCTTTTTTTATCAAAATTATGGCGGACCAAATCTTGCTTCAGTTATGTTTATATTTAGATTAGTTGGGCAGATAATCTTGTTTGGTTTATTATCTTACATTATTTTAAAAATTATATTTAGTTCAAAATTTAATTACTCTGTAAAGGGTTTATTTATTGGTTTATTTATAGGTCTTTTACCAATCATTTTGTTTTTTATTTCATCTCCTTTTAACCCAGCTTCCATCAAATCATTTTTAAAAATAATTCTTGCAACATATCCAAATCCTTTTAGGGGTGGCATTTTTTCCATAGTTGCTTCTGGTTTTTTCTCTATGATAATTCTAATTATTTTATCTTTGCCAAAATATTTATTATCGATTTTGAAGGTAGTACCCTATATATTTTTAGTATATAGATTTTTATTATATATTTATACAATTATCTTTTATTCTTTAGTGGGTCTTTTGGTAGGATTTCTTATCGGTTTAGTAAAAAGAAGAAAGAATAAGCCAGTGCTTCCTCACATTTAGTAAAGTTCGCACGCATTTAATTAAAATAGGTTTATTGCTCGTCTTTGTGATATAAATCTAATAAAATTATTTTTTCTTTACTGGGAATATAAGCATAAGAAAGCCTAAATGGAGAAATATAAACTTCTCTTGTTCCTTTTCTAGCATATTTCATAGGCTTTCCTAATTCAGGCTTTTCTATAATCCTCAATATGATTTTTTGAACCCTATCTTTAACACTCTTATCAAGTTTTCCATAAATTTTTTTGAATTTTGAGTCATAATCGACATTCACCATTTTTTAAGTTCTTTTAAGAAATCTTTTGCTTTCATGCTAGTAAATTCACCTTTCCCATATCTTTTCCATGCTTCTTCTGTTCTTCTTGCGAATTCCAAATCTTCTTCTAAATTCTTCTCAAAATTTTTCATTTTTTTCAGGATAATTCTATTATCGCTTTTGATTACAATTAACTTATCCCCTTCTTTCAAATCAGTTCTCATTTCTTGAGGGATAACTACTTGCCCCTTAGAGCTTATTTTTGTTATGCTTATATCTATCATAAGTAAGATTAATCTTACTAGTATTTAAACCTTTCGGTTGTAATTGATAAAATCCGCACATTTCTTTTAACATAAGATATTTAAGTAGAATTTTCTTTATCCATTCAATTAAATAATAAGTAAATAACCGAAGCTGAATCCTTCGGACAAATGGAAGCCTATCATCAAGAAAATCCCAAAGGATTTTCAGGATCCCAAAAAGCTGAAGCTTTTTGTGAATCGGCTTCTACCTTAACAAACAAAAGATGGTGAGAGAGGAGATAGTTGCTGGAATAAGAAATGCTCTTGATAGAGGACAGAGCATGGATCAGGCAATTCAGAGCTTTATTCTTGCAGGATATACTGAAAATGAAGTCAATGAAGCTGCTGCAGAATTTCAAAGGTTAGGAGTACAGGCTATTCCTGCAATACAAGTTATAACTGAAAAAGAAAGGGTTCAGAAAACACTTCAAGAAATAAAGAAAAAAGAGCAAAAAGGCATCTCACTAGGAAAACTTTTGATTATAATATTAATAATTTTGGTAATAGCAGCAATTGTTATAGCCGCTATATACATTTATAAAGAAAAAATAGGCCCAGGGCAATTTTTTTCAGATATAATAGAAAAAATAAAAAATCTTTTTAAGAGGTAGATTTTTAAATTATAAGGTTTTAAGATAAAAATGATACTTGATGTAATACCAGAAGGAGTCAAAAAATTTTCAAAACAGCCAGTTATACTCCTTCCTTACATATTCAGGATTGTTGCTACAGTACTTATTGTTACACCCATCATTTTGTATTCTTATTTGTTTTTAGCTAACATTGGATTTACACCTGACCAAAATATGACTATTTCTCAGGCTCTAGAACAAGATCCACAATTAGCCTATCAAATTTTAGCAATCTTCTCCTCTCCAGCATTTATTATTTTATCTCTTCTGACTATTATTGCACTCATGTTTGCTCTTTCATATTTTTCATCAGCAGCCTTAGCAATGGCAGTTGATATTTCAAAGGGTAAGAAGGTCAAGTTTGCAGATATAAAGAAATATGGCATAAAATTCTGGCT
Source organism: Candidatus Pacearchaeota archaeon (assembly GCA_016211995.1). Classification (GTDB taxonomy): domain Archaea; phylum Nanobdellota; class Nanobdellia; order Pacearchaeales; family DTIR01; genus JACRHU01. The sequence goes on from JACRHU010000076.1 coordinate 7,315, forward strand.
AAGATATCTTGCTGTTTTTTTACTTATTTTCCTTGTATTCCTTCCAATTGTAGCTATTGCGATACTACTCTTCGCTCTCCTTGAAGTACAACTTTTTACATCCATAATCTTAGCTATCCTTGCTATTGCAGCATTTTTCTTCTTAATTTTGTTTGTACTTGCACCATCTATGTTAGTATTATATGATGTTGGAGCAAAACAGGCAATAAAGAAAAGTTTTACATTTACCAAAAAAAACTATTGGAGTTTTCTTGCTTTACTTTTGATAATGCTTGTTATAATAGCAGCTATCTCTTATATTCCGTTCATAGGAGATATTGTTAATGTTTTTATAATTCCACCAATACAAGCAATAATATTTATTATTTTTCTGCTTAAAAAATCAGGCAAGGAACAAAAAGAGGAAAAGGAAGTTAAAAAATCTAAGAAATAATTATCAAAACTTGAGTATATTTTTCATAACAACTAATTTTATATATTCTGCTGCCGGTAAAACTATACCACAAAAATAAAAAAGGGAAAATGAGATTTTGCCATCTTGCTGACTGTCATCTTGGTGGATGGAGAGAGCCAAAGTTACAGCAGCTTAATCTTGAAGCATTTATTTATGCAATTAATAGGTGCATTGAACAAAAATTAGAGTTTGTTCTTATAGCTGGAGATTTATTTGATACAGCAATGCCTTCAATTGACATATTAAAAGAAGCAGTAGCAGAATTCAGAAAACTAAAAGAAGCAAAAATCCCCTGTTATATTGTTCAGGGAAGTCATGATTATTCTTTAAGCGGTAAAAGTTTTATTGATGTTTTAGAAAAAGCAGGTTTATGCATAAATGTAACAAATGGCATAGAAACAGAAAAGCTAATAGTCTACGGAGTTCCTGGAAAAAAGGCAGGTTTAGAGAAAAATATCCTTACAGAGTTGAAAATCAATCTAGAAAAAAATAATAAAGTTAAAATTTTCCTGTTTCATACAACCTTGACAGAGCTCAAGCCAAAAGAATTGGATTTTATTGAATCTACAGGTGCAGCAGTCCTACCAGACGGATTTGATTATTATGCTGGCGGGCATTTGCATACAGTCTCTGAACTGGATTTTAATGGAAAAACAATAGTTTATCCTGGGCCTTTATTTCCAAATAATATACAAGAGCTTGAGGAGCTTGGAGAAGGAAGCTTTTACATTATTGAAACAGGAGCAAAAATACAGTTAGAAAAACAAAGTATAAAATTCAAGCAGGTTCTTCCAATTAAAGTTGATTTAGAAGGAAAAGACTCAAAAATATCAACGCATTATATTACAAACGAAATTCTAAAGCACGATACTAAGGATAAAATTGTAATTTTAAGACTTAAAGGCTGCCTTGCATCAGGGAAAACTTCTGATATTGAGTTTAAAAAGATAAATGAAGCAATAGACTGCTTTCTTTTGTTGAAAAATACCTCTGAACTTATAACTCCTGAACTTAAACTTGAAATAAATATAGAAACAAAAGATGTTAATGCAATAGAACAACAGCTTATAAAAGATTATTCTGAAAATAATAAAGAATATGCAGAATTCAATGGCCAGATTCTGCAACTAATAAACGCATTGGCAATTGAAAAACAGGAGGGTGAAACCAACCAGACATTCAGCTCAAGAATACTTTCTGAGGTTTCAAAAATAATTGATTTCAAATGAGGAATGTAAAAATAATTAAAAATAATCTAATATCAATATCACCGAAGCTGAATCCTTCGGACAAATGGAAGCCTATCAATCGGCTTCTGCCTTAACAACTAAAAAATGTTAGTTAAAAAAATTTCATTAAAAAATATCCGTTCATATGAAGATGCGGAGCTGAGCTTTCCAGATGGCTCAATCCTCTTATCAGGAGATATTGGAACAGGCAAGTCTTCTATTCTGTTGGCTTTAGAATTTGCACTCTTTGGACTGCAAAGAGGTAATCTTTCAGGAAATGGATTGCTGAGAAAAGGCGAAGATACAGGAAATGTTAAAGTTGAGCTCGATGTTGATGGCAGGAATGTGCTAATAGAAAGGACATTAAAGAGAAATAAGACCAGTGTTAATCAAGACAAATCAGTTTTACACATAGATAATGAAAGATTTGAGCTTTCTGCTGACGAGCTTAAACAAAAAGTTCTTGATATGTTAGGATACCCCGCAGAATTTCTTAAAAAAACAAATTTGCTTTATCGTTACACAGTATATACTCCCCAAGAAGAGATGAGGCAAATTCTTTTAGAAGATGCAGAGACAAGGATAAATACACTAAGAAGAATTTTTGGAATTGACAAATACAAGCTTATTGAAGAAAATTTAAATGTTATAGCTACAAAAATAAAGGAGAATATAAAAAATAAAGAAGGAAAAATAGCAGATTTAGGAGAAAGAAAAGAAGATTTGAGATTAAAGAATAAAGATGCCTTGATTATACAGGATGAACTTGAAAAACTTGAGCCAAAAATACAAGAGGTACATAAAAAACTGGATGGAAAGAGGGAAATCTTACAAAAATTTGAGGAAGACATGAAAAAATTCCAACAATTAAAAACAGACATTGTAGAAAAAAAGGCGCATTTAAGGCAGATGAGTGGGAATCTTGAAAATGTTACAGATAACATTAATAATTCTAATATCAAGATTGATCTTCTGAAAGGAGAGTTGCAAAACAAACAAAAAGAGGATATTGAAAGAATAAAACAGCAATTGCAACAAAATCAAAAATTAATAGAGCTATCTGAAAAGAGCTATATCCTAACTGAAAAGAAGATTTCATCTATTGAAACAGAAATAAAAAAGATTGAGAAGTCAGCAAAAGAACTTACAGAGCTTAGCATCTGTCCTACCTGCAAGCAGCAGGTTACAGAAGAGCATAAGCATAATATAGGTGAAGAAAGCAAAAAAGAGCTGGAAAACAAGAAGCTTGATTTAGAATTGCTTTATAGCAAGAAATCTGAAAGCGAGGCGAACTTGAACTTACTCAAGGAAGAGTTTTTGAAATGCTGTGATGCTGAAAAAGCAGCAAAACTTTTAGAGTTTAAAATTAAAGAACTTGAAGAAAAACTTTTTGATTTAAAACGCTTTGAGAATCAAAAACTTGAGATATTTAAAAAAATTACAGAAGAAAAAAATTTTCTAGATAAGCTTGAAGAAAAACTTCCTGAATTTGGAAATCTAGAAGATAACTATCATAATTCAAGAAAGGCAATTGAATTAGTCCAGATTGAAGAGAGAGATTTGGCAATAAAAAAGGCGGAATTTGAAAGAGAGTTGAGAGGAATATCAAAGGAACTTGCAGAAATAGAAAAACAGATTGAAGAAAAGGAGAATATTGCAACAGATGCTGTATATCTTAAAAAATTGTCTGAGTGGCTTTCAGAGCATTTTACACTGCTAATAAACACTATTGAAAAGAGCGTTATGCAGACAGTACACAGAGAGTTCAGCAGTTTATTTGAAAAATGGTTTGTTATACTTGCTGAAAATTTAAATGCAAGGTTAGATGAGAACTTTACACCAATAATTGAGCAGCAAGGTTATGAGCTAGATTATGACTTCCTATCAGGCGGAGAAAGGACAGCAGCAGCATTAGCATATCGCCTGGCTTTGAACCAGGTTTTAAACAATTTAATGGGAAAACTAAAGACTTATGA
>JACRHU010000077.1 GCA_016211995.1 Candidatus Pacearchaeota archaeon
GTACAAAATGTTCTTACTTTATCTCTATATTTTTCAGTTAAAATATAAAATTTAAGATCTCTTGTAATTTTTATTATATCCTCTGTTATTTCTTTTGGTACTTCGATTCTTACACCAATATCAACAGGCCTGTATGAAAAAGGAATTGAATTTTTAACCAATGTTTCTTCTAACCAACTTGCTTTGCCTCTTCCAGGAGCCAGTATAAGGTAGTCAAAATCTATTTCCTTAAGATTTTTTATGAATTTTTGTGTTTCAAATTTTATACCTTTTTCTTTTAAATCATCTCTAATCTTTTTCATTAATTCTCCAAGCTTATCTGAACCAACATGTGTTTGCCTTGCATAAACTGCATTTATTCCATACCTAATCGCTTTTTTTCTCATAGATTCTATTTCTTTTTGTTCAACTTCTTTTACTTTTACATTGTAGATAGAAAAAATATCTTCAATCTCTTTTACTAGACCAGCATTTTTTTCTTCTCCAACAATCTCCGTAAGATTATTGCCTATTTTTGTATCAAATAAAAGTTTTCCATCAGAAAATAAGCCTGCTCCTCCAACTCCATAAAGTACATTACAAGGATTGCATTCAAAACATTTCTCTGTTGAATTAATCTGGCACTTTCTTTTTTCTATATCTTTTCCTTGGTCAATTATTCTTATCTCTGCTTTTCCTGCAAGCTTATATGCTGCAAAAAGCCCTGCAGGGCCAGCTCCGATGATAATTACTTTGGCCATTTTCAAGAAGGAGTTGAATCTTTGGTAGCAAGGACCCCTTCAAGAACAAGTTGGAGCTTTGATGGTAAAGGTTTTGCTTCATATCCCTCTATTTTTTTCTTATTTCTTTGTTCTAATAGTTTTTCTATCCCATTACCATTATAAAAAATTGACAATTTTGAATAAGCTCCAAAAAAAGTAACCTGCTCTCCTATATATTCAAAAAGAGTGTTTATATCTTCATTATCTGAAAGAGAATACTTTTTCCCATCAGAAAAAATAGAACTACTTGCTACATGTATTCTACGTACTTCTACAAAAGAGGTATCCTTTTCAATTAATATCAAATACAATGGGTCCCTTTCTTCTTCATAAAGCTTTTGAAGTTGAGTTTTTTTATCTTCCATTTTTAGTACTTTTCAACATCTTCAATCTTAGGGCCATAAGAAAGCAAAGTGATTTTTGGGTAAGGCCATTTATCACAAATCTCTTCTTCAAATTTTCTTATGAATTCTAGCTGATCTTTAAAACCCATAGCATTCCAGAAAAAATCAGGACAATCCATATGGGTTAAAGCTATTTTTGTAGCGCTATTCATTTTTATTACTGTTTTTACATTTTCCCATTCAAATTCACCGATTCTTCTTAATCTTTTACTTACTGTTCCGGTCTCTCCTCCAGTTGAATGGGTCCATTCTAAGATCTTTTCATCTAACATTTCTTTTTCAAGAGGTCCAGGACCAACTCTTGTAACATATGGTTTTAAAACAACATAGACATCTTGAACATGTCTTGGTCCTATTCCTGCTTCTGATAAAAATCCAGAGGCATTTACGGCTCTTGAAGTCACTTTTGGATATTCTCCATGTATTAAATCAAGTTTTGCTCCATGATCTCCTTCAAGCAATATTTTTCCACCTAGCTCTATAGTTTTATGTACCTCTGATTTTGTGTCAGCAAGATAGGGTTTTAACAATGGACAATCTTTTGCAAAAAGTAATTCAGGATTTCTCATTATCTTTTCAATTCTGCAACTGCTTATCCCCTCACCAACACTTCCAACTTCTTTCATTAAGTACTCATTTTCTTTTTCTTTTTTCTTATGTTCTGAAGTTACAATTGTAACCATGTAATCAATTCCAAGTCTTTTTGAATCTAAATCAGTTTTTGCTATTTCTCTATCTATTTTTTCAAGAGAGATTAAACCTCCTGCTCCGATAAGCAATCTTGATTTTTCATTTAAAACACCAGAAGGAAGTAAAGCAAGTCCGACCCTCGCTCCTTTGTAATAGATACTATGTCCTGCTTGGGGCGAGGATACACGCATACATATATCATAATCATCATGTAAAGAAAGATATGCTGCTATTTTGCCTTTTCCTTCGTCTCCTCCCTGACCCCCAACAATAACATCAACTGGCATTTTTACTCTTTTGCATAAGTCTAGAATTATAACGCTTTAAATACATTATTATATAGAAAAATATATTTGTTAGAATAACTTCTTTTAAAGCATTACTATATAGAAAAATATATTTCAAGTAAGTGTTTTCTGTTTTTCCTTTTTTTCTAATTTCAAATTCATGTTCTTTATTATACTGTACATCTTCTTTTCTTTATGATAAGCTGCCCAATGGTATGCTTCATCTCTTGTTTTTCTTGTTATTAAAGTTATAAGTTTGCCAGGTTTTAATCTTGCAGTTCTTCCTGCTCTTTGAATTTTCCTTATTGCAGAAGGAATCGGCTCATAAAAAATAACTGCATTTACTTCAGGCAAATCTAAACCTTCTTCTCCTATTGAAGTTGCACAAAGCACATTTATTAAACCAAGAGAAAATTCTTTTACTATTTGTTGTTGCTCTTTTTGACTTAATCCTTGGCCATCTTTCATTGCCTGACCGATAAAAACCCTTGCTTTTATTCCTATTTTATTAATTTCTTTGCATATTCTTGTAGCCATGTTTCTATATTGTGAGAAGACAATAATTCTTTTCGCCCCTTTTTTAAATTCTTGTTCAATTATCTCTATGAGTTTAGAAAGTTTTGGATGTTCTATTTGTTTTGCAAGCAATTCTGAAGCTTTTATATAGGCTTGGTTGAACTCCTTACTTTTTGTTAATTGTATTACTGCTTTACTCTGTCCTTTTCTTGTTTGTTCAAATAAATCCTGCAAGTAATTATGCAATGAGCCAATGCCCTGGGTTTCAATCATTTCTAATGCATGCTGTAGCTTTATTGCTTGTGCGCAAACACTTGATGCTCTTAATAAATTAAAGTTTCTGTTTCCAGAACCAATTGAGCGCATAATTCTGCCCTGAAGTTCAAGCAGATTCTTTTTTGTTGCTGGTGCAAACAAAATTTTTCTATTTCTTAACTCTTCAATCTTTTTTTCATAAATTGTTTGTAGAATATTCCTTATTTCCTTGAATTCTTCTGGTAATTCAACAAGTACTGTTTCAATTTCTAATTTTTGCAGATATTGTCCTACATCCTCGCTCTCTCTTGTTCTTGCTTCAATTACCCCTATTCCTAAATTTTTGCAAATATCTTTTATTATACTTGCCTCGCTTCCAGGACTTGCAGTCAATCCAAGCATTCTTGGTTGTTTTGATTGCTCTCTATTTTTTTCTGCAACATAAACATAATCATAACTCTTCAAGCATCTGTGGCACTCATCTTCTATAAGCAAAGAAACATTTTCTAAATTGTATAAATTATTCTTTAAATCATTTGCAATGCATTGGGGTGTTGAAAATATAATATCTGTTTTATCCCACAATTCTCTTCTTTTTCCTGCATTTACCTTTCCTGTGAATAATTCAAATGAAGCAAAAAGCTCTGGCAAATGTTTTTTAAAATAATTAAAATGCTGTTCTGCTAAGGGTCTTGTTGGAGCAAGGAATAAGACTTTAGAATTTGGAAATCTCTGCAACCGGTCTATAGCAAGCATTAAAGCTATTAATGTTTTTCCCAAGCCAGTCGGCAAAACAACTAAACAATTTTTATCTTTACAAGTTTGAAATATTCTTTCTTGATACTCTCTTGGTTTTATATTTAAAAGAAATTTTTCTATATTATCCATACTTAAATATATATGCCAAAACTTTTAAATGTTCTTTACTAAGAAATTATTTTTTAGATACCCTTTTCTTCTAATGGTTTAAATAAAATTTTTTCTTTTTTTAATGGCTCTTCAAAAATAGGAGTGTAATAATTAATAAATGATTTTGTAGGTTGCATATTTTCATAGTCCATAAATCCTTCCAGAGCCAATTTTCTTTTTTTATAAACCTCTGGAAGCGGGGCTATTTTTAATCTTATGTCCTTATCATCATTAGCTATCACAACGCAATTTCCAGGCAGTCCAAGTAAAATTTCATCAACACATCTTTCTCCTGCTTTTCTTGCAATTTCTCTGTCTAATGCAGTTGGAGAGCAATTTCTAAATTCATTATAGGTTAATGTATCAATTGATGTTGAAGCCTTTTCATCAATATTTTGAAAACCTTTCTGGATTTCAAGTGCAAGTTTTTCTGGTATTAGTTTTGGATTTCCATGAATATCTTTTATGTCACCAACATGGCTTTCTATTCCTTTTATGCTCGCTCCCTCTCCTACTGCAAGCACAGCAAATTTTCTTCCATATTCTTTTTTATTCTTTTCTATTGATTCTAGTGCTCTTTCATAAATTTCTTTTATGTCATACTCTTTACCTTCTCCACCTATAGTTAGATCTGCCTGCCCCCAAGCACCTGCAGCTGCAACAACCCAGTCTGTATCTCTTCCAAACATTGTTACAATATGAATTCTATTATTAGTCCATGCACCATCAAATCCTTGCCTTATTGATTTTGCAGCATTCATAGCTGCTGTAGGGTAGCCTAAAGTAAAATATGTTGAGGATAAATCATTGTCCATTGTCTTCGGCCATCCAATTACTGGAATTCCTTCTTCTGTTTGCAAAGCATAAAGTTGTTTTAAATGATCATCTCCGCACATTCCAATAATTGCTTTAATATTGATTCCTTGCTTTGCAAGACTTTCAAGAACAGATTTAATTAATTTAGGATCATCTATATTTTTTTCTAAATTTTTCTCAACCTTTTCTCTTGATGCACCTATAGCTGATCCTGCTCTCAATTGATATCTATTAAAATATTCTGAATTTAATAAGTAAAATTTTCCTTGCTTTGCTCCTTTAAAACCATCTTTAAATCCAAGAACACCTAAATTATATTTTTCTGCTTGTTCTGTTATTCCAAGCATACCTGAATGAAACGAGGCTATATGGCCTCCAGCAGTTATTATTGCAATATAATCTTTCATTTTGCCGAATTTTAATAAACCCTAAATTTAAATACCTTTCTAATTTCTCCAAAAACAAAATGAATCATAACTATATTTATAAATTTCAACTAATTTCTCCAAAAACAAAATGAATCATAACTATATTTATAAATTTCAACTAATTTCTCCAAAAACTAAAATATATTTTGAATCATAACTATATTTATAAATTTCAATGATATTCAAAGAAACATGCCATCAAAGATTTCAGAGAGTTTGGAAAATACCCTGAAAAAGACTGATCCTAAGGGTTATCTGAATGTTATAATCTTCGCAACAGATCCAGGAGGAGAAGAAAAGGAAAAAAGAGAGAAGTTGCCACAGTCATTAGAACCAATTGTTAAATATCTTGAGAGGATAAGAGTAAAATTTACTCCTTCCCCTTCACTAGGTTTGGTTTCTGCTTTTCTAAACAGGACCCAGATTTTTGAACTAGCAAAAGAAAAGTATGTAGCTGCAATAATGGATGACCAGATGGGAATAGCAATAGAATCTTCTACAAAAAAGTATTAATTTTCTTTAAATTGTTTTGATGATTGATTTTAAAAATATTTATCTTATCTCTCTCTTAAACTAAAGAAGATTACAATTAAAATTAAGATTAAGAGACCAAAACTTATCCAGGTTGTTAATGTATTTTGCAAGTAGATTAGAATTGTATTGATTATTGTTATTATAAATATGAAACTGAAAAATAACTTGCTTCCAAATAAAATTTTTCCGCCGTCATAAGCTGGAAGTGGGAGCATATTGAAAAATATAAATAACATAGCTATTTTTGCAAATTCAGGATAGCCTAGAAATGCCGCTAAAACTGCCAGAACTAAATTTGCTGCAATTCCTGTTGCTGCAATAACTGCTATATCCCATTCTGTTAACTCTGAAAACCTTCTTCTCACTTTACTTGCAAGAGGAACTACTTCAAAGGTAGTTATTGCGAGCCATTTTACAGCTCCTAGAGTCACCCACACAAGTGCTATTGGCCAGATAAGCCACATAGGAACAGGCCTTCTCCAGTACGCTGATTCATAAAGCCAATATCTCTGCCAGTTCCAAGGTTCTAGGTCAACATAACAGTCAAGAACATATGCTGAAAGCTTTTTAGCTATAAGATTAGCTGCGAGAAGTATAAATGCAAATCCAGCATAAACTGCCCATTTACTCCATGGGTCTGCCATTGAAAGAGGAAATGCTAAAATATAGCCTAGAATTAGAGAAAATAAAATAATATAAGCTATATCACTCTTTGCCATGAATAACTGAGGAGAATGTTTTTTAAAAAGGTTTCTAATAAGGATTTAAAAATCAATAGAAATATAGCTTTAAAGATAAAAAAGTATATGTTTCTAATTATCCCACAAAATACAGTTATAAAGATAGAAAAATATATAAATAAGCCTTAATCTAGAACTATGTCAACGAGAGAAGGATTTGCACATCAGAAAAAAGCTAAAGCTTTTTTGGGATACTCAGAAATCTTTGATTTCTGACATAAATGTGAAGGTATATCATTCCAAATCTAATTATGTGCAAAGCTACGAGAGGAAGAAAAAGAGAAAACTAAGGAAATAAAGATTTAAGATCCAGAAAACCTATGGTTTTTGGGAACCTGAAAATCACAAGATTTTCATGTATAAGCAAAAGGATAATAAAATTTGAGGCAAAAATGTTGAGAATAAGAAAAGTTAGTGAGATGATAGGGATGAGGGTATTTACTGATTCTGGAGACTACTTTGGAGAAATTGAAGAAGCAAATCTTATTGAAAACAAGGTTGATGGCTGGCGCATAAAGCTTTCAAGAACAAGCACTCTTTCACCTTATTTGGGTGGAGCTCGCGGTTTGATTGTGCCACATCAATATGTTAAAGCAGTAGGAGATGTAGTTGTAGTAAGCAAAGCTGCCTTACCAAGCAAAGAAGAGGCAACAGAAGAAACCCTTGAACCTACTACAGAATAAACTTTTTTAAAATGGCAGAAGGTAGCATATTAAGAATAGCAGAATAATTACTAACTTAAATTAAAATGGCAGAAGGAGGAGTATTAGGAATACTAGCAGCACCACTAATCAAAGATATGCTGCTGCCATTTATGCTAGTTTTTGTTCTAATTTTCGCATTACTTGAAAGAACCCAAGTTCTTGGGCAGGATAAGCACCAAATTAATGCAATTATTTCTTTTGTAATGGGTTTAATTCTTGTAGGGGTGCCAAATGCAAGAGGTGCAATAACAGGGATTATTCCAACTGTAGCTGTTTTAGCTGTTGTTTTACTTTTATTCATGATAATCTATGGATTTGCAAGTGGAACAAAAGAAGGAGGAATTCTTCCTAACTCAATTAAAATTGTCTTTGGGATTATTGCTGCAGTGACAATTATTGCTTCATTATTATGGAGCTTAGGACTAATAAGTTTTGTTGAAGGTCTTTCTAGCCAGCCCTGGTTTAGCACTGCATGGCAGACTATTGTTTTTATTGTAGTAATAATTGTTCTTATTGTAATTGTAATAAAATCTGCTGGTCCTCCTAAACCTACTGGTGGTTAACTTATTTTTTATTTAATCTTCCTTTATTTTATTGGTATTAATAATAAAATTTTTTCTTTAGTCTATTGGTCTTTAGTATCAGTAACAACCCCTTATCTCTGTTCTTTCTTTTATATTGGAATCAATAATAAAACTTTATATTTATTATTATATCAGCAACGAAAGATATAAATACTTATTTTTTTTACTAGCTATATGGTGTTTGTTCCCTATACAAATTTAGACCAGCTTTTACAGACATGGCAAAATGCAGGTATTTTTGCAGTTGTTATTCCATTTATATTAATTTTTGCAGTTGTTTTTGCTGTTCTTAATAAATCAGAAATTCTAGGAAAGAATAAAGGAGTTCAAGCAGTAATTGCAATTGCTCTTGCCTTTGGTGCATTACAATTTGATTTTACTACAAGATTGTTTTATGCGGAATTTTTTAAGAACATTGGTGTAGGAATCGTTATAATTCTTGCTCTATTAATTTTTACAGGATTCATGGGTTTTGAAGGGCAGGATAAAGGGGTCTGGATTATGAAGCTATTGGCAATTATTGCAGGATTTATTGTTTTTTTAGTAGTTCTTATTAGGTCCTATGGCAATGTTACTTGGTTAGGAAGCTCTTTCTGGAGTATGTATGGGGGTTATATTGTTCTTGCTGTTATAGTTATTGGAATAATTCTTTTGGTAACTATTGGCGGAAAAAAAACCCCTTAAAAAATGGCAATTGAAACTTCATTGAGCTTTTTAATGCCAATTCTTGCATTTGTTCTTGTATTCGTAATTATCTACGCTGTTCTTAAAAAAACAGGAATTTTTGGTGAAAGCAATTTCATTTACAGCATTATTGCGTTAGTCATGTCCTTAATTTTCATTATTACGCCTTTAGCCAGGCAGTATACTTTAACAACTACGCCTGTGCTTGTTGTTTTTTTAGTTTGCACTTTTTTTATTCTTTTTATAGTTGGGTTTGTGCATGGCGGTTTGACTGACATAATGAAAAATCCAAGAATAGCGCAAGTTGCATTAGTTGTAATTCTTCTGATATTTTTCTTTACTGCAATCTCTGTCTTTGGACCTTCACTTTCAAAGTTTGCTCCGTGGAATTCTGGTGAAGGATTAACTCCGAGCGAGTCAGGCTTCAAGAACTTTATATTTCATCCATCTGTTCTAGGAGTTATTGCATTATTTATAGTTGCAGCACTAACAGCATGGGCAATGAATAAATAAAAATGGCAAATTTTGAGGATAAGACATATGAATTATTAGCAAAATATGAAAGAAAAATAGCTTCTGAAAAATTTAGGCAAGGTTACAAAGGAGGTCTTCTATATCAACGCAAACTGGATGTTGATGCATTCTTAAATGAA
>JACRHU010000078.1 GCA_016211995.1 Candidatus Pacearchaeota archaeon
AAGATGAGATTAATAACTTATGAGCAAGTAAAAGATGGCACTTCTATGTTTAATTTAATTGAAGACAGGGATATTGGATCTGATTCTTTAGAAAGAAGATTACAACAAAATAAGCAAACTCTTTACAGAATGATTGAACAGAGTTTGCCTGAAGGATATAACTATTCAAAAAAATAAAGAAAGAATGGTGCTAGATAAAAATGAAGAGAAAAGTTTGCTTGCGCATGTTAATAAGAGAGAATGCCATATTAATGTCTATGATAAAGAGCTTTTCAAATATGCAGAGAGTCTTGGACAAAAATATGAAGAAGAAACAGGCATTCTGACTATTGTTTCTTTGTATAGAAAGTAAAAGATTAACATCAAAAAAATCGGCAGATTTTTAGGATCCTGAAAACTAAAAGTTTTCCTGAACAAAAAGTTTAAATACTTCTTATAAGGTATAGAAAATAAAATGTTGCTGCAAAATAAAATAAATGAATTGTTAAAGATTCTGGAAAAAGAAACCCCAGAAGGATTTAGTAATAGTGTGGAGAGAGACAGAAGCACTATTACTATGAGATTAGGAGAAAAAGGAATGACAATGCTTGTTTTCAAGCTTAATTCTAGGATAATTGAGGTTTACGACAAAAAATTTATGCCAATTGCAGAAAGAATAAACGAGATGTATAATGCAGGAATAGAAGATGCTCCAAAAAAGTTTGATATACTTAAAAGATATTACTAACATAAAAATAAAAATGGAGCAAGAAAAACCAACGATGGAAAGAAAACGAGCACAGGAGATAGTTGATACAATGGTTGATAAGCTTGAAAAAATTTTAAATGTTCAAAATCCCTATTCGCCAAGTCCGACTCCTTACTATTATGTTGGTAGCGCTAAATTGCATAAAGTATTACTAGAAGCTTTTGAGGGAAAGTATAAACTTATTTAAAAAAAGAAAAGATTTTTTATAACTTCAGGCTTACAATCTTACTGACTCCTTCTTGCATGCTTACACCATAGAGTACTGGTGCTTCTTCTATTAAAGAGTCATTATGTGTTATTGCTATATACTGGGCATCTTTGATGTTCTGCTTTAAAATTGATGCCAATCTTCCTGAATTTCTCCTATCAAGAGCAGGATCAATCTCATCAAGTATATAGAAACAGTATGGCTTATATCTTTGGATTGCTAAAATAAGGGCAATAGCAACAAGTGTCTGCTCTCCTCCTGAAAGGCTTGCTGCATCAAAATATTTTCCTTTTGCAAGCTTGACAGCTATTTCCAAGCCACCAGCAAAAGGATCTTCTTGGTTCTCAAGCTCAAGGAATGCTTGCCCTTTTTCACAGAGGTGGGAGAAATTTTCTGTGAAAAAGGCATTAATAATATTAAGAGTTTTATTGAATGTAATTTTCTTTTTTCTGTCAATTTCTTCAATAATTTTTAAGATGTCTTCTTTTTCTTTTCTAAGTTGCTCTACTTTTAAGGCTACTTCATCGTATTCTTTTTTAACACCATCATAAACTTCTAATGCACGCATATTCACATTTCCTAATCTTTCAAGTGTTTGTTCTGTCTTTTCAAGCTTTTCAACAAGTACTTGTCTCGAACCAGCTAACAATTCAAGATCCTTAAAATTTATGAAGTCTGCCTCAAGAGATTCATATTTAGCATTTATCTCTGCTTTCTGAATTCTTAGGTTATTTATTTTGTCCTCATTATTCCTGATCTCTACTTGTAACTCATAAATTTTCTTGTTTTTTTCATTGATTATATTTTGAACATCTGTCCTATCCTTAAAAGATTTCTGGAATCTTTCATACTGCTCTTTTTCTTTTTTCTCTTTTTCTATTAAATCAGCTTGTTTTTCTTCAAGAAGCACTTCAATATCATCGGTTTTTTGCCTTGCATCTTCGATTTCTCTTTGATTTGTTTTTATAATATTTCTGAACTTTTCCAAATCTCTTTGCTTGAATGTGAGCTCTGTACCTATATTTGCTTCTTCTCTTCGCATTAATTCCAAGACTTCTAGATTTAATGAATCATATCTGTCTTCAATTCCTTTGTATTCATCTATACTTTTTTCTAAATTTTTTGATTTCTTCTCTAGTTCTTCAATCTCTTTTTTTAATACTGCTTCTTCTTCATTTATCTTTACATTATGCTGTCTTTTTTCTTCTATGCTTTCAAGCTTAACAATATCAGAGTTAAGCTTGTCAAGTTTATCCTTTATTTCTTTAAATCCTTCTTTTAGCTCAGAAAGCTCTTTTTCATTTTTATGCCTCTTTCCTTCTTTAATTTTAAAATCAGAATTTATTTCCTCAACTTCTGTTTCTATTTCATCAAGCACTTTGGAAGCATGCTCTTTTGTTATTTTTGTTCCACAAACAGGGCAAGTATCAAGTTTTTCAATATTGGATTTTATCTTGTTAAAGTTCTCTATTTTATTCTTATTCACTGCTATCTCTCTTTCTATTGTCGATATCTCGTTTTGTAGGGAATTTTCTTTTTCAGATAGCGTTGATAATTTAGTTTTTAGCTCATGTTGTATTATTTGAGCTTTTTTAAGCTCGAATACAGACATATGCAAAGAAAGTTGATTGATTTGATTAAATGTAAATTCAGCATCATTCTTTATTTTCTGCAATGACTTCCTTTTATCACTAAGCCTGTCATTTAAAGAATTTAGCTCTGTCTTGAGCACATAAAACTTTTTTCTTTTTTCTTCGATTTCATCAAGTTGTTTCTTTTTTTCTCTTAGCTCTTTGTCAGAATAAGATTTTATGCCTTTTTTTCTTTCTTCGAGTGCTTTTTCTCCTTCAGTAATATTCTTTACAAGTTCTTCATTTCTTCTTTCTGCCTCTCTTATCTGGCTTTCAAAACTCTCTTTTCTTACTGTAAGTCCAGCAATAGTTGCTTTGAGCTCTGATATTTCTGAATTTAACAGTTCTTGCTCTTTTCCACCAGATTTTTGAATTCTTTGTGTAATTTCCTTTATTTTTTCTTCAAATTCTGTAATCTCTGCATTTATCGAATCAATTTTTACCCTTAATTTTCCAATATCTATATTAATATCCTCTATTTCTTTCTCCAGATTTTGCCTTGCCTTCTCCTTTTCATTCATGTCTTTTTTTAATACAGAAGCCTTGCATCTTTTGACAGTAAGCTCAAGATCTTTATACTTCAATGCTTGCGCTCTCTCAATATCAAGATTTTTCATGTATGCGAACCTTTCATGCAATATTGTATTAACTTCTGAAAGTTTCTGCTCTGTTTTTTCAAGTTCTCTTAAAGATTTTTCTTTCCTAACCTCATAAACACTGATCCCTGCAACATCCTCAAGTATCTTGCGTCTTTCTTCACCCCTCATTTCAACAAACCTTGCTATCTCTCCCTGCAAAATAATATTAAAACCATAAGGATCTATATTCGCATGCGCAAGCATGTCTAACACTTCTTGCCTTGTTTTAGTTTCTTCATTTAGCTTATAAATGCTTAAACCATTTCTTCTGACAATTCTTGAAATTGTCAGATCAGCTTGAGTAGGAAACATTTTATCAGAATTATCTAAGATTAAGTCAACACGAGCTTCAAATGCTGGCTTATTTTCCTTGCCACCATTATAAATCAAATTAGCAGCTTTTGCAGCCCTTATACTCTTAATGCTTAACCTGCCTAAAACAAAGCATATTGCATCTGTTATATTGCTATTATGCACAAAAATGTTATTTGCAATGAAATTATGGTCTTTCTCAACACACAAATCGTAAACCCATCCATCTCCTTGAACCTCTTCAATTTCAACTATCTCATCCCAGTAGATGTCAGATTCTACTAATAATTTAAGGGTATCAACCAATACAGACTTAGAATTAAACAAATTTTTTATAAGTAAATTTAAACCATTTCTTGAAGGGAGACATTGATTATAACAGTATGCATCAAATAAAGGAAATTGTTTTTTTATAAACTTCACACTTATTCCTTGGTCTTTTGCTATTTCTTTTACTAAACTGTTAACTTCTATCAAATCCAAATTCGGATTTGCCTTTTTATCCAGATTTTCTGTTATTTTCCTCTTTTTCTCTTTGTGCACTAGTTTTATATTTCTGAAAAATGTTCGAAAGTTGTTCACACCATAAATTATTATGTTCTCATACTCTCCTCTAAAA
Source organism: Candidatus Pacearchaeota archaeon (assembly GCA_016211995.1). Classification (GTDB taxonomy): domain Archaea; phylum Nanobdellota; class Nanobdellia; order Pacearchaeales; family DTIR01; genus JACRHU01. The sequence goes on from JACRHU010000078.1 coordinate 4,157, forward strand.
CCAGATTCTTTAATTCCTTTAACAACTTTTCTTTTTATGTATGTTATTCCAAGCCTTAAAAGACATACTTCTATGCATTTTGCTAATTTTTTACTCTTTGTTGTTATTTCTATACTTCTATCAGAGACGTAACCATCTCCGCAATACAATCCGTTCAACAAAGCTGAAATTTCTTTATTATTCGAATGTTTTAAAATGATGTTAGATATGGCTTTATCTTCTGTTTTTGAGGCCATGCCTAATTTGGCTAAAATCTTCTTAAGCGGCTCTGAAAATATCAAAACATCCCAGCAGTTAGGTTTGTACTCTCTGATTATTGGTTCTTTATTAAACAATTTTCTGACTAATTCAACATAATCTTCTATAATCTCTTCATCTCCATTCGTAAACCATATCTGGCTCGATTCTGCGAGCCTTCCCTCTGCAAGGAGATATCCGAAAAATCTTGTAAATTCTTCTGAATTTTTAAAGGGAAAAGATGTTTCTTTTCCATTTGATATTACTCTATCAACAAAATTTAAAATTTCTATATCTGACAATTTTGCATTTCTCATTACCCTTATTAAATGTGCAAAATTTATTGATTGTTTATCTAGTAAGCCCTTTATAACATAATAAGAAACACCTATTTTCTCAGCCAGTTGTTTCCATGTTAAATTTTCTTTTAAAGAACTTAAAATTAACTTATATTCCTCTCTATAAGGAACATAAATCCTGTCATTTTCTTCAATTTTATCAAGTAATTCTATAAAATATCTGTGTTCTGGCTCAAAACTAATTTTTCTTGGAATAGCGATTCTTATTCCTTGTTTAAGCTCATCAGCTCTTGCGGCTACAATCTGATTTTCTTTCAGTATAAACAAAGGATGGTATTTTGTTGTTTTGATTTCTTTTCCACTCCGAGTTTTTATTCTTAACATTTTGTCTGTAAAGGCTCTTTTAACAAATGCTTTGATTTGTTTCTTTTGCGTTTTTAATGTTTCAAAGTCTAAACATATCACCTCTGTACCATCTCCTTGAATAAGAAATCCGTCTTCTGTCTCTACAGCTTTTTTTAAACGAGAGTTTACTATCTCTTCTATCCTCTCTATTGTTCCGTCTCCTAACTGAACTAAAGAATCTCCAGTTAAGCATTTACCGCTTCCATTTGGGCCAACAACTACATTTAAACCAGGATCAAACAATATTTCTGTCTCTTTTGCAAAGCTCTTGAAGCCATGCAAGACTATTTTTTTAATGAATGTCATTTTCTCTTTTTCTTTACCTTTTTATATCGGTAAATTTAAGAGAATTTAAAGAAAAACATGTATTTAAAATCTTTTGTTTTTCAATTTTAGAAGTCAACTATGCTTTTCTGCTCTTTTTTTGCCTTTTCTGTCTTTAATGTCTGCCAAGTTTCCCTGAAAATGCCATCTTTTTTATGGTCTTTATAATGCTCTTTCAAAAATTTCTGAGTTATTGGGTCTGATGTATATCCTGAACCAAAATCAACTCCTAATTTTTTCTTTAAATCAGCAACCTCTTTTTCTCTTTGCACTTTAGCGAGAATAGAGGCAGCAGAGCATGCAACATGATTTACATCTGCTTTATGCTCTATAATAAAATTCAGATTATTTGTATTTTTAACAAATCCTACAAGATACAAATGCCATTTTGTAATATTATTTGATGGGCAATCAATGACAACATTTATTTTTTCATTTTTTTTATTGAGCTTGTTAATAATCTCAGCAGCCTTGATAGCCTCTATTTTGTTTAGATTCAAGCCTGCTGCTTGCCTCCCATCAATCTCATTAGGATGAACAACAAAAATTTCATATCCTACTGCAACCTTTCTTATCTCAGCAGCAAGAATTTCACGTCTTTTATCAGTAAGTTTCTTGGAATCTCTCACTCCCAGTCTTTTCAGTCTTTCTTCATCTTCTTTTTTAAGAAGCACACCTGCCATAATCATTGGACCAATTAATGGCCCTCTTCCTGAATCATCAATTCCTAGGACTAGCATTTTAAAGATAGCGGGGGTGGGAATTTCACGAGCCTAGAGTTTTTCTAAACCCATTTTGAACCACACGCTTGAGCCTTGTAAGATTTTTCTTATCAAGGTACCTCAGGGTTATGGGCCTTTCGCGTCTCTCTAAAGACTCTGCGAGCACTCCTGGTTGAGCGTCTATTTCATTTTGTAAAATAAACACTGCTCCACCCCGCTATAACAAAATGAGAATTTAGAATATATATAAACTTAACTACTTCTCAGAATTCAAAAGCTCTTCAAATCTTTTTTGTCCAAAAGATGTTGGATAATTTCCTGTGAGGCAGGCAAGACAACATTCCTCTTCTGATACGCGTAATGCTTTTAGCAGTCCATCTTTTGTTTGATAATGCACAGAATCAGCCCCTATTAGCCTGGCTACTCCCTTTTCTAATTCTTCTATATTATTTATATCAAGACCAGAAGTAATCAATTCTTTTATTGTTGGAAAATCAATTCCATAAAAGCATGGAGAGATTATCGGAGGAAATGTTGAGCGCATATGAACTTCTTTTGCTCCTCCAATCTCCTTTAACATACATGCTATTATCTTGCTTGTTTCGCCTCGCACAAAACTATCTTCAATACCAATAACTTTTTTTCCCTCAATAAGTTCTGGAATTATTCCGTACTTATTTTTCATTATCCTCTCTCTTTCATCAGGCTTTCCTATAAACCCCCTTCCGCTTAAAATAACCTGATGTTTGACTATAATAGCCTCAACTTTAGGAACTCCAAGAATTTGTGACATTGCTTCTGCTACAGCAGTAGGAGTGTCTGGTATTGGTACAATAATATAGTCACTCTTATTAGCTAGAATCGCATAGAGTAAAGGTTCGGTCCTAGTAAGCTCTTCTCCTAATCTTCTCCTTACAGATTGAACACTATCTGTCTTAAAAATAGACTGTTTTGCCATAAAATAATTTGGTTCAAAAACACATAACGCCTTTTTTTGATTATCAGAAAATCTATATTCTTTTAATTCAGAATCAAATTGCAAGAGAGAGCCAGGAGCTACTTCCTTAATATCTTTTAAGTCTATCCCTATACTTTCTAGAGAGATAGATTCAGAAGCTAAAGTAAAAATATCTTTTGTATCTGCATAGAATAATGGCCTAATTCCTAAGGGATCGCGGAATGCTGCAACTTTTCCCTTACCATTTATAAAAACAACATTATATGCTCCATCAAAATTTTTGCAGATATCTTTAACCACTTCTTCAAGATTTGGCTCTTTTCCTCCCCCTATTTCTTCTAATTTTTTCATGCTTATAGAGAGATAGTGCATTATCAATTCTGTATCAACATCTGTATCTAAAACATACTCATTATTTTTTTCAAGTTCCTGTGCAAGTTCTTGGTAATTGGCAAGATTTCCATTAAAGGCGATGGCAAACCTTTTCCAGATTTTCCCATGCTGTCTTAAGAAAGGCTGGGCTTCAATTAAAAAGTCCCCATACTCTTTACTTGCACCAGAAGTAGAATAACGCGTATGCCCTATGCCTCTATTTCCAGCATAGTAATCAATAATTTTTTTGTGTGCACTATTATCTCTTGATTTAAAAACATCTTCTACTCTCCCTACTCCAACATATCTTTTTAGCTTAACCTTCTCGTCTTCATCATAAGTAACAAAACCTGCGCTCTGCTGGCCCCTATGCTGCTCATTGGACAGCATTATTTCTAAGAACTCAGATGCTTTTCCTTTATACTCAGGATTTTTAATCACAACTGCAGCAACACCACACTCTTCACCATAACTTTTCATACAGCAAAGAAAATAAATTAAGAGTTTTTAAGCTTATCTAATTTGTTGGCTTTGCACATCAGAAAAAAGCATCAGCTTTTTTGGGATGCTCAGAAATCTTTTTGATTTCTGACATAAATGTGTATAAATTCATAGTGTTCTAAAGTAATTATGCGCAAAGCTTAATTTGTTAAAAAAATTAAAATCCACCAACGCCAGTTTGAAGTCCTGTTCCGCCTCGTAAACCGCCTTGAAGGCCACCTTGTTGCAACCCGCCTTGTAATCCATTGCCAAATCCTGTATTTCCTTGCTGACCTCCTTGAAATCCCTGTCCTTGTGTATTTCCATACCCTCCTGTGCCAAAACCTCCAGGAGTCGCAACTGGTCTTATTGCAGGGCTAGCTCCTAATGCAAAACCACCAAACCATTGCGAGACTTGAACTGCATCAAGATATTTTGGCTCAAACAAATGAAGCCTTCTTACAGGAGAATATGTTCTGTAAGAAGTAGGCAAGTAAACTCTCTGCTCTGGTTTAGCTTCTTTTTTAAAAACATGATATCCTTCTTCATTCTTAGTATATTCAATATCTCTATACTTTAGAGTCCCTAGAATCTGCTCAAGTGTAACATCTTTCAGATCAGCTGTTACAGTTCCTTCTACATTTTCATCAACGACTATTTTTTCTCCTAGATTATTTTCAAGTGTGGAGAAAAAATCCCTTATCTCAATATTTTTAACATAAAGAGACTCTATTTTCTTTGGTTTGTTTTCTGAACTAGCTTGTGCATAGAGAGGACTAGGAAAAAAGAAAAGTAATAAAGATGCTCCAAAAAATAGCTTAATTTTAGTGCTGAGTTTCATTTTGAATTACCTTATAATTATAACTCTTGGTTCTTCAAAGTATCTATTAATGTCTACTGTGATAACCCTGCCTTCATGGATTATTTTTATTCTATGCTCCAAGAAACTGTCTCTTCTTCCGCGGAATTCTGGTTGATAAGGTCGATATCTACCCTGTTGCTCTCTTATCTCTCTATCTCTCTCTGTCTTATAATCACTCTTTGGAACTATTCTAACTCCTGGCACTTTGAAAGTCTCTGTTTCAACCCTTATCTCTGTTGGTTTTGGTTGGACCTCTTTTGGTTCAATTCTTCTTAGTTCTCCACTCTGCCCACGCAAACTGCCATCTCTTCCATAATCTCTTTCCATCCATTCTCTTCCATAATCTCTTTCCATCCAGGGTTGCCAGATATCATAGTTACTTGAATAAAATACTTCTACTCTACCATCATAGTTTCTTCCTATGTCAAGTGTTGTAGAAATTTCAGTTCTATGTCTTCTAAATAAATTATCAAAAAGCCCTGCTTGGGCTTTATCAACCCCTGAAGCACTAACTCCTAGTAATACAACTGCTGCTAGTCCTGTATAAAGAACTTTCTTTAATGACACCATTTTATATATTATCTATATACTTCAAAGTTTAAAAGTTTATCCTTTAAACCAGCTAACTATCCTTGCAAAGAATCCTTCTTTCTTTTCTTGTTTTTCCTCTTTTCTATCAACAATTAGCTGCGGCTTTGCTTGAAATTTCGGTGCATTTGCAGCCATTTGTTGCTGTGCCAGTGTAATTGCTCTTTCAATCTCGGTTCTATTTCTTCCTTGCTTGACTAATGCCCATCTTAAAGTGTCTATTGTATATCCTTTACTTAGATTTCTCTTTACATAGTCAGCTAGTTGTTGTATATAGTCCTTCTCTCTAACCACCATTTTATTTAAATTTATAATATACTCCTATTTAAAAAACTTTCTTATCTACCAAATAGAAAAAATTAAAAAGATGATTCAATAAAAAACCATATGGAAAATAAAGGATATAAAGATTTCTTCAAAAAAATGGCGAAAGAAGAACTGCCAAAATGCGATCCTATTCATGGATTTCATAAAGGGAAACTTCTTTTGAGTGAGTTTAATAAAGAAACAGGAGAATCCTTACGCTACTATCTTCATGGAGATGGTTCAGTGCATAAGCATGATTTAACTAATTCTATTTATACTGGAAAAGATTTAGGCGAGATAAGTAACCAAGAATATGATAAGATATTCAAGTTATATAATAAACAGAGAGAAGAAGAAAAATCTAGAAATTCATTGCCTCCTCCTACTCCCTTGATATTCAAAGATTAAACTAAGGCTTTGCACATAAATGTATAGAAATTATTCAAAAGCTAATTATGTACAAAGATTAAACTAAGAAAGATTTAAAAGTGATTTATCCGTTCTCAAAATCATGCCCGGATGGCCCAATGGTAAGGCGCAGGTTTGCTATCTGAGTGTGTGAATAACCTGTTTCCGAAAGGATATCTGGGTTCAATTCCCAGTCCGGGCGTATATCTATCAAATGAAAAAAAGAGCAGAAAAAGAATTTAGACCTGCAACTCTTGATGAAAGAAAAGAATTCTATGAAAAAGAGTTTTCTATAGGCAAGGTTAAAAGCTGGTTTAAATCAAATGGAATGAAACTTCCGCAATTATGTGCACTAGATGCAGGAAGTGAAACAGGGATAATGCTCGATAAAAGATGGAAAAATACAATCTTTTACTTTCCATTTAGTGAATTGAAAGAAAAAATAAAAAAATATAATCCAGAGGACTTATATTATGATAGAAATGTATACAAAAATCCAAAAAAAATTCTTAAAAAATTGCAATTTAATAAATGGATTAAACAAGAACTTGCTTTTGATATAGATTTAGATAATATTAAATGTAGATGCAAAAAGAAAAAAAGAGTATGTAGTAAATGCCTTAACAAGCTCTTTAAAATAACACAAAAAATGAAAAAAGAGCTCGAAAAAATAGGTTTCAAAAAATTAATATTAGTTTATTCTGGTAGAGGTTTTCATATACATGCCCTTGATGAAAAGGCTTATTCATTCAGCATTAAAGAAAGAAGAAACTTAAATAAAAAATTTGCAAAATATCCTATAGACCCTTGGGTATCAAGAGGTTATATAAGACTAATGAGAATGCCTTATAGTTTACATGGGGTAGTTTCAAGGATGGTAATTCCTATTAAAAATAGCTTTCAGAAAGAAAAAACCATACCTAACTTTTTAAGTTAAGCTTTCTTTGCCTTCTTCTTATAGTATTTCTTTTTCTTTTTTGCCTTTGCCATTTTACAAGCAAAATCACCTCAATTTATTTAATGAAAATGCATATTTAATATTTTCTATTTACTAGGCTATGTGTAAAAATAGAGAGCATATAGATATGATTTTAAGATAAATTTACACATAGCATATTTACTAGACCATATAAAAATATAAATACCTGCTATATTATTGAATTTTGTGAAAATCCTCGATAACTTATTGAGCAGAAAAGATAAGGAGCCACCAAAATATGCAAATGAAGGCAGGGGAAAGAGAATTCTTGTTGTAGAAGATGAAAGAAATCTTATGAGACTTATTGCAGAGGTGCATCTTAAAAGAAGAGGTTATGAAGTAAGATGTGCATATAATGGAAGAGATGCATTAAGAGAGATAGAAAAACAGATTCCTGATTTGATTATAACAGATTTAAGGATGCCAATAATGTCTGGAGAAGAACTTGTTAAAAATATCAAGGCAAATCCAGACCAAAGGATAAATGAGATTCCAATAATAATGCTTACTGCCAAAGTGTCTGACAGCGAAGTTTTCAAAGGCTGGCAGGCAGGATGCTTCGCCTATCTTACCAAACCCTATAATCCCCTTGAATTGTTTAGGTTTATGCGGGAAGCTTTTCATCCCTCAGATATGTATGACACAGAGAAAACTTATGAAATTTAGGTTTACATCTCAGAAAAAGCTAATCGTGTGCAAAGCTAGAAATTTAAGGGCGTGTCTAAAAATTCACTAATATACAGTCGGTATCTCCTAATTTTTGACCTCTGAATTCATGGATTTTAAATCAATTCCTTTACTGATAATAAAATAAATTAAAAAGAGCTTATTTTTTAAACACGCTAGGAATTTAAAAAGCTTTTTAAATTCCTTATTCTTTATTGAATTATGACTGGATATACAGAAGTGTTCGGCGGACTTGGCTCATTACTTGGATTTATATTTAGTTTAGGATTTTCTATAAATGGTCAGAGGGGGCTTGATTTTATTTCTCAGACAGATTTATTGACAAGCAATCCACAAATTTATCTTAAAGGCCTTTTTATATTCTTAACAGCAGTGGTTATCTGTGGTGGAATTGGAGCGATAGTTGGTGCAATTCTTGATGCAGCTAGCAGAAAGAATTATTAATTACTTACTAGAGGTGTGATTCTTTTATACTGCAGATTTTTGCTGCATATGAACTTCCAGCATGACCGCATGCTTCAAGATTTGAACCTTTCAAGTATTCAGCTAAAAAACCAGCAGAATAAGCATCTCCTGCGCCATTTGTTCCTTGAACTTCGACTTTGTAGATTGGAATTACAAATTTATTTTTTCCTTGCATTACAATAGAGCCCCTTTCGCCTTTTTTTAATATAGCAATAGGACATAATTCACTTATTTCATAATCAAGCTCTAAGGCCTCTTCTTCTGTTGCAAATAAAATGTGTGTGCTCTTCAAAATATCTTCAATATTCTCCCTTTGCCTTATGATAGCAGAAGGGTCTGAGAGATCAAAACTTAATTTTGCTCCAATAGTTTTTGCATATTCTAAAGTTTCCTTAACTCTTGAGGGATTTGTCATTAATTCATACCCAGATGTATGGAATATTTCTGCTTCTTTTAGTTGAAATAAATCAAAGTTATAACGGCCTGCAACACCCATTGCAGATATAGAAGTTTTTTCTCCATCTGGTGTAATAAAAAGATAGCATAAACCGCTTTCTCCCTTCTCAATATTTATTAATGAATTGATTCCTTTAGATTCAATTTCTTTTATATATTCTTCTCCATAAGAATCATCTCCTACTGTTCCAAACAATGCTGTTGTCACACCAAGATTTGCAGCACCAATAATAACATTTCCTGTTGAACCTCCAGTTGCATGAACACAGGGTTTTTCTATGAGCTTTAAAAATTCTAAGTATGGAATATTTTCTTTTGAATTATGAAATCCTTTTTTTATACCAAGTCTGTTTAATTCAGAATAAGATACATTAATTATAATATCAGTTATTGCGTTTGTTAACCCTGCAATCTGAATCTTTTTTTCCATTTTCAGTTTATGAAAAAAACAGCTTTGCTGTTTTTAGCATCCTAAAAAAGCTTAATGTCAAGCTTTTTTTTGATATCAGCTGTATTTTACTAAGATGCTCCCTAATTTATCCTTTATAGATTTTATGCTGCTGACTTTGTAGTATATTACTGCAGGATTTTTTGCTGCTAATACCTTAACTTGCTGCCCAAGGCTACTGCTTGATGCAACTTCAACAAATACAAACGCTGTATCTTTCTTTGAAGCAATATTCTGTATTGAGCTGTATATTCTGTTATCTCCTGCAACCTCTCCGTCTGTTATTAAAGTGTATATTGTTTTTCCTTGTTTCAAATCCTTTTCTATTTTTTTAAAAACATCGCTATTAAGATAGGTTCCCCCGCATTGAGGCGAAAGAGAAACATCTTTAACCCTGTGCCTTTTTGCGTCATAAATACTAACAAGATCATCCAATCCACTGTATCTTGTCATGTCTGAAAAATCTACAATACCAAATTTTGGATGTTTTCCTAATTTTTTTGCTGTATTTACAAGACCTTTCATTAAGCCGTATTTAACTCTGTTTAAGATATCAAATTTATTGCCTGTTCCAACAAAAAAACCTCCAGTCATTGTGCCAGAAGAGTCTTGTAATAACACCCAGTTATCAGGAATCTCTATTCCTGTAAGTTGCGAAGAATAAGATTTCAATGGAGTTTCTTTAAGCTCATAATCATTAAATCTCCAATATCCATTTCCTATATCAACAAGAACAGGCAACCCTGTTTTCTGTTGAAAATCCATTATCTTTTTAACATTTAACTTATTTATTTCAGTGGAAGTAAGATTCAAAGAGCTTCTTAACTTCCAAACTTTTTTTGTTCCTAGCTCAAATGAAATATTCTCTTCAGAAGGATTTTTTAATTCAATCAAATCAGCATTCTGCTTGTAATATTCATCAGTAGCTATACTAGCTATGCTATTCAAAACACGTTTAGAAGGCATTCCTGCGCCTTTTCCTCCTCCACCATAGCTATCATAATCATCATAATTAGTTCCTTGTTGGATTACATCTTCAAGTAAATCATCTCTCTCTTTGTCTGGTAGTTCTTCAAGTAAATCATCCATTGTCTGGGACATGCTATCTCCTTCCATCTCCTCATCGCTTTTGCCTTTTCCAGCTCCTTGACCTTCATCTTCTTCTCCTTCTTCACTCTCTTCTCCTTCTTCTTCACCTTGTCCTCCAGCCTGGCCTTCTCCAGATTCTCCTGAACCTTGCCCTGAACCAGAGCCAAAACTTGATGTATTGCTGTCAAAACTTCCCTGCTTTTCTCTTACTGAAATGTACTTTGAAATTGCTTTTACAAAACCTTTTATAGAATCGTATCTTGAAAGTTGAGAATCAAATACTCTTGTCAAGGAAGCAACAAAATATTTTTGTATTCCTTCATATTTTAAATTGGAAAAATCTGTGATATCTGAAATTTTTTTAAGATATTCTTTTCTGTCAATTCCAAGCATCTTTAAATGCTCGTCTTTAACATCTGAGATAAATCCAGAATACATTTCTTTTAGAACATCAAGAGCAGCTAAATTGCTTAATTTTTTGCTATTTAAATCATCTAAAAAAATCTGTGCTGCATTTTTTCTAGCCTCTTCTGAATTAAAAGACATTGTTGAATATAAAAGTCCGACTAATGAAATAGGAACATCTGTTGTCCTGTTTGCTGCAGAGTTCATATAAACAATTGGTAAAATCCCAGAAGGATAATGCATTACTGGCTGAGATTCAATTTCTCTGCCATTATCCTGGAAAATAAAGCTTATCTTCTGTTCAAGTGTTTCATTATTATATCCAGAAGTTTTTGAAATAAATGCTATGTTTAAAATAGCATCCCAGCAAAGGTTCTTTATATTGTTTGCCTTAAACATTGCCTGTGCCTTTGACAAGCTAGGCTCTGCCTCTTTTATGCCGTCATACAATGTTTTTGTAATCTTTCTTTCATCAAATCTGCTGTTAGGACAAAACCATGGGTGCAATTGCTCATGAAAATGCACAAAAAGAAATGTGTCATAGATAATATTTTTCAGCAGTTCTGAGTCGGAAATTTTATTCTTAACCCTATAGAGCTTTTGGCTAGCTATTTTGTAAGCAGGAACTATGGTATCTTCAAAATTTTTTTTAAGTTTAGCTTCATTATTTATATTAATAAAAATTCTTTTATTGTCTGTATAAGCATCAAAATCTGTTTTTGATTTTGGATTAGAACCATAATTAATCTCTTTATCAGAATCTAAAGGCGTTGCTAATCTAACTATCTCTCTCCATGTTTTTCCTGATTCTAGCACTATATCTTTGGCTTTCATTTTCCATTCTTCTATGACCCTGAAACTCCTAAAGTTCTTTGAATCCTATGTTGATATATCTCTGGAAGAATCATTCCTTGCTCTCTCTGTTTTTTATAATAGAATTTTCCTAAATCATCTATTACATCTGTTATTTTCGTTTTTTTATTATATCCTTTTAACATAGGGTTAATTTCTTCTTTATAGTCAGTCAAGAAACCGCATAAAGTCATTAAATCTGCCACATTTCTTGCTATGAGAACATTTCTTATCTCTTCAGAATTGCTTATTTTTGCTCTTAACAATTTTGCCTGCTCTGTTAGATTATCTACCAAAGTTTCTACCCCCCCAGATTCATGTATAGTATCTCTCAGGGATTTTTGTATTGCAGTCCTCTTTATTCCCTGATTTGGATCCATCATATCAAAATTAGTAGTAAAAAGTTTTGACTCCTGCATGTAATCCTGCAATAAGCTGACATACTGATTAAGAATTTGATTTATAGCATTTACAGGACTCTGTGATTCTGATTTTTGTTTGTTTCTTGCAAGCAATGCAGTAGCTCCTGCAACTTCTCTTATACTAACATATTTCTTCATATCAAGATATTCTTCAAGAGGATTTTTTGCCTTCAAGGAATCTTTAACATTTCTCAATGTTGCAAGAACATCAGCAAGCCTTTTAATCTGTACAATATCTCTGAATATCATAGGAACTTTGAACGAATAAGTTATTTCATGAATTTTTTTTATATTATCAGTTTCATGCAAGCTTTCTGTTATAGTAATTCCTTTTTTAAGCTTTGATTCCCAATCACTGATTACATTCTTTTCATAGTTAAAATATTCAATTAAATTTCCGCTGAATGTAGCGATAAGAAGGTCAGAAAGTTCTAATGCAGAATAGAGTATCGGCTTATCTGTTCTTTTTGATTCTGTTATCCAAGAATATGTTGAGAGCCAATCTCTTTCTAGATTTTCAAGAGTTTTTTCAGGAATGCCTAGATACTTTACAGTCCTTTCTGTGAATTTTTTCATAAATTCTTCATGAGGCTTTTTTCCATCCTCTCCGAGCCATAGGACAGAGCCTGCGCTTGGAGCAGCATTGCCAACATATGTTTTTAGTAATCTATTATCAACAGCTGCATCTAACTGCAAGGTTTGTGTAAATTTTGAGTCATCTGTGTTTGCTGGGTTCTGCGCAGTAATTATAAGCAATTTCTTTAATCTACCGCTCTTTTCATTGTATTTTCCATAATTTCCTGTAAATTCAGGAATAGGGATTCCAAATTTGTATATCTTACCTCCTAAATGCATTTCATTATCAAATAACTGCAGAGTTTCATTTGAATCTCCCCTATTAATCTCATCAACAATTACTGCTGCTGTTTTTTCAATAATATCTATCCTTGGATTTATAACCGGCATTCCATTCTCCATTTTTCCTTCCTGAAATGGTGAAAATAAATTATTCATAAAAGCATTTGCGCTGAGCCTGTATGCAAAGAAATTTTCTTTATTTAAGATTGCAGATACATATTTCATTGCAGTAAATGTTTTTCCTACACCTGTCTCTCCTTCTAAAAGAATAGGCATATCCCTTATATTAGAGCAAAAAATTTCATCTTCTAAGGAAATATCTAAAGCTTCTTTTTTAGGGACAAGGCTTTTTCCATAGGTTTCATCAAGAGAGATTACATGGTTGGTTTTATCATAACTGACTCGATATAATGGGGAAGGAACTGTGTTTTTTCTCATTACATCATAGACAGAGCCTGCATATGAGAGAAGCATTGCTGCGTGCATCCTCTCCTCATTCTGCTCGGTTTTCCCTAGCTCACTTAATATTTTTTCTAATGTATATTTTTCATTCATTTTCCACTCCTGCTTTTGCAAGGGCAGTCATATATTGCTTAAGCTGATCGAGGGTTACAGTTTTCCTTAATTTATCAAGGCTGTATAATGAAGCATCAAGAAATTTCTTATTGTAAAGCATGCTCTCGACAGTCTCATCTGTAAGATTAAATCCTTCGAGAATACAATCTGTAAAGACAAGTGCCTCTAAGTCTCTTCTGCTTTCTGCGCCTAAAAGAAATTCTTTTCTTTTCTTGCTTACAACATCAGAAATCATTTTGCCAACTGCTTCATAGTACAAGTCTGCTTCTTTTGCATTTTTCATGTCTGCCTTTCTTGATTTTTCATACACTGTTTTAAACTCATCAAATTTATTTTTATAATTAACATTCATTTGTTGTGAATACATTCCTGCTTCGAGCATTATTGCCTTAAGGTCAAAATAAGAAAGCCCTTCATCATCCTCTTCTTCATTTTCTTGCTCTTTCTCAACTTTCCTCAATGCCTTTGAAACTAAGATAAGATTATCGCAAATCTTATCTCCCTCAAGCATTAGATAGTAATCCATGAATAATATTCCTTTGTAAAAATCATCTCTCTTTATTCTAACTCCTTTTTTAATTGTGCTTTCAGCTACTAGCTTTTGTAAAAATGTATTGCTATGCAAACCAAAAGCTACCTTGAATTCCATATCATTCACATTAGGAAGATTTCTTATTAAAGTTCCTAGATATTTTTCTAGACTCATTTTAAAAACTCCTCCTTATTATTCTCTGAATTACATAAAAATATTTTATTTTTAGGTTCCTGAAAATTCTTTATGAATTTTCTTGATTTAGGAAGTTGAAAATCTTTGATTTTCATCTTAAAAACTCCTTTACAGCATCGATTTTTATTTTCATTTCAAGCATTTTTTGGTAAGTCTGCTGCAAATTCTCGATAGAGCCCTGATGTTCAGGAATCCAGTAAACTCCTCCAAGATATAGCTTAAAGCTCCTATCACCACTCCAGATTTTTCCTTTCATTGAACTTAGGGTCCTTTTATCAATATCTCCTTCATGCTTGTCAAGAAGACTAGAAAGCTCTTCAGGAGTAGCTGACTTTGCAGCCTTCATAACTTTTTCATAAACTGATTTTTCACTGGGTTCAATTGATGGCCTGAAAGATGGCTTGAAATGTGCTATAAATTCTGGGAAAGTTATCAAATTGTAAACTTTGTTGTCTAAAATAAGCACTCTTTCATATCCTGTTATTGAACCAAATACAGAATCTTGCAATTTTTTAATCAGCCCGCTGTCTTCAATTTCTAATTCCTTCTGTTCAGTTATCTCCTCAGCATATTTTTTAGCAATTGTTGATTCAAGCTCTGAGATTACACCTGAACTAAGTCTGCCTTTAAGCGGATGATTATCTTCAAGATCAGAGAACCCTGTCAAAACTCTTTTTATAAAATCAGACTTCAGCTTTTTAAAATCATCTTTATATTTAGTGAAATATGCCTCTTCTTGTTGCATTGGTGTTGCTATTTCTTCAAGTCCATAAGTTTCTGTATACACTTTTATATAATCTTTCGCAGGATTTCTTGAAGGAACAAAAATATGGCCTTTATAAAAGATCTGTAAATCGTCTCTAAAAACTGGAAGCTGTGGTAGAGCCATTGCTAGTGTTATTTCATCTTCTACTATCTTTATATCATCCTTGAAAAATAAATCATTGCCTTTGACAACTCTCTCTGTCATTTTTCCTCCAAATATTCATTTTCAAATTCATTTTTTCTAACATAATGCCTTGCATAAATTTCATAATCACCTGGTTCAGCTAGTATTTCATATTCATATCCTTTTGACTGCAATGCCTTAATCTCTAGATTGTTTAAATTTAGTTGTGAAAATGTCTTTTGAATTGTTTCTGCACATTCTTTATAAAAAGCTACAACAAACCAATCAATCTGTCTTGCTTTTGTTGCTTTTTGTGGCTTGAATTGCCTCCAGCTTGTATTGAGTTTATCTTCTAATTTATTCATGTTTTTCCTCCTGTATTTTGTATTGCAGGGGGTCTTTAATGCCTGCATTTTCAAATGCCTCACTTCTTTTAATACAAGCAAAACAAGACCCGTCTGCAATTTCTTCAGCACTGAAGCATGATCTAGTTTTTTCTAGTGGAATATTTTTTTCAATTGCATATTTTATTAAATTTCTTTTATACAAAATATCTCCAAATTCGGGGTCTGTTAATGGAGAGGTAATTTGCCAAGTCCAATCTGCTGTTTGTATACAGGTATTTAAGGTTTGGCTTCTAAGACTAAGCAATCCTAACTCTGGTTCGGTTTTGTCTTCTCCAACTGAACCTGAAAAAATTGTTCTTATATTTTTTTCTAATTTAGAATCAAGCGAAACAGCATACATTACAGCGAGATTCTGCATTGTTGAATTTCTTAGAGGATGCCCTACTGTTTTTGCCAGATTCTCAGGCAGATATTGCTTAAACTCTCTGGATGGAATTTTAAAATCAATTTTTACAGCTTCTTGCATAATGCTTGAAAATCTTTTTTTATAAAAATCAATAAAAAAATCAAATGCTTGCTCTTCAAATTTTTCTGCCCTTGCTCCTCTTCTAAAAAATACAGGATAAATTTTAGAACCCCATTCTTCTGCTAGTATGTTGAGCATTACAGTTGAGTCTAAACCTCCTGAGCAAAGAGCTATTACACTCTCATTAACAGGTGGCCTTGAAACATATCCTCTCTCACTTCTTAAGATTTCTTCTATTGTTTCTATATTTCTTGCATAATTTTGCTGTGCATTTTTTACTCTTTCTCTAATTTCTTCAATACTTTCCTGCATTTTTCAATATCTCCTTTAATTTATCATAATCCTCATCATAGATGTGCGCAGAAACAACATACATTACAAGTTCTCCACATTTTATCTTCAAAGCAGAGGCAACATTATTCTGTATTTCATTCAATGATATCATATTTGCATAAACTTTTTTTCCAAAATCAATACTTCTGCAGAATGCAACGAGCATTAGTTTATTATTCCTAATTTTAAAGTCAAGCATGCTTACACAAGGAATATAATCTGAATCGTCTTTCATTATTGTTGAGATTGTAGCTGATTTGCATTCAGGTTTATCCCTTAACTTTTGTTTGACCCATTCTATCTGATTTTTTCCATCAAAATTGAATAATCTAGTGCCATAGCTTAATGCATTTTTGAGTTCTGGAACTCTTTTCTGCTCAAAAAAATTAGAATTCATCCATTCAATCATATTATTGTCAGAGTATTGTTTTAAGATTCTATCTCTTAATAAAGGATTTTTTATTTTAACAGCTAAATGTATAATCTCTCGTATATCCTTATCTCCATCTTTCACTGGCTTTCCTTTTCTAAAAATCTGGCTGCATGATTCAAGCCATGCCTCCCCTATTGTTTTGCATTTAATTTCTTTCATTTTATCCCCCATGCCTTTCTTACGCTGCTGTAAGAAATATCTTTAATATATTCCACATCTTCTAATTTATCTTTATTATTTCTCTTCTTGATTAGCATCTTAAAATAATATGGGGCATGAGAACTGATAATAATTCCCTCCCTTATCTCGGGGAAACCCTGTTTTTTATATTTTAATTGTATTCTTATACTGCTATAGCTCCCATATCCAAAGTTTTCATAAACCGGAGATTTATACCAATAATATGTTGGGTGAATTTCTTCAAGAATAGATTCAATATTTTTTGGCATTTTTTCCTCCTAAAAATTTAGCAAGTTTAGCAAGAGCCTTTTTTCTATGGGAGAATTTTGCCCTTTCTTGTAATGAAATTTCTGAAAGAGGTTTGTTGAAATTTTGTGGAACAAAAATGCTGTTGTATTCCCAATCTGGATTGAATTTCTTGCTTATTTCTTTTACAATCTTTCCTTTCCATATACCAAAGAAAATTTCTTCTGTTTTTCCATCTTTATAACATATAATTGTTTTGAAATACGCATCTCTGTTTGCTTTGTCTAGCAGCTTTTCAACTCCTTTAAATCCTATTGCTTGAAACAGTGTCTTGGTGTAAGTTCCTGGAAAAATTTTGTATTCAGAAAAATAAATTCCAGTATCATCAACAATAACTGGTTTTTTTAATTTTTGGAAGGCTTGCTCTGCTTTGTTTTTCACAACCTGTTCTTGGTCAAGTGTTTTTGGCTCTTCTAGTTTTAAGTCTTTCATTACTAACTTTATATTTTGTAAAATAAGCCTGGCTTCTTTGAATTTTGATTCATTCTCTGTTATAAAATAAACTTGTTTCATTTTCATTTCTGATACTCCTGGGCAATTGCCTTGAAAAGGCCAGTTGCTGATTTTACTGTATTTTTATTTAAGCATATGTCATCTCCTAGCATGAACCTCTTGTAACCAAGAGACATCAAGTAAGCAATATCTGTAAGGTCATTACATGCAGGCATTTTTTCTATGTCTTTAAGAGAGCCAAAAATTCTCGATGCAGCTATTGCATTTGGCTCTGCCCTTATTATTTCTTTCATTGCGCCGATTATTAAATGCGGAGCATCAAGTTCCACATATAAGTCTCCTCTTGGAAGCATTAATCCAATTTCTTTATTTTTTGCCTTTAATTTTTGGTAGTCATTCCTAACAAAATCCATTCCTTCTTTATCTTCTGGCTTTCCAATAATTACAGCTTCAGAATGAATTTTCCAGACATCTTCGTAATCAGAGAGTTTTTTTGTATAAGAGATAAAAACTTTGTTCATGCCTAATTTTTTCATTGCCTCAAGATATTTGACATCATTATCAGTGAAGTGGCCATCAATTTTTAATGAAGGATCAAGAATATTTACTGACATGCTTGGTCTTATTCCTACCTCTCCTTGACTTGCTAATGGAAGACCTTTTCTTCTTTCAACAGATCCAGGAATAACCAGTGTATCTTGATTAACAATGTCTTCAATTTGTCCAGTAAAATTCCCGTCATCTATCCATAGCTCTGTCGGTAAATTTACTTTTATTTTATGGCTGAGCCTTACATAATGAATCTCACCATCATTCAAAATCTTGACAGAATATTCTTTTATTCTTAGTTGCCTGCATTTTAAATCAACCCAAACATCTTTTCCAGAAGCCCTTTCGTTGACTAGAGAAAGTGTTTCTTCTATATTATCAACAGGAATTGTTGTATTTAGTCTGACACCTTCTATAATTGGCTCAAGTAAGTCTGTGAAATCTCCTTTAGCAGGAACAGTAAGTATTAAGCTATAGTCTCCTATTTTCTGAGGTAAGCTTTCTTGATATGTTTTAGAAAAAAAAGGACCCCCTAAAAGAAGTCCTAATAATCCTTGTTTACGTTGATTTTTTTGAGGCATTTTCTTGTGTTAATGGGTGGATTATATCAAGAACCTCTTTAACCTGCTCTGGAGTCTGTCTTCTTTTCAAAATTTTTACTCCTTCTCCAAGGTTTTGGGAATAATAACCAGCAATTGCAACAGCACAATCTATTAGTCTAGAGTAATCAAGCATTCTCATTACTCTTTCAGGGCCTAAAACACTCTCCCATTGCTTCTGAACCTTATCATAGTCTTCTCTACTGTAACTCATTTCAGGCCTTAGAATATAAGTATCAAATTTTTGTGCGAGCTCTTTCATCATCTTTGTAGCATCTAGATCTTGTCCAATTGTATCACCAATATATTTCTTTACTCTGTCTTTCTTTACTAGTTGATAAAAGCCTTCATCACCTGCGATAATCAATAAAGGCTTTTTAACATTTGGAGTTTTACAATGATTTAGTAAGAAATACGCAGCAAGGTCGTAGCTCTCAACTATATTACTTCCACCACCTCCTTCAGGATAAACTTCATTAATATTCTTTATCAGCTCCTTGCCTTTTGCAAAATCAGTAACTTGTAAAACATAAGAATCTCCAACATCTCCAACTGCAAGTAATGCTACTTCAAGCTTATTTTCTAGTTTCTTACCCTCTTTTAATTCCTCTAAACTACATCCTTGGATTAAGGCATTTGATTCTGAGTAATAAGTAGCAAATTTTTCAAGAACTTTTGCTGGCGCTTCTTTCATTGAGCCAGTTTTATCGAGCATGACTATTGCAACCAAATCACTATCTGTTGCTATCTCTTTTCCTACAGGTGCTGGAAGTCCTTTTGATTTATGTCCTATATATTCTCTATCATCTGATTTAGCATAATCAGAAGCCTTTCTTCTTGTCACCTTTGCATCATCGCTCCAGTTATACCTACTTTTAGGAGTGTCGTAACTTGAGCTAGATCCACCCATTCTAGTTATCCTCCCTAAATACTTTTTTCATTTTTAGCTTAATTTTGCTGTTTATCTTGTTTATAAGTTTTCTTATTGTTTATCAGTTATTTTTGTTTATACTAATATCTAGAGTTGTATTAGATATAGATATTACGTACAATTTTTTGTCACTATAGTTGTATATTCTCTAGAAAAGGTTTAGGTTAAATTTATATACTAAAATTTTATATTCATAGTATAAGAAAAGAGGGAGAATGAGAAAGAGTTTAAGAAAAATTAGAGATCCTAGTGAAAGGCATGGAGGTGCGAGCTCTTTATTTAATGAATTTATTCTTGGTGGCCAGGATGGACTAGTTAATGTTTTAGGAATTATACTTGGTATGGCTATTGCAACATCAGATGCTAAACTTGTAATTATTGCTGGTCTGGCAGCTGCATTTGCAGAATCTATCTCAATGGCAGCTGTTGCTTATACCTCCACTAAAGCGCAAGAAGATTTCTACTACAGCGAAGAGGAAAGAGAGGTATATGAAATTAAGACTGTCCCTTCAAAAGAAAGAAAAGAGATTTATGATATCTACTATGCAAAAGGATTTAGAAGAAAATTGCTCAATGATATAGTAAAAAATATAACATCAAATAAGAGAAGATGGCTTGATATAATGATGAAAGAAGAGCTTGGATTAACAAAAAGTTTTCTACATCCAATAAAAACAGCTTTGATTGTCGGTCTTTCAGCTATAATCGGTTCTTTAATCCCTCTTTTTACCTTCTTCTTTTTGCCAATAAAGACAGCAATAGTCTATTCTCTCATAATATCTGCAATCGCATTATTTATTACAGGGATAGTTGAAGCAAAACTTACAGTCGGGCATTGGATTAAGAAAGGGATTCAGCTTACATTAATAGGAATGACTGCTGCGCTTATTGGATTTATAGTTGGAAAGATTCTTGGCATTTCAATATAATTTCTGTCTAGTCGCAAAAATCATAAATTTTAAATACCTATGACATATTGAATTTTCATGGGAAAATTTATAATTTTTATAATATTTTTTGTTTTAGGAATACTCGGAGGAGCTTATCTAAAAGAAAACTCTACTACTCCAGTAGATTTCACGCTAGATACTACCGGAAAAGTTGTTAGTAATGCGGCTGAAGAAAACATTAATTTTATACTTTATCCTTTTAAATCCCTATCTAATTTAAACCCAGTAGTTTTATCATCCCTTTTATTATTATTTTTTGTATTTCTGATATTTATAATAACTAAAACATTTTCGACATTGTTTATTTCTGGTATCGGTCTAACTGGGGGTGTGTTAATATTTTTCGCTCCGATAATTGGTTTTGGAATTCTTGCCTTTGGAGTTATTTATTCATTAATCCTAGAAGAAATTTTATAGTTTTTAGATTCTGAAAGTTTAAAAATAAGATTTTGCTTATCTTCTCATGAAAATCAGTATAATCGGAGCAGGTCCTGCTGGATGCTTTACAGCATATCTTCTTGCTAAACATGGTTTTGATGTTTCAGTATATGAACAGAAAAGTAAAATAGGCAAGATACAATGCGGTGGCGGTTTAACTCCTTCAATAGAAAAAGTAGATGCTATGTTCAGGACAAAAGAATTTAAAAAAACTATAGTCAACAGAATAGCTAGCAATATCTTTCGCTCTCTTAATAATTCTTTAGAAATTAAATTTAAGCATCCAGAATATGTAGTTAACAGAATTAAATTTGATAATTTCATAGCAGATAAAGCAAGAAAAGCCGGTGCCAAGATAAATCTGCGAAGCAAATTTATAAGAATTAAAGAAAAAAGACAGAAAATTAAGTTTATAATAAAGCAGAATGACAAAGAGATAGAAAAAGAAACAGATATTCTTATCGGCGCAGACGGTGCACTAAGCCAGGTTTGCAAGTGCATTGGCATTAAAAAAAATTTAGTTCTTGCAATTGAAGCAAGATGCATAGGAAAATTCAAAAGAAATGTATATGAAATTTTCCTTGGGAAAGAATATGGAAAACTCTATGCATGGATTATCCCAGAATCCTCAAGTATCGCAAGAGTTGGTTTATTTGAGGAATATAATAAATTCAAACATTTAATTAAAAAATTAAATGCTAAAATCTTGGATATGCGTTCTGGCTATATATCTATTGATAAGCCAATTAAATGCTATTGTGGGAAGAATGTCTACCTTGTAGGAGATGCAGCATGTCAGGTTAAAGCTTCAACTGGCGGAGGGATAATTCCTAGCCTTATAGGAGCTAAAATTCTTGCGAAAAGTATAATTAATAAAGAGAGTTTTGAAAAAAATCTTAAAAAATTCAAACGAGATTTATATCTTCATTATATTATAAGAAAAGTACTAAACAAGCTCTCTGACTCGGATTATGACAAGCTGCTTGAGATGATTAAAAATGACTCAAAGATTAAAAAATTCTTGGAAGAAAGCAGCAGGGATGAGATCAGCTTCTCAAAAATACCTTTTAGAGCTAAATTTCTTAGATATGCTAAAAAAATAATTTAAGGAAATCTTTTTTTATTTTCTTTTAGGGCTTCAAAAACAGGTGTTGTTCCATGGGCTATAAAATAAAGAGCAGAGCCCCCACCTGTCGAAGAGTTTGCGTTAAATTCTTTTCCCCTAGATTTTATATCACTAACAGTATCACCACCTAAGGCAATAGAATTTTCTGGATTTTGGTTCATATATTCTACTATTGAATCAGTAGCCTCGCAAAATCCTGCTGTATAAATTCCTGGTGTTCCTGCCATAACTATTCTGCCTTTATATAAAACACATTTTTCTAGGCCTTTTTTTGCAGACTCTGATAAAACAAAATCAACAATCATATATTCTTCTGGAATATCGCTACAAGACTTAATTTCATAGACTTTACCAAATGCACCATCCTCTTTTTTTGCTATCCTAACTTTTTGAGGGAATAATATCTTATTAGGATATAACTCAAGTACTTTTTCTACCTCATCAAAAAAGGTTTTACCTTCATCATCAACAACAGATTTTCCAATCATGACTTCTATTCTACTGTCTCGTGCTTCTTTTTGTTCTTCTTTCTTGATTGTCTTTTGGAGAACATAATAGAGCGTATTTAAAACAATCCCTCCCGGAATTATAAAGTCATATGTTTCAATAAAGCCTGCTAAACCATCTTTTATTTTTTCTCCTTTTATGCCTCCGAGAATTGCTATCGAAAGTCTCCTTTCCTCTCCTGCCCATTTTTCTAACTTTTCCATTTCTCTCTGCTGGCTTCTTGTTAAATATCCTAGTAGATGATTAAGAATTCCAGTATTTGATGCATTTTTTCTATGCGCTTTACCAAAACCGCCAATTGCTACTTTCCCTTCTTTTCCTACAAGAGCTGCAAATTGTTCAGCAAGTTGAGAGTCATTTTTTTCTTCTCCTTCATGAAACCTTGTATTGCCTAAAACAGCTATATCCCTTGCCTTGAGGCTATTAACAAATTCAATTGCTGCAGGAGTATTATTTTCTGGAAAGTATTTAACCTCTTTTCCTAATTTTTCAGTTAAATGAGAAGCAACAAAATCTAAAGGCTTTGCTTTTCCAAATCTGCCTTCATGTGCAAGAATAATTGTAATTCCTTGGTTATCAGAAATCTGCTTTAAATCCTCAAGCTCTTCATCAACCCTCTTTAGTTTAGGATCATTTGCATCTGCACTATAAACCCATTTTTCACCAGGGTTGATTATTGTATCTTCTAGCTTATTAACCTGGGTAAAGTCTATGGGCATGTTAATTCGATTTAGAACTCTTCTAATTCTTTAAATAGTTTTATATTCTAAAAAATATAGTTCTATTTTTTCTTTTTTGCAGCTTCCTTCTGTGCTTTTTCTATCTCAGCTTTTATATCAACGCCAAGCTTTTCAAGAGACTTAATATGTGCTTGAATAAATGCATCAACTATGCTTATTAGTTTTACAAGCTCATTTCTCTCTGCGAATAAAGTTGACAGTGCACCTTTATGAAAGCCTATTTGCTCGCTAGTCATTTTTTTCCTCCTTGCTAAATTTAATAAACTTGATTATTTGTGAAGCATTATATAAATCTGCTGCTACATAATCTGGTTTATCTTTATAATGCCCATCATTCCCAGCATAACCTGTTGTAACAAGAATAGTCTGCAGATTTTTATTTTTTCCTAAAGAGATATCACAAGTCTGATCACCAATCATCCAACCACTATTTAATTCTATTTTCAGCTCTTGAACTGCTTTTTCTAACATTCCTGGCTCTGGTTTTCTGCATGGACATTTTTCGCTAATTCTATGCGGGCAATAATAAATTCCATCAAATATAATTCCTTTTTCTTTCATCTCTGCATCAAATCTTTCGAGAAGCTGTTTAAAGTCTTTATCTTGTATAATGCCATAACCTATCGCTGCCTGATTGGAGATTAAAACAAGCCTGTTATCCATAGACATTTCTTTCAGGCCTTTAACTGCATTTCGCAAATATTTTGGTTTTAAACTTCCTATTCCTAATCTTCGTAGAAAGATTCCAAAAGAATCTTTGTTTACAATTGTTCCATAAAAATCCAAAAATATTGTTGATTTTTCCATTTTTTATTGCTACGTTGTTAATGCCTAAGCAATTGATATCAAAAAAATCCTTTCGGATTTTTAGGATCCTAAAAACATTTTAGTTTTTATGATTGCTTACATTTGTCTCGGCTTATCAATGCCGAGTTATTGATAGATCATTGATTATGATTAAGCTTTGATAACTTTTATATTTTTATTTTTAACATGCCACTCTGTATGGCCAAATTGTATGATTAAATCTATCTCTTTTAAATGTTGCACTTGGGGGATATCACAGGCACCAAAACAAGAGCCAAACCAAATTATGCATGTTGCCTTAGTCTGTTTTTCAATTTCCTCGGCAACTTGGGTCGCTTTAGGCTTTAAACCATCTGGAAACTGCAAGAGCACAAGCTTTGCTTTTTCTTTCTTTATTATTTTAACAATTTTATCTATTTCTAAATCATAATCAGATTCCATGTATAAAAGAAAAAGAAAAGGTTTTTATATTTAATGAATTAGCATTAATGGATGGAAAAATTGAAGCATATAATAAGAACGCAGGACTTTGATCATGAGTTTTTAGAGAGCTTATTTAAAAGAACTTCTGAAATCAAAAACGAGCTCGTCTCTGGAAAATATCCTTATTCATTTTCTGATTCTTTAAATGGAAGAATTTTAGCTTCATTATTCTATGAAGAGAGCACAAGAACAAGATTTAGTTTTGAGTCTGCAATGTTGAGACTTGGGGGAGAGGTTGTAGGAACAGAAGCTGCAAAATTATTTTCTAGCGCAACCAAAGGTGAGTCACTTGAGGATACTATAAGAATAGTAGACAATTATGCACATGTTATTGTTTTAAGGCATAAACAAGATGATGCAGCAGAGATAGCTGCAAAATATTCAGAGGTTCCTGTGATAAATGCTGGTTCAGGAAAAGGCCACCATCCAACTCAGACATTACTTGACCTCTACACAATAAATGAAGAACTTGGAGGAATAGATGGAAAGAAAATAGCAATGATTGGAGATTTAGCAAATGGAAGAACTGTGAGATCACTTGCTTATATTTTAACCAAATTTAAGGATGTTGAAATAATTTTTATTGCTCCTGAAAATCTTAAAATGAAAGATGATATTAAAAAGCATCTTAGAGAGCATAAAATTAAATTTTCAGAAAAAAGTTCATTAGAGGAAGTATTACCTTATATTGATATTGCTTATATAACTCGCATACAAAAAGAAAGAATGTCCTGGTGGAATTATAGAAAATCACGTGGAAAATATAAGATAGGTGAAAAAGAACTTAATTTAATGAAGAAAGATGCAAGATTAATGCATCCTCTTCCACATGTTGAGGAAATTTGCTTAAGCCCAGAAATAGAACAAACAGACATAAGGGTAGCTTATTTCAGACAGGCAGATAATGGGCTATATGTTAGAATGGCTTTGCTAGAATATCTTTTAAAATAATTAAAAAGAATAAGATTAATATCTGAGCGATTGACAGCTCAGCAATTGTAAGCCTGTCAAGGCTTAGATCTTAACAAAAATGAAAATAATATATTCTGAAAAATGTCTAGAATATGACCCTTCCAAGCTCCTTGGAGGGCATCCTGAAGTTCCTGAAAGAGTTAGCAAAACTTACGATTTTTTAAAACAAAAAGGATTTGAGTTTATTGAAGCAAGTCCTTGTTCTGAAAAAGAAATTTTACTTGCGCATTCTGAAAATCATTTAAACATTGTTAAAAGTGCAAATTTCTCCGGCCATGATACTGTTGCATTTCCTGATTCTCTTAGATATGCAAGACTGTCAGCAGGAGCTGCAATCCAAGCAGCTGAGCTTGCTTGTAAGGATAAAGAATTTATATTCTCATTAACAAGGCCACCAGGGCATCATGCTTCTATACGGCCTGCAGGATTTTGTTACCTTAATAGTATGGCAATTGCAATCTCAAAACTTTTAAAGGGAAGAGTAACAAGAGCTGCAATTCTTGATATTGATGTGCATCATGGAAATGGCACAGAGGATTTGATTTATGGAAAAGATAATGTTTTATTCATAAGCATACATCAATATCCTTTATATCCATTAAGTGGGTTAGAGAGCAGGTTGAATTGCATAAATATTCCATTAAATCCAGGAACAACAGAGGAGCAGTATCTTGCAGCATTGAATAAAGCACTGTTTCATATAGAAAGATTTGGACCAGAAATACTCGGAATTTCAGCTGGTTTTGACACATACTGTGAAGAAGATAAGTATGATTTAGGCGATTTTCAATTAAAAAAAGAGAGTTATAGAAAAATAGGAGAAATGATAAGTAGAACATGCAAGCAATTAAAAATTCCTTCTTTCGCAATACTTGAAGGGGGATATTCAGAAGATTTACCAGAACTAATACATAATTTTTTGAATGGAATTAAAGATGGTGAAAGTTCTTGAGTTAATTAAAAAAATTCCAGGAGGAAAAGTTTCTACATATAAAGCTATCGCCTTGAAACTTAAAATGCATCCACGAGTTGTTGCAAAAGAGCTAGGAAAAAATCCACATCCTATAAAAATTCCTTGCCATAGGGTTGTGCATAAGAACGGAAGGATTGGTGGTTATAAACTTGGAAAGAAAAAGAAAATAGAATTGTTAAAAAAAGAGGGGGTTAAAATCAAGAATGATAGAATAGATTTAAAAATATTCTTTCATAAGTTATGATATGAATAGGTGGATTAGAATACTGCTTTTCGCTGACTTTTTTGTATTATTAGCTGCTGGTATGCTGACTCCTATTTATGCTATTTTTGTTGAAAAGATTGGTGGTGACTTATTAGATGCAAGCATTGCGTGGGCAATTTTTTCATTTTCTTCAGGCTTTTTACTTTGGATTATAGGAAAATGGGAAGATAAAGTAAAACATTATGTAAAATTGCTAGTAGTCGGCTATTTTGTTAGAGCAATTGGTTTTTTAGGCTACTTATTTGTGAGTAACAGATATGAGCTATTTATTGTTCAGCTTTTAATAGGAATTGGAGCAAGTATAAGCTTACCTTCTTATGATTCCTTATACTCAAAATATATTGATAAAAAAGAATATGCAACAGAATGGGGTTTATGGGAAGGCATGAATCTAATGGTTGCTGCATTAGCTGCAATTATTGGAGGATTAGTTGCAACATATCTTGGTTTTACGTTCCTTTTTATATCAATGTTTGCCCTATCAATAATCGGATTCTTTATTTCTTTAACTCTATTGAAAAAGAAAAAGTTGAGTAACAAAAATACCCCATCAAAGAGATTATAAAAATACAAGCCTCAGGCCGGGATCGAACCGACGACCAATGCTTTTTTCTTATTTTTGCAACTCTTCTAGGAGAGTTGAGCCATAAGAGAACCTAGGTTCTCTTAGGTACGAAAGCATCGCTCTACCAACTGAGCTACTGAGGCGTAAAAGAAAAAGATTTTTAAGTTATTTATATCTTTTCAAATGATGGATAGAGAATTTTATAAAAAAGACCCTGCAATTGTTGCTCAAGAATTACTTGGCAAAATTTTAGTGAGGAAAATAGGTTATTTATATGTGCCAGCATAATAATATTTAAATAGTAGTTCTACGTAGCATAAATATGGTAAGCCACAGTATAAAGAGGGGCAACACTAAACTGACTTTGTCTATAGAGAAAAAAATCTTAGAGAATTTCAAAAAATTCTGTGACAAAGAAGGTTTGATAATTTCTAAACAAATAGAAAAATTTATGAAACAGAAAGTTGAAAAATGGCGAAAGTTAAAGGATTAAAGAATATCCTAACAAAAGAAAAATTGAATGAACTATATATAGAAAGAAAATTGTCGATGGCTAAGATATCGAGATATTTGTGTGTAACCTACCAAACCATCATTTACTGGTTAAAAAAATTTAATATAGAAATAAGAGGTCCTAAAACCTATAATAAGAAGCCTTTTTCTGGAGATATTTTGGAACGAGCTTATTTAATGGGTTTAAGTATAGGTGATTTTAATGTTAAAAAACATCATGCACAGATTTTAGTCAGAACCTCAACAACACATCCTGCTATGATAAGTTTATTTAACCAACTTTTTACAAAATATTCATTTGTTAAACAAATCAAATTAAAGAGCATGCCTTCTTGGTATTTGTATACTATCTTAGATAGTTCATTTGATTTTTTAATGGAAAAGGGTATCAATCTGGAAAATTTTAAAAAGGAAGAATTTTATGCGTTTTTGTCTGGCTATGTAGATGCCGAAGGGTGTTTATGCATAACAAACAACAAAGAGACTTTTAGGTATCATTTTTCTTTAGCATCTGAAGATATTAATATTCTGAATGGCATAAAAGAATACTTATCTAAATTAGGGCATAAGGTTTCTTTTAGGATTTCTGCTAAAAGGGGAAATCTTACCACTAATGGAAAGGTTTACAACAAAGACTATTGGGAGCTTAGATTGTATTCTAAAAAGGAAGTTTTAAATTTGATTGGAAAATTACAATTGCAACATTATGAGAAGATTAGATGGAAGGAACTTATGTTTGAATTAAATAATTGTCGAAAATGGGTAGATGTTAAAGAGATAGTCTTTAGATTGAGGAAAGATATTGATAATGAGGTAGAAAAATGCATATTTTAATTAATAAATCTCATCTATTGAACTATAATTTTTATTTAAGAGATCCTGCGAAGGTTGCTAAAGAGTTATTAGGAAAGTTGCTAGTTAGAAAATTAGGAAACAATATACTAATTGGAAGGGTAGTCGAGACAGAAGCTTATTTTGGCAGCGAAGATCCCGCTTCAAGAGCTTATAAGGGGGTTAATAAAATTTCAGAGTTGATGTTTGGGAAACCTGGAAGATTACTGGTATATGTAGTTCATGCTAATAATTTAGTTAATGTGGTAGCTCATAATATTAATAATGTTGGAGCAGTTCTGATTAGGGCCCTTGAACCCATCTATGGTCTAGATATTATGAAGTCAAATAGGAATACAAATAAGGATGTGCATTTATGTTCAGGTCCTGGGAAGTTAACTCAGGCATTATGTATAGAGAGGGCCCACCATGGTTTAGATATTACTAATAGAAATTCTGAAATAGTTCTTATTGATAATAAAGAAAAATTTGATATTCAAGAAGCTTTTAGAATTGGTGTAAAGAAAGACCT
Organism: Candidatus Pacearchaeota archaeon; assembly: GCA_016211995.1. Lineage (GTDB taxonomy): Archaea > Nanobdellota > Nanobdellia > Pacearchaeales > DTIR01 > JACRHU01. The sequence continues at coordinate 33,330 of JACRHU010000078.1, forward strand.
TGCGAAGAGGCTAAGGTTCTTTATTAAAGATAATAAATTTGTTTCAAGATAGTTAAGAAAAAATGTTCAAACTTGGATTGATAAAAGATGCAATAAAGCCTTACGAGAGCAAGGTTTCTCATGTTGAGCTAGAGAAGGTTTTACAAGAAATAGGAAAAAAATATGGAATTGAAATAAGAAATTGTGGAAATGATGTTGTTGGTTTTATTCCATTTTATACAGAATCAAAACAAGAAAATTGGTATGAAGAATATTCTAAAGAACTTGAGATTGTTTTGAAAGAAAAGTATAGCTAACCTCTGTCAACTATTTCTTGAAGTGACTTTTCTAATTCAGTAATAGTTTTTTCAAGTTTTAAGAAGGCTGATCCATAACAACAAGCTTTTTTCTCACCTTCTTTAAAAAAATGATATGAGATTATTGTATTTTTTTTGTCTCTTATAAATCCATTTTCTTCATCTATTACAAGAATAAGTCCACTTTTTCCATAGTACATTCTTTTCAATAACGTTAAATCAGCCTTCACATTTGTTTCTTCTTTTTTTTCTTCTGCCATCTCTCCTTCCTTGCAAGAAAGGTTTAAATATTTTTCCTTAGCAGGTTTTGTAAAGATACTGAGAGATAAAAAGAATAAGTTTGTATAAATTTATCCTTATCTCTCACAAATTTGACAGAACTCCTTAGCAAGATTTTTAAATTAAGATAATCAAGTTAAAGTATGCGGGGATGCCGGAGTGGCCAAACGGGCAGGACTCAGAAAAGTTTTGCCATAGGGCAAGATGAGATGCCAAACTTAAGGTCATTCCAAAAGGGAAGGCAATGCTACACCTTTTGTAAAAAGGGAATGAAGAGAAATCCTGTGGCTTAGTGCCTGCGAAGGTTCAAATCCTTCTCCCCGCATTCTTATTATTCTATAGTAGTAACAAATCGAAAGGTTTAAAAGGGCTGGTTTCTTAGAAAAAAGACTAAAATGGAAGAAACACTATCAGAAAAAATCGCTGGGAAGGTAATAGATATAGTACCTATTAGTGAACTATCAAAAGGGGTACAGTTACTTGGCGTAGCACTAGGGTTTCTTCATGGGCTCTGTGACTCTAAAGGAATTCCTATCACAAAGGAACATTTAGAATTTATTATGACTTATGGAGCAGCAATTTCAAATGGGGCTTTGGGTGGATTAGCAGGATATGTAGTTAATAAAACATGCCCATATAGATTAGACAAAGGTCAAGCTGTATTTGGTACTTTTATGGAAGCTGCTGTTGGAGGTCTAGCTACAGCATTTGGTTATGGCTTTGGATACCTATGCGGCCATTTTTCAAAATAAATTAAAATCTTTTTATACTTTTGAATAATATTGAAAAAATAAAATAAGGCCAAGCACTAAACTTTTAGGTGTGAGGGTCTACAGAAAAGTAATACTCTCTGGAGATTACCCCTGTCAATGATTTTAAGTCATAAAATTTAAAAACATTGTAATTCTTATTCTATTATGACAAGAAGATTAGTGAAGAGGAATCCATTTTATGTCGCAACGCTTACTGGAATCCTGTATTTTGCTGCCTATTGCTTTGCTAGGTACTTATTCAGCCAGGATTTTGATACTCAACGAGGTTTAATCGGAGCAGTTGTATTCTGGGTTATTTATTTTTTCCTTCAAATATCTTTAAACATTAGGATTGATAGGCAACAATAATTTCAGCTTTGCACATAATTAGCTTAGGGCTAATACTAATTCACTCAAATTTATGAGCAAAGCCAATAATTTCACAAGATTTAAAAATAAACTAATTCTCTAATTTGTATGGCAAAAGAGAGCAAGGAGAATATAATTATTGCGTTATTGATTATTATCATCATTGTACTAGGGGCAAGTTTATTCTTATTATTTAAAAAATTGACAAATAGTGGAAATGGCAGCTTTGAAAATGTTGTTTATCCAAAAGGAGCTGGTTGTGAAGAGCTTATAGATTATTTTGCAAAAGAAAAAAATCTTGATATAAGACAGCCTGTTTGCACCCATTATTATGAAAAAGATGAGGTAACAGGCAAAAGTATATTAAAGAGATGTATGTGCAATATAGTATACTGTGATTATACTTTATATGGAAGAATAAAAGGAATTAAAGAATGTGAGATGAAACAAATAGAAGTTAATACCACACTAATTGGTGAGATTACAGGCGGCCAATTTGTTAAATAGAATGGAATTAGAACCTATATTATTTATAAGTTGAGAATAACAGGAAAATATAATGGCTAAGGAAGAAGGGACAAAAAGGATTGGAACTATTTCTGAGCTATTAAAAGATGGAAGCAAACCTCAAGAAATTAAAATAGAGCCAAAAAAAGAAGGTCACTCTTATTCATTTGGAAAACCATTGATAATTGCAGCAGGTTGTATTGCTGCGCTCTTATTTGGTTATTATCAACTTCCAAGGAATAATAGCAATACTAATTCAAAGACTAGTGATGTAATTGTAAAATCTGCTGAAGCAAAAGAAGTCAAACAAGATTATAAAGAATCTAGTTATTCAGACTATGCTGTTTTAGCATCTCATAATCTTTTTTCTAGATATGGGCAAGAACAAGCTAAAAAACAAGAACCTGAGAAGAAAGAAAATATTGAGAAAAAAATCGAAGTTGAGGAAATTCCAGTAGTCAAAGCCTCTCCTTTTGATGGTTTTAGTTATCCTGGGCATTATACTATTAATGGAGAAAAAGTAGGAGTTATTTCAGGAATGACTAATAGAGAATTTTATTTTTTAAAAAAAGGAGAAAATTTTAAAGACTACAGTATAGAAGATATAACTGAAAATGGAATAGTCGCTGTTAGTAATGATAAATCTGAAAAATATAGCTTGCCTATTACTACAACTTTCAGTCCTCTTCCTCTTGCTGCTAGTGCACAGGCTCCAGCTCCACGTATTTCTGCTACTGCATCGCCTTTTGCTAATCAAGTAAGGCAGTTGATGGGAACTAGAATGCAACCTGCAGATTTAAATAGACTTTTAGAAAGAACAGGCAACATGAGTTCTGATGCCCAAAACAGAGTACTCGGATTTCTTCAAAGAGCACCTCCACAATTTTTAGATAATATTATGAGCAATCCAGAAGCAGCTAACAGAACATTGACAGCAATAGAATCAGGAGGATTTGGAGGTAGGGGAGGAATGTTTGGTGGCTTTGGAGGTATGGGTGGTGGAACAGCAGGAGGCGGAATGCCAGGGATGCCTGGAATGCCTGGTCAGTCTGGACAGCCATCTGGTCAACCCGGACAATAATTTATAGATATCTCACAAACTTATTTTTTTATTTACAAGTATATTTTTTGGTTTTATTTTCTTATTTGTTAGCTCAAAACCCATTATAATTATCTCATCTCCTATATGGATCAAATGAGCAGCAGCACCATTCATGCATATAATTCCTGAGTTCTTTTTTCCTTTGATTACATAAGTTTCAAGTCTTGCTCCATTTGTATTATCAACAACTAATACTTTCTCTCCTGGCCAGAAACCTGCTTTTTCAATTAATGCAGAATCTATTGTTATGCTTCCTATATAATTGATATCTGCATGATTAACAATTGCTTTATGTATTTTTGATCTTAACATAAATCTCATTTTTTGATGATCGGAATTTCAAGAACATATTTTGCCTTATATGTCTTTGAAAATTGAAATGGCTTTAATTTTTGGATAGCTACCTTTTTCATATTCTTATTGAACCAAATTACATAAATTGGAAAAAAAACAAAAAACATATGCAAGTTTATTTGTTGTTCCCTCGAAAAAACAAATAATAAGGATTTTGCATTATTTTTCGAACAGAACATTAGACCCTTTATTCTAGAAAATAATGAATTGCAGATTTTAGCCTTAATTTTTTGTCTTTTTCCATTAATTGTCAAAGTTATAACCCTATACATTTTTCACTCTCTATACTTCTGTCTGCCTATAAAAATAAATAAAAAAGATCAATAATAAAAAATAAAAAGATTTCCTTGGTCTCTATTTATCTTCTCTTCTTCTTTTTTCCACCACGGGCCATCTTTGCTTCGCAAACATTTCCTTTGGCATCAACATAATATAAATAGCCTTTTTTTCTTTTAACAACGCCTCTGGCAATTACACTTCCCATTTAAAAGCACCTCCTTTCCTTAGTTTTAAAATTTATAATTTTTATTTTCATAAAAATTCTCCTAAATTTTTAGGAAACTGAAATTTTTCAAATTTCATTTTATATAGATATTATAATACCGACGAGTATTTAAATCTTTCTCCTCGAGATTCAGCCTACAGCTACACCATACTTATCTTTTATATATTTTTTCAAGAAGGTGAAAAATTCTTGTTCTGATTCAAAAATCTTTGTTGTAAAGTATAAAGTAAATGGAGATTTCTTCTGGCTGGGGAATATAAGCCAGACATCTTTATTAGTCTCATAACCCTCTCTGAGCTCATTTATCACTCCGGTGGAGGCAACTATTGTCGGAAAATAAGCAATTACTTTCTTACTCTGCCTTACAAGCCAATACAAGTCTCTGTTAATTGTCTGATAATACACTGTCTTATCAATTTCTACATCTGTGGGGATTTCTATAGTTCTTGGGTCGAAAACAGTAAAATATTTATTCAACTTTTCTACAAATAAATCAATTTTTTTAAAATCTCCCTTGCTGTTTATATGTGTTATAGGCATACTGACATAGATTGGTTCCATTTTTGGATGAAAAAGTAATTTGTATAATGTATCAATTGGTTGTTTTATTGGATAGACAAAAAATTGTTTTTTCCAGAATTCTGCAAATGTAGCAGTCATTTCTACCTCAACATTTTGCCATAAAAGAATCTCATCTTCGCTTGGCATTTCCTGTTTCCATTGGTCTTTTTCAGAAAGTCTTTCTTCTATATCTTCACTCCTATCTATAAATGTTATAAACATGTCTGGGTTTAATTTATCAAGATAAAATTTTTCATATGCTCTTAGAAAGATTTTTTTCCAGAAAAATACAGCATGCATGATTATTATAACTACATCATTTTCTTTCAAATCATTTTCTAAATTTGCAAGAATTTTCTCGAGAACAGCTCCCCTTAAAGAGTTAAGTGTATTTGGATTAGCATTAAGAATATTTTCCCTCGTGATATTTAGTCCAACATCATGTGCATGAGAAAACATCATCTCTCCGATAGCATATACTAACGCTTTTTTACCCTTTTTTCTAGCAAACTCTACAAATGTCTTTAAATATTCCTTTTCTCCACAACCTGAAACTCCTGTTGTTAATATTAGCATAGTTTCACATCACATTTTGAACTTATAAAGCTTACGTTTTGCTGTAATTTTAAAGTGGTGATATATACTCTAATGAATATATCACAAAATAATTGTTAACATTACATAAGATATTTAAAGAAAATTTAATTCTGAAATGGGATGGTGAAAAAAAATCAAATAAAAGAGGTAGCTTGGATTAGTGATTTGCATATAGGTACTGTTTTCTATAACCCAAAAATAATGGAGGGAGTAGGCAAAATTCTTTCTTCTAGGCAGGATTTAAGCGCTGTCATAATTGATGGTGGCCTTATTCCAAGAGTTCCAAGCCATTTCGGAAGAATGAATGCTCAATACTTTGAGATACTTGACCAAGATATCGGTGCAAAATACGGGAAAGCTGTTGAGGAGAAGGTAAAAAAATTGCATGAGCTCAAGGCAGGTATTGAAGAAGAAGGCAAGGCAAGAGTAGACAGCTTGGATGAATTGATTGAGGTAGTTCAGCCTGAAATTAAAAAGATGAATTTGCCTGCAGGAGATATTGTATATTATGCTTGGGGAGAAGAAGATTATAGTAATGTCCAAGATCTAATAGATACTAAGATTAGAGAATATATTGTTTTTAAGGATTCAAAAGCTGATGAGATAAAAGAACAGCTCGAAAGATCAGAAGAAACAAGAAAGGCAAAATATGAAGAAATAACGACAAAAAGAAAAGAGGTATCAAAATTAAAGCAACAAATGAAAAAGGGAGGAGATGAAAAAGAGCTTGAAAAAGCAAATGCAGAAATACAAAAATTAACGGGTGAGCTTGAACACTTAAATATAGCCTATGATAGTTTTAAAAAACATCTTGCAAATCTCGAATCAGAAAAAGATGCCTATTCTCGAGGGATAAGAAGTTTTACAAAAACATGGCAGCTTAGTCCAAGTGAGTATTCTAACCCTAAAAAAACAGGTGTTAAAAATAGGGCATTGAAAGCATATAAAGAATTATTGTATCCAATGTTTAAAGGAAAACATTTAAGATTAATTTCACATCTTGAAGAAATTGTAAATATTGATGGTTTGTCTTTAAATATTTCACATAACAGAAATGCTATATCTTCAAACTCTATTCTTCCTTCTTCTCTAAAAAATAGAGTAAGTCAGACAAAGATGAAAAATAGAAGAGGAGAAAAAGTAGCAGATATAGATGCTGAAGCACATCATGGTGGCTTTAAAATATATGCTCAAAAAAGAAGTAGTGATTCAAATGATACAATATATTTCTTGCAAGTTCCTCCATTACAGGATCCAAGAGAGGTTAAGAAAGCAAGAGAGAGGTGGGTTAAAACATGGGATACAAAAAGGTATTATGATCCATTTGCTTCTGGTTTAACATTAACAAGAAAAAGAGAAGATGGAGTATTGGAAGTTGAATTTTATTCTTCAGAGCTGCTAGAAAAAATAGCTACAAACGGAAAACTTTCTTTAGGAAAGAATGTGAAAATAGAAATAATAAGTGATATGCACATAGGTGCTCCTAATGAAAGAGGTTATATGACTAATTATCAGATGATTGAGGCAATAAAAAAATATCAAGAATCAAGGCTTCCGGATATTGTTGTAGTTGGGGGAGACGCGATAAATGGAGAGCATTTAGATCAGATAATA
>JACRHU010000079.1 GCA_016211995.1 Candidatus Pacearchaeota archaeon
AATCATTTTATTTCTCGGTTAACTGATTATAATTTTATAGGCTTAGCGCATATTTAAATCTTTCTTTCACCCTCAAATTGTTACTATCCTAAAAATAATACTAACAGGAGTATTAAGGGCTTTACAATTTAGAGATTATAGTAAAATTGACCACTATCTTCTCCCCCTTTATGCTATCCTTTAGGGATTATAGTAAAATTAACCACTATTTTCTCTCCCTTTATGCTATCCTCAAAACTATTTTTATGCTTTTTAGTCTCTTTTTTAAGGTCTTCGGTCTCTAGTTTGACAGCATTCACCTTGTCAGCCAACATTTCTTTATACTCTTCAACAATCTTTCTTAATTTCTCATTTAGCTGCAATAATAAGTCTATTTTTTGATCTTTTTTTAAGCCTGCTTTCTTTCTTGCATCCTGGATTCTCCTTACAATCTCTCTGGCATAACCTTCTGCTTCAAGTTTGGGTGTTATCTTTGTATCAAGCTCTACTCTTTCTTCATCTTTAACTATCATTATGTCAACATTTTTCACATTCAGCTGAGTTTTAATTATCTCTGAGAGTTTTTTAACAGCATTTTCTTTTTCTTTTTTAATTTTAACAATTACTTTTGAAAGAGGCCATCTTACTCCAATTTTCTGTTCAGCACGAATTGCAAGCGCTTTTTCTATAACCTCTTTAGCAATAGAAAACTCCTTTTCAAGCTCTAGGTTAATAGACTTTTTATTAACAGAAGGCCATTTGCATAAATGTACTGATTCTTCTTTAACAAGTTCTTTAAATTTCTGCCAAATTGCCTCTGATATAAACGGAGAAATAGTGGAAAACATCTGGATTATTTTACTTAGCATTTCATAGGCTGTTGCAAAAACTATTTCTCTGTCCTTTTCTCTTGTGAATTGCACATAAGTTCTAGATAGTTCAAGGAATAAAGCCTCAATTTTTGTTATTGTCTCATCAATCTTGTATTCTTCAAACAATCTCGTAATCTCTTCTATTGTAGAATTTAATTTTGAAAGAATATACTCTTCTTCAAGTCCATTTTTAACTTTCAATTTCTCAGGATTTTTTTTAACTTCTCTATGCAACTCTAGAACATACTCGCTTAAATTCCATAGAATATTCAAATTCCTTTGCTTAATTTTTACATCTTCCCAAGAGAAATTTATATTCTCTCCAGAAGGTGTTTCACACATATAATATCTCAAAATGTCCGAGCCATACTTATCTATTATTTCATAAGGAGAGATTATGTTTCCTAGAGATTTTGACATTTTCAATCCTTGATAGTCTAGAATCATTCCATGGCAATAAACATTTTTATAGCTAGATTTGCCAAAGGTTATTGCAGAGCACATCTGGAGCATGCTAAACCATAATTTAATCTGCTCAACTGCCTCTAGAATAAAGTCAGCAGGCCAGAACTGAATATATTCCTCTTTTTGTGGGTAATACAGACAGTTCCATGATGTTGTTCCAGAATCAACCCATACATCAATAATATCTTTAGCTCTATCCATCTCTTTTTTGCACTTTGTACATTTTAATTTTACACTGTCAATCCATGGCTTATGCAAGTCAGCAGGAACTTTCCCCCCTTTCTTTTTAATTTCTTCAGCACTTGCAATTACTTCTATATTTCCGCATGAACACTGCCATATAGGAATAGGGCATCCCCAATATCTCTGCCTTGTCAAACCATTATCTTTCAGATTTTCAATCCATAAGTCATAATTTTTTGATGCAAACTTCGGCTGCCATTTTACTTTTTTATTAAAATCAAGCAGTTTTGAAATTAAATCTTCAATTTTTAAAAACCATTGTTCTGTTGCCCTGAAAATAACAGGTTTATGGCATCTCCAGCAATGGGCATATTCATGTTCAATTTGTGTTTCAGTTATAATGCTTCCACTTTTTTTAAGGAGCTCAACAATTTTTTTATCATCCTGCTTTGCCCTTAATCCAGAGAGTTCTCCCATGCCAACAAAATAACCTTTTTCATCTGTTTCATTAAATGCGTCTATTCCATATTTCTTTCCAACTTCGTAATCTTCAGGGCCACAACCAGGCGCGCAATGTACTAAGCCGCTTCCAGTAGTGGTATCAACATATTCTGTTGAAAGCAGAACTGTATGCGCTTTCTTCCATTTTTTCTTTAATCCATCATAAATATCTTTCAACTGAGACATAGGATGAATATACTCTAAACCTTCTAGCTTTTTTCCCTTGAATTCTTCAATAATCTTGAATTTAAGCTCTAGGAGCCCAGAAATAAATACATTTGCTAGTGCTTTAGCAACAATCCAGTCTTCTTCTCCTTTGTCTGTATGAACTCTAGCAATGATATAATCTATTTCTGGATTTACCATGACAGCAAGATTGAACGGAATTGTCCAAGGAGTAGTAGTCCATACAATAAGGTACTGGTTATCTTTTACTTTAAACTTTAAGAAAATAGAATTTTCTTTTACATTTTCATATTCAAGTTCATGTTTAGCCAGAGAAGTTTCACAATGACCACACCATTGCATAATTTTTTTGCCTTTGTAAAGTCTTTTTTGCTCCCACGCTTTTTTAATTAACCACCATTCTCCCTCTATAAAATCCTGCTTAATCGGCAGATAAGCATTCTCAAAATCCATCCATATTCCAAGCCTCTCAAGGTCCTTGTTCATCATCAATACATTCTCACTTGAAAATTTAATACATTCTTTAATGAATTTCTCAACACCATATTTTTCAATACCTAACTTGTCTTTTATGCCAAGCTTTTTCTGAACAGCATTTTCTGTAGGTAAACCATGCATATCATAACCAGCGCGGTCCCATACATTAAGCCCTTGCATTCTTTTATATCTTAAAACAATATCCTTCAGAGAATTGTTCCATGCATGACCTATATGCATCTTTCCAGAAGTGTATGGAGGACCTTGTAAGAAATAAAACTTTTTTCCACCCATATTTCTCTTTTTAAGCTTATCATAAATTTTCTGTTTTTTCCAGAATTCCAGAACCCTTTTTTCTTCTTCGTGTGTATTATACATTTTTAAATGAACTGGCTGACTACTCCCTAAAATCAATAAATTCTTTCATGTTACTGATGTTAGTTAACAGTCATGCGTTAATATTTAGTATACTATAAATTATTTTCTTACCTTTTTAATCTTTTGTTAAGATAGTAATTGAATGCTTTTTCAATTGCTTCTATGTTATTTTGTTAAGATAGTAATTGAATGCTTTTTCAATTGCTTCTATGTTATTTTGTTAAGATAGTAATTGAATGCTTTTTCAATTGCTTCTATGTTA
>JACRHU010000014.1 GCA_016211995.1 Candidatus Pacearchaeota archaeon
GTACTATAGCTAAGCTTTAAATATGCTTTTTTCTAAACTAGTTTATGAAAGTCTTATTTATTGAAGCAAGAAAACAAGCAGAATTTAATAGAAAGGATTTGGAGGATATAGCAGAACATCTTCCTAAGAAAATTGGCTTACTTGCTTCTGTCCAATATATTCACTTACTACAGTATGTTAAAAAAGAACTAGAAAAAAGAAATAAGATAGTATATCTTGAAAAAGGAAAATCAAAGTATGAAGGGCAGATTCTTGGTTGTGATGTTAGTCCTGCACTCAAATCAAGAAAAGCAGAAGCCCTTTTGTTAATTGGGTCTGGCAAATTTCATGCTCTGCAAGTAGCATTAAAGACCAAGAAACCTGTTTTTATATGGCAACCATCAGCAAAGCTTAGCAAGATAACTCAAGAAGATATAAAAAATTTTGAAGTAAAGAGAAAAACAGCATTAATAAAATTCTTGCATGCAAATGAGATTGGAATTCTAATCTCCACGAAACAAGGACAGTTTAATTTGCAGGGTGCATTGCAAATAAGAAAAAAAATTAAAAACAAAAAAGCATTTCTTTTTTTGTTTGACACACTTAATCTTGCGGAATTTGAAAATTTTTCTTGCCAGTCTTATATAAACACTGCTTGCCCCAACCTTATTCTTGATGATACAAGAATAATTAATTCTGACGAACTGATATATTAATAAGGTAAGGGTAACAGAATAACAGAAAAGTAAAATATCTTCTAGAACATAGAAAGCTTTATAAATAGTATTAATTTAAAAAGAGTAACACTTTTTGACTAAGGAAAATGAAAAATTTTTTAGGATTAGCATTTGTATTTTTATTTACATTGTTAACATTACAGTTTGCATCTGCAAATTTACAGATTCTTAATCTTACAAGCCAAACAGTAAATCATGGTTCTTCTGTCTCTATTCCTTTTACTTTGAATAATACAGATGGAGAAGTAACTAATATAACAATGACTATTACTAATCTTTCTAATTTAAGCCAAACATTAAATGTGCCAGTTGCTGATTCTAAAAAAACAATTGCAGCTAATACAACTTCAAGTTATGTAATAAGTGGCTATTCAATTCAACAATATCAAGCACCTGGGATATATTCTTTGGCTTTAAAAGTAACTGGAAGTAATGAAATTGGACAAAATATTTCTGTAACAAAATCATTCGATATAACCGTTTCTCAAGATATTTCAATTTCTGTCCCTGAATTGAGTGTCACAACAAATCGCGGAAGAAATCCTACACCAAGCTTTACAATAAAGAACACTGGAAATGTTAACCTAACAGACTTAACCTTTACTTTATTAACTGCTATACATGACTCTGATAACAGGACAATAAATGTTTCCTTTCCTTCTTCTATTTCATTGGCAAAAGGAGAAAGTAGAACAGTTACCTTTAATATAAAAGTGCCTGAAAATATAGAAGTTAAAAGCTACACAGGAACAGTAGGAATTAGTGCTAATGCGGGCTCAGCAACTCTTGATAAGAATGTTACACTTACAATTAATCTAGAATCAAATTTCTGTGAAGAAGGAATTATTGGGGGTGATTTATCAATAGAGATAAGAGACCCAGATGGTGGTGATGATTTCTATCCTTCTGATATCATCGACATAAGTGTTAGAGTAAGAAATTATGATTCAACAGACCACGATGTAACAGTTGTTGCTGATTTATTTGATGTAACAGATGGTGAATTTTTAGATATTGAATCAGAAGAATCAGTTACAATAGCAGATAATGACCAAGAAACAGTTGATCTATCACTTGAAGTGCCTTCAGATGTTAATGAAGAGCATACATACAGAATATATGTTAAAGCATATGAAGATGGAGCAGAAGATGAACAGTGTGAAAGTGATTATGTGGGTATAGATATTAAGAAAAATACACATGATGTTTCAATAGACAAAATTAAAATTCCAGATGAGGTTTCTTGCGATTCAAATTTTGATCTTTCTTTGAGAGTATCAAATACTGGAAAGAAAGATGAAGATGTTAGAATTAGAGTAACTAATAAAGAATTAGGAATATCAGAAGAAAAAACTCTGAGTATTGATACAGAAGATACAAAAGATGTTAAGTTAAATATTAACACACCAAAAAATGCAGATGAAAAGAATTACACATTGAATATAGAATTAGAATATTATCTATCTGGAGATGAGTATAGGGAATCAAAAACAGAATCTGCTGTATTGCATCTTGAAGGAGCCTGTGTTCCTGCCTCAAGTATTTCTTTAAGCACAGAGCTTGTAAACAAGCCTTCAGAACAAGAGAAATTCAGCGTTAAAGTTACTTTATTCAATACAGGAGATAAAACAACAACCTATAAGCTAATTGTTACTGGTTATAGTGATTGGGCATCTCTTGAAAAAATAGAGCCAGTTGAAGTAACAGTAGACAAAGACAGTACAGGAAGCGCATATATTTATTTAACACCAAATAAAGGAGTGACAGGAGAAAGAAGTCTTACAGTAAAAGCATTGTATGATGGAAAGACAGCGCAGCAAAATGTGGATGTTGCAGTTTCACCAAAAGTAACTGCAAAAGGTTTATATTCAAAAGTTGTAGACAAGCTAAGCAATTTAAGTGGTTTAAATCTAACAACCGTAAACATAGTTCTTATAATTGCAATTGTTTTGCTTATATTATGGATTCTAAGAGCCAGGAGATAAAATGACAGAAAAACTTTATTCTATAGAACAGATTAAACAGGCTTTAGTTCAAATGCATATTTCTGGAATTGAAACAATTGTGCTTGAAGGCTTAGAAAAAGTAGATCATTTAGAAAGTATAGGAAAAAAAGCAAGAAAATTCAGACAAGACTATACAGCTCTAGAGAAAAGCGGAGGACTTAATAATTATACAGGAAAATTTGTTGTTTTTATTTATAATCAAGAAAGAAAAATTGAAATAGCAGACTCTGGCAGTGATTGGCTAGAACTTGCTGGAAGTGCTAGAAAAAAATATGGGGAAGAATTTTTTCTTCATCGCGTTGGAGAACCATTCCCTTCCGAATCAGATAAGCTAGAGATAATGGCTTAATATCTTCCATAATCAATTTTTTGAGCTACTCTTTTTATAGGCTTGTCTTTTGATGGAGCAGTAGGAACCATGAACTTGAGAATCCAGAAAAATAATGCAAATAAAATAAAAATAAATATGACTGAAATTAAAGTTACGTAATCTAAAGGAATGTTTGAATATATAATTATTATACTTATAACCCCTATATAATTCATTATCAGGGGAGAGGAAAGTTCAAAAGCAAATTTTCCCTTGAAAGCATGGAAAAAATTAAGGACCATGAGTAAAAAGCTTTCAAATAATATAATAATCGCAATAAAACTTTTTGCAGTAGCTATTTCTATATTTGTCGGCTTTGTAATAAAAATAAGCATATTATTCTGATAGAGCCAACCTAGCAAATTAAAAGAAACAAAAAACAGGACAATACTATTGCTTACAGCAGAGTTCCATCCAAGTTGCTCTTTCTTGTATCTTCCAAAATATAATTCCATCATAAAGAGGGTTGAAAGTAATGGAATTAAAATCCATAACATACTTTTAACTTTTAATGGCTCTGTAGCTATCTCTAATGTTCTTATCCAAATATTATTCAAAAAATTTAATATTAGACTGATATCCATTTCCAAACACTATTCAAAAAATTTAATATTATTGTTGGATCCATTTTAAATCCCTAGCCTAGCTAAAACATAAAGAACTGTTCCTGCAATGACTGGAACAAAGAAGTTATCATCTATTATATCATCTCCTAGTTTTATTACAAATGCTTCTGCTAGCATTGCTACAACTGAAGTTAATAAAGCATCTAACATTGAAACAAAGAAACTTGCTGCTATAAAGGATACTATAATTCCTGCAAGTGTTCCTTCAACATTCTTAAATCTGTTGAAAGGTTTTTTATGTTTTATATTTCCAAATGAACCTACAAGGAAAGATGTAGGATCTGCGAATGTTAGGATTACTATAGAAGCTAAAGCAATATTTTCTGGAAATAATTTAAGAACAAGTAAACATCCAGCAACAAAGAATAGTACACTTTTACCAGGAAATCTATGCAAGTACTGCGGTTTTTCAAATTTTTTTAACATGAAATAAATTCCCGGAATTTTATATTTTATTGAAACTAAAGAAAGTATGATTCCTATTCCAAGAGTCCAAAAGAGGTACCATTTAACTGAATTATACCCAAATATTGCTAAAAGTAAGATGGCTATCCCCAATAAAACATGCAAAAAAATTCTTCTAACTCTCCAGATAGTTATCCTCTTTTTCATATATTTAAGAACTGCAAAGATATTTAAATAATTTTGGGCTATTGTTAATGAAAAAAGATGGTGAAAAAAGAAAGAAAACAAAGGAATGAATTGAACTCTATTCTAGATATCTGTATTAGATATATAATTGCCCTTATTCTTGGTTTAAATCTTTCTATTTTTTATTTTATTTTTGCTCCTATCACTTTTTATCCTGTTATTTATATTCTAAGCTTATTTTTTAATATTTCAATGTCCTTTCCATATATATTCATAAATAATTTTTCAATAGAAATTATTGGAGCGTGCATCGCTGCTTCTGCTTATTATTTCTTTACCTGTCTAATACTCCTGACTAGAGATTTAAGCATTAAAAAAAGGCTAGTTCTTTTTTTATTTACATTCTCTGTTTTTCTGATAGCCAATATAATAAGAATAGTAATTATGGCCTCTCTTTTTGTTAATTCATTTGAATTTTTTGATATCACACATTTAATTGTATGGTATCTTATAAGTGCAATTTTTGTTTTTGGAGTGTGGGTTCTTGCATTGAAGATATTCAACATTAAATCAATTCCTTTTTATTCTGATTTTATATATATTAAAAGCAAAATTAAAAAATGACATTTATATCAAACTATGTATATTAAAAGCAAAATTAAAAAATGACATTTATATCAAACATTCTTGCAGTAGTATCAGCATTCATAATAACTGTAATCTCTGGTATGGGTTATTTAGGGATAGTTTTGCTTATGGCTATTGAAAGTGCTTGTATCCCAATTCCAAGCGAGATAATAATGCCTTTTGCAGGCTATCTTGCATTTCAAGGCAGGTTTTCTCTATTTTTTGTTGCATTAGCAGGAGCTATGGGCAATGTTATTGGTTCACTTATTGCATATGGTATAGGATATTATGGTGGTAGACCTCTGGTATTAAGATATGGTAAATATGTTTTAGTTAAAGAAAAAGAGCTTAAAAATGCAGAAAAATGGTTTAAAAAATATGGCCCGAGCTCTGCTTTTCTTAGTAGATTGATGCCAGTAATTAGGACCTTTATCTCCTTGCCTGCTGGAATTGCAAAAGCAGATATTAAAAAATTTACAGCTTATACTTTTATTGGGTCTTTTATTTGGAGCTATCTTCTTGCCTTTATAGGCTTTAAGCTCGGAGAAAAATGGAGCTCAATAGAATCGTACTTTAGAAACTTTGACTTTTTGATTGTGATTGTCATAATATTAGCAATATTCTTATTTTGGAGAAAGCATAGAAATAAGAATTAAGCAATAAACTGCTATCTCTTAATTATAGAAATCAGAGTTAAGCAATAAACTTTGATCTCTTGATTATCTGATTCACTAATTCCAGCATGAATCTTTCTGTTGTTTCAACAACCTGGCAGTTTGCAACATTAAGTTCATAACAATTTCCTTTTTGTGTTATGGAGCTTTCGCCTGCATCTACTCTCTTTATTTCTATAACTGTTTTGTTTGTTGCTTCATTACATGTTGCATAAGGTAGATTCTTTTCATTAGCAAGCTCTTGAGACATTGTTGCTCCTTTTACATTGACACCAATTGTTCCTAACAAGCTGCCAAGATTGTAGCTTGCTAGATTACTGGCATAACATTTGCTTATCTCTGGATCAAAAGTTATGAAAACATCTGTTTTTAATGAGATAGTTGCATCAACAGGAATTTTTATTCTCCTAGGATCATTTCTTAAAAATAAACTGTATTTAACTTGTCCGAATTGATTTGTAATCATAATATCTGTTTTATAGACAATTAACTCTCCAACTCTTGTTTTTTGGAAGTATAAGTCATTGTATCTGAAATTTCCAGCATTTTTATACATGTACGAAAAACCAACAACAGCAGCTATTGCAAAAACCATAAACACGACTATAAAGACTATCTGTTTTTCTTGTGGATCTCCCTTTTTTTCTTTAACTTCAACCTTCTCTTTATGTTCTTTCCTTTTTATCTCTTTCTTTGGCATTTTATTTAATTACTCCGAAAGCGCCAAATAAAAACCTATCTGCAGCTTTTATAATATTATCAGAATCAGATTCTATGAAAACACAATTATCTTGTTCATAAATTTTTGTTTCATTCTTAACAAGAACAACAAAAACATTATCTTTTAAACAGCTTTTTAATGGAAGGTCTGCACATTCAGTATCATTTGCATTTTCTTCTAAACATACATACTGTGACCTAGAAGGTCTTAAATTTCTGTATATTTCATCTGAAGCTGCTTTTTCATCAAATCTGTATGCGACAAAATAAACATTTGAACTTATAAATTTGCTTGCTGTTGATACTACATTGCTTGAAATATTTTTAACCTCTCTTGGATTGAACTGTGTAAGCATTTCAAAATTTTGAGTTATCCATGTCCATCCATTATCTGTTTTTGTAAACTTAATTCCATTATAAACTACTTTATCTTCCTTGCCTCTTTCAATGATTGCATAGCCAGCAGTACTAAGAAGCATGACTATTACCAAAACTATCCCAATAAACATCTTATTTCTTTTCTCTCTTTTTTCCCTATCTGACTTTGTTTCTATCCTTTTTATTTGCATTTTTTATTAAGAATAATATATATTTTAAACCTTATGGATTTGCCAATTAAAAAATATCAGTCTATCATTAAGTCCTATAAGAAGCTGACTTAAAATGCAAGCCTACTTTTTCAACAGAATCATATAAAGAATTTACCTTTTTTATCCACTCATTTGCCTCTTTTTCATTAATTATTTTTCCAATAAGTGTTTTTTTATTACTGCATTCATCATGCCAATGGAGATATAACACCCTTAAATTATTCTCCTCTTCAATTCTAAAACCATCTACAAGCTTTTCCCAAACCGAGAATATGCATGAAATTCTATGAAAACGTCCATGCGGAATTTTTTCTTCTTTGTCTATATGTATAAAGGAATTCCCTTTGCATGAAAATGTATTTTGATAGTCATAAAATTCTACAGGTTTATAATCCATATGGGGTAAATGAAAGAGATACTTTTAAACATTTCTTCTTTTTTCCAGCTCTCGCTAATTATAAAAAAAGAAAAGAAAAAAAAAGAAAAAAAAATAAAAAAACTTATTTATGCTGTTGCAACGTCTGCGTAAGTAGCGGTCTGTTTCTTATATTCCTTGCCGATTGTTGTGTCAGGCTTGGTTGATATAAGCCATGTAGCAGCTTTTCTTGTGTCAGCTCCTTCATAACCTGCAACAAGCATAGCTGTCTTTCCAGTTGCATAAGGTGATTCAAACACCTTTACAATGAATTGATCTGAGCTTATTCCTGTCTTGGTTGTAAAGTCAGCTCCACATATTGGGGAATCACTTCCGAGCAATTTGGCTGCAGCTTTGTTGATACAGCTTCCACCGACAACTATTAAGTTCTTTGAACTTACAGATGCGATTTCACTGTCCAATACAGCAACACTACCTAATGAAGCAACATTTCCTACACTTCCTGCACCAGATGTTGATGCACCCACAGCTGTTATCAATACACCGACTTCCATTTGGGTGTCTGGGTATTTGATACTAACACTGTGTGAATTAGTTGTATCTAATTCAACAAATGTACCATATCTGTCATATCCTTGTGACTTATAGCTGTTTGAGCCCAAGCTTACAAGAGACATAGAAGATACATCTGTCCAAACAGGTGTTCCAACAGCAATTGTTACTGTTGTAGTTCCTGCTGTAGTTGATGGTATACAAATGGCATCACCATTTGCATCTCCTTGTTTATGCTCCTCAAACAATACTATTGCTGGTCCAGAAGCTTTGCTGAAGTTACATGGTGCTCCACCATCTCCAAATAGTGCGCTTATGTTTCCTAAGCTACCCATTAAAGATGCATTATTAGGCATACTCCAGATGATATTGCCAACAGTATAGTTAGCTGTTGCGTTAGACAAGGTTGATATTGTTGAATAGAGTGTTTCTGTACCTGGCAAGTATACCTTTGTATCATTGTCGATATCAGTTGCATTTGCTCTTGATTCTGTTGCAAATATAAGCCATTCACCAGATTTCAACTTTATTCTTGGGAAAACGCTAATTGCACCGCCTGGATTAGAATATCCTGCTGTGCCTCCCCAGTTTAAAGTTATACCACCTGCAGTTGCAGTTGTTTGTGTTGCAGACATATTGGTTACATAGTAGGTTTGACCATCTATGCTCAAAGTACCTCTGTCATTTGCTCCTGTGACTACCTTAAAGTTTTCTGCTGTGATTGCATCTGTAAATGTGATGTAATCAGAAGAAGAACTTGTTGTGGAAGAATCTGTTAATTGCAAGATTCTACCATAGTCTCCAGAGTCAACAACCATGTACTCATTCAACCTTATTGTATCATTTTCAACAACATGTATTGTTTTGTTTGATACATCTGCAAGTCTTGGTGTTACAGCACTTGTAGCTGAATTTTGGTCATGTGCAAATCCAATTCTTTTCTCACCAGCACTTCCTGCCAAATAGCTTGTGAACTTGATATACAAGTTCAAATTGTTATCTGAATCGATAACAATATTCTCTCTGCTACTTGAGTCTAGGGCTGGAGTTATTGAGACGAATTGTAATGCAACTCCTCCGAATACAGGGTCTGTAAAGCTGTCTCCAATGCTGAGGTAATCTTTTGTACCTTTTTGCATTGCTACAGCAACACTAAATCCTGTAATAGAATCTGCTGTAGAATTTGTTATGTTTACAGCTGTTCCTTGAATAGAGGTCGCATCTGCACCTTCCTTAACTGTTGAGCCTGTTCCAGCTTGTGTTTGTGTAAGTAAGATTTTCTTGGTACCGACTTGCATTATAGCAGAGCTTACAGTGCCTGTTTTGGCAAGATAGTCTACTCTTTTTGCATAAATGTCAATTGCACCAACTTTAGAAGTATTACCTTCTGCAATTCTCTTACTCTCACTGCCGTCAACAGATACATAAGCTACATTGCTTCCAGAAGCTGTTGATATACTGTTAATTTTAACAGCATAATCTTTTCCATCTATACTGACAGTCTTGCTTTCTCCTTCATTCATCTCTACTGTTACTCCACCTCTGTAAAGATACAAGTTGAATGTTGCTCCGGAACCTCCGGATTGTGCACCAATGATATACTTCTGGCCCATCAAGGTTATTGCTTGGCCTTGTACATCTGTATGCGACACATTCAATGCTTTACCAAAGGATACAGTATATCTATAGAGATTGCTTGAATAATTTGTACTTGTACCAACATCAATAAGCAATTTTGGATCAGTTAAACTTCCACTAGCGCCAAGACCAAAGCCGATATATTTGTCAGCTGGTAAGGCAAATGACTGCTTAAATGAATAAACAGTTCCAGAAGAATCTACAACTGAACCATCTGCAAGTAGAGTTGGCAAGTCTGTTGATGTGACAGAGCTTCTAGCAGCATTTAAAGAGCTATTGAAGTAAATCTTGGTGTTTGATGTTGCCAAGTTTACAAATTCTCCTGATGCTGTTGCTCCTGTCGATGTGGCTGTTGCTGTCTGCTTTGCTAGTTGCAATTGTAAATCAGAGCTAATATCTGTTGCAGCTATATTATCTACAGCAGCAGCACTTGCTCCGATAACTATTGCAGCATCTGCAACACCATTGATTACGTATGGTGCTGGATAGTTTGCAGCAGCAGCTATGCCCATTGTTGAACCTAACATTGCTACACTAGCGATTACTGACGCTACTTTTCTGAAATTAAATTTCATTTCACTAACCTCCTTTCAGTTGTATTAAATATTGGCCTACGCCTGAGCTTCTTAACAAGGCATATAGGGAAATTGCCCTATAAGATAGCTCTGTTTGAAGTCCCTATAAAAGATCACTTAAGGCCTTATCCTAAATCTCTTTAGGATTTATGCCAGTTTTTTGTAAAGTCTAGCTAGGACTTTCTAGCACGTTATGAACAAGTTTTAGGGCTTTAAAAAGCTTTCGCATAACCCAAGCAAAACCGAAAAACTACCAAGAAAATTATGTTTCTATGGTAGATGCTTTATAAATATTATGTTATCACTTAGTAGTTATTTTTAATAAAATTAATTAAAAAGAACTTAGAAAGCCAATTTTCAAAAATATGGGTTAGATAAAACCATAGGTATATTATGCTATATATGTATTAGAAACCATATATTCTCGCATAATAGTATTTAAAAACATTAAATTATTAGTATTCATCGACGATGGCAGATAAGCAAGAAGATAGATCTAGAAAAATAGACATAAGATTAGGACCCGGAACATTCAGCTCTCTTTTCAGACATTTTGGTGTTGGTGGCAAAGAAGAAAAAAGTCTAAACTTTTCAGACATTTCAATGTTAAGGCAGTTGCTAAGCAATGAAAAAGCCAGAATTTTATATACATTACAGCATAAAAAACCTTCATCAATTTATGAGCTTGCCAAGCTTCTTGAGAGAGACTTTAAATCAGTCAGAATGGACCTAGAACTACTGAAACAGTTTGGTTTTATCCGCTTCCAGAGTGAGTCAAAAGGCAAAAGAAGGATGCTTAAACCCATACTAAACATAACAAAGCTTGACTTGTCAATACATTTCTAGATTCTGTTTAAAGTTAACTTAATAGCTAATGTACAATCCAATGACCTTGGATTGCTATTGTCTCCGAGTTTGTCAGGGCTCGGTACTTATTTACCTTCAAGAACACTTCTAAGCAGAACATAGCTTTAGTCTTACAAGTATCTCTGGAGTTCCAGCTATTCTCTGGCTGGCAATTGTGACATTCTTGCTACAGTTACCTTTAGTAAGCTCGAGCATTGTTTCATTGCTAGCTCCAAGCAAAGTAGTTTTTAACTCATAGGCCTTAACAGGCTTGTCGCTTGCAATATCTGGAATCTTGTCTAGTATGTCTTTAAGCAAATAGGTTAGATACTCGCAAGAGCCTTGCTCAAGATTCTCGCATCTCTGTTTTTCACTGCAAGCTTTAGTCAAGTCTCTGACAGAGTAGTAAACACCAGGATATTCTGTACAGTTGCTTGTGTATTCAAGTACAGTGTTCAGCAAACTTCTCACGTTTGCATTTTCAACAGGCTCAACTTTATGTCTAAGAGAATAGCCTAAAAAAACAAGTCCAATAACAACAACCAGTAATATAATTAAAACAAACCCGACCATTTCTTCTTGCGAGCGAGAAGGCTTGTCAATTATACTTTTTCTATACCAAGCCTTCGAGCGAGTTGCTCTTGTGCCACTAAAAGCTCTATGCAATTTTTCTCTTAATTCTTGAACATATCTTTTTCTTGGAGATATCTCTTGTGCTAAAGCCATCAAGTCTTTAGCAAGAAGTTTTCTTGTTTTTGGGTCTCTTCTCACAGCTTCGTTATTTCCATACCATTTAGGTATATCTCCTTCATCTACTTTTATGAGCTCTTGTTTTCTTTTTTCTAAAAGTGAAGGCGATACAATATCAAGCCCTCTTGATGGTGCAAGAACAGCCATATAAACCTCTTTTGCACCAAATCTTTCAGCAAGGGTTTTTGCATTTCTTATTGTTTCTCCAGAAAAAGCATATTCATCTAAAATAAGTGTTGGCTGTTCTAAATCCAAAGCAGGGAAATAACCTTTAAATTTTGATTTTATTCTTTCAAGTTGCTCATCATTCCATTTAACTCCAAGGCTGAGGCGCCTTCCTGAATACATTTCATCAATGAATTCAAAAGAAGCAAGTTTAGGAGCTTTTTCATTAGGATAAAGAATTTTCCATACATTCTTGAAAAAGCTTCCAACAGGAGCACCAGAAGCTCCTGCAATTATAACATTTCTAACTCCATATTCATGTGCCTTTTGAACAATTTCTACAATATTCCTTTTATAGAATTCTCTTTCTTCCACATTATTCAGATATCTATACTCATAGCTCATTTTGCACTTGCAGTTTGTGTTTTATCCCACCACCGAAAAATTTATATATAGCTCTACAATATATATTTTATAGAGGAACAGACCCTGACGAACCCTGTCCTTGAGGCAGTTAGTAGGTTTGACGGGTCTACTTACTCTTTTTCTATCTTCTTTGTATCCTCCTTTCAATATTTAGCATAGTATCTATTATAAGTCCAAGTTTATATTCAATAGAACCCTTTTTAAGTTCACTTTCTTTTACTATAACTAAATGTTTTTGATGTGGAATTATTTCAAGCAACTTCATAAATGAATAATATTGATTATTGTCAACAGATATAAAAATAATACAGTTATCTCTTTTTTTTACAAACTCTGCAATATCAATAAAAATATCAAGGTTTAATCTAATTTCTCTTATTTTCCATTTATACAGTAAACTTTTAATTCTCTCTTTTTCAAATCTCTTTTTCATAGCAGAAATATATTCTTTTCTGTGTTTAATGTCTTTGTAGTGGTGTAATTTGGATATTTTTGGTAAAATTTCTTCTATCCTGTTTTTTTCAATAATTATATATCCTATTAGATTTTTTGAGTAATCAATGTAGATATAATAATCAAATTTCATTTTCTAGCTCCTGCACTCACCTGTTCAACATAAACTATAAGCTTTGCAATATCACATCTAGTAGTAGCTTGTTCTTCCTCAAAAACTAACTGGCATAATGGAATATAAGAAGAATAACTTATCCAGTTCTTTCCTTTTGTATTGTCAAATATTGTAATAACTTCTTTTTTTGGGTACACTCTAACAACCTGAATTCCAAGCAAACCTTTAAACAGCTTGTCATAACCAGTAACATTCCTTAATGCAATAATGCTGTCATAATCCAGACCTTCTGCAGAACTTAACTCTGGCATATTAGCAAGCTTTGAAAGCATTGAAACTCCACGCTCTTGATAAAGCCTATTTCTCTCTGCATAAAGACCAGAAAGCTTAATATTTGTGTAAAAAACAAATACAAGAGCAAAAAACATAGCCAAAGCTAAAAGCATAAAAGCTGTTTCCTGAATCTTCAAGTCTGCTTTTTTGTTTTTCATTTTCTTTCCCATAGTTTTCTTAATTTCTTTTTACTATTCAAAATTAATTTTTTATTTTCAGAGAAAATTTCGAGGGTTATTGTACCATTATAATATTTTCTTAATTCGTTTATGACTTTTTTAAAATTAATATCTCCTTTGCCTATTGGAAAATGCTCATCTTTCTCACCATGATTATCATGCAAGTGAACATGCCTTATTTTTTTATGAAATTTTTTAATAAAATCTGTTATTTTTTTCTTAAACAGGTTTGCATGCCCAACATCCAGATGAAAATATAAACCTTGAACACCGTTTAGTATTAAAGAAATATTTTTTAAAGTATCTCTTTCTGTATCAATCAGCTCCAGCATAATTTTAATACCATATTTTTTTGCTTTTAAGCATATTTTTTTCAGTGTTTCTATTTGCCATCTTATCCCCTCTTTATCTGAAAACATAGTTGGTGGCCAGTTAGCATGAATCGTAACATATTTCACTCCAAGTTTCTTGAAAATTCTGAGATATCTCAAAATTTCCTTTATAGCTGCCTCCCTCAATATTTTTGAAGGAGAGCCTATAGGAAGATACCATGCAGTATGCCCTACAACCTCTAAATCATATTTTTTAATTAACTTTTTAACTTTATTAAGATTAATTTTGTCAGGAACAGCAGAATCTTCTTCTAAGTACAGATCTACAAAATCGAATCTGTTTTTGCCTATCCATTCAATCTCTTTTAAGATGTTCTTTCTTGGATGATTCATAAAACCGATTTTCATGTTACCATAACCTACAGCTTAATTCATAATTTACATTTTCAAGCTGATTTGAAATATCATATAAAGAGCCAGGACTTGAAGGTGTAGTAGATGTTACTCTTTTCAAGTCTTCTAGCTTTGTTTTTATATCTCCTGTTGAACAGCCTTTTGCCTCCAAAACAACTGCTTTGTTAGTATAAAGGTCTGCAAGTTTATTTAGCCTATACATTAATCTTTCAAAATTGCAATTATAGATTGAAGAATCAGAAAATATTGCAGCATACATAAGCGAAGAGCTAACATAATTAATCTTAATGCTGCCTTTGCTTACATATCCATAATCATAAGAATTATAACAATCAGAGCATGTTCCATAAACATTTATATTGCATCCAGAGCTGCCAAAACAAACAGTTGTCATATTTTTTTTACATTCACTAACTCGTGAAACTAGCTTTATGTTGCTTACATTAATTTCTTCAATTTCTTGAGCCATCTCTTCTGGCGTGTCTACAAAGCAATATTGTTTCATGCTTGCATAAATTAAATCAGAAACAAAAAAGGGCATTTCAAATGAGCGCGAAAAGATGCTTAGCTGCTTGCCTTGCTCTTGCTTTGATGAATAAATATATTTATTCGCAGAGGACGCTGGCACACCAAATCCTTGCCATTGTCCAACACTAGATTTAACATCAATCCTGACATCACTGCTTCCAAATCCAATATCTTTACAATCCAAACTAAGCTTTGTTTCTTCTTTAAAATTAATGCTAGTTGCAATACTTGAAGCAAGTGAAGTTTCAAGTGGATCAAGAAGAATATTCAATTGCTCTGCAACTTGAGTATTATACACCTGACTTGAGCTGTTGGCGTATTTAACAGCAGCAAAAACAGCCAGGAACAGAATTACAGCTCCAACAATTATTGCAAATATAAAA
>JACRHU010000080.1 GCA_016211995.1 Candidatus Pacearchaeota archaeon
CCTTGTGTTACAACATTAGGAAATTGGATAGAGCTTATACTATAAACTCTATTTTTGCCCTTCCCTTCAGGGATTATTACAATATCTATTTCAGATTTGCTATCCATTTTATTATTAGACTGTATAGATATTTAAACCTTTTTAAAATATCCCTTCAAATTCGCTTTTGCTTATTCCTATTTCTTCACATTCTTTTATTAAATTTAGCCTTACAGCATTGCTTAATCTTTTCTCATTAACCAAAACAATTGGTCTTCTTAATGAAGGCAAAGAGCCCTTTCTATTGATTATGATATGGTCTCCTTTCATTCTTTTTATTTCTAAATCATATTTCTCTAGAACTTTCATTATCTTCTTGACTATTGGAGTTAATCTAAAGCTCATTTTCTCTTTTTAAAATAGACAGAATTCTTATTTATAAACTTATATAATTTTATAAGAATTTAATCATATCTCAAAAATATTCTCTCCAAGCATACTAAGTTACTTTAAAAAATATAAAACAAAAATAAAAAATCAAGTTCTCAATAACTTGTGATAGACTAGATAAAAAATAGCTCAATTAAAATCTTCTTGGCTTTTTTTTAGCATAGCAATCTCTACAATAAACTGGCTTGCCTTCTGTTGGTTTGAAAGGAACTTCGCATTCCTTTTTACATTCAGAGCAAACTGCCTTATGCATCTCTCGTGGTCCACTATCGAATCTTCTATTACCGAAACTCATTTTATCCTCCTATAATTTAATTTAATCATTTTTTGATAGATTATATGCCTATTTAAATGTGATATAATTAACTTTTTAAAGTTTAAGCTAGAATTAGCTGTATTCTCTCCAAGTATGCTTGCACTTCGTACAGCGAAAGAATCTTGTTTCTGCCTCATCTCCTGCACGCATCTGAGCACTCCAGAAAAATGCCTCATCATGCCCGCATTTAGGGCATGTTGCAGTTGTGACAGGCCATACATTAGCATCTTTTTCTTTTAAAACTCCAATCTCTCTTTTCTCTTGCATTTTTTCACTTGTCTCTATTTTAATTTTTTCTTTAGAAGAATAGCCGCATTTAGGGCAACCATATCTTTTTGTTTTCTGCACTAAAATAGTACCGCACTTTGGACAAAACATTTTTCTGCTATTATCACCTAATTTTTAAATTTAACTATTTCCAAGGCTTTGCTCATGAAAAAAACAGCAAAGCTGTTTTTAGCATCCTAATCGCAAAAACCTTAGGTTTTTGGGAACCTAAAAAGCATAGCTTTTTATGTAAACCCATAAGGGTTTTTTTTATAAATATAAACAGCTATTAATTACATACTAATTATTTGCAAAGCTTATTTCCAACCCTAGTCTTAGACAATTTAAAAACCTTGCTATTTAATATAAAAGAAAAATAAAACTAATAACAAGACTTTGTTGAGTCATATGTTCTTTGAGGATTCAAATCTTTATCTACAATTATATAACCTTTATCGAGATTTTTTGAATTATCTGCATAGAACACTTCTATTTTATGCCCAATAGAATCAGGAAAAATCAGACCATGAAATATTATCTTCCTATCTCCTTTTTCTGTTTGGATTGTCAACGTACTAGAAATATCAATCAAGACCTCTTGAGAATTATGTTTCTGCCCAAATCCAGTTAATGGATTGCCATATCTATATTTTATATCTTCTATATTCTTCAGAATTCCCTCTAATGCTTTTTCCATCAAAAATTAGATTTAAATTAACTTATAAATATTTTTATCCTTTAAAGCTATTAATTAAATCAACAAAAATTAGCTTTATCCAGCCTAATTTTGGAATTTTGAGTACAGCTTTCCCAACTATCTGTTCTTTTTTAATATTTTTTTCAAAACCGAGCTGACCATCATTATTATCCCCCTTTGTTTGAATTGGAGTTAAATTTACAACTCTATGAATAATAGGCAATCTTTCACCTGCATTAAAAATTATAATATCGCCTATCTTAGGCTCCTTAATTCCAAAAACAACAATTATATCTCCCCTTGTTATTCCATTATGATAGCCCCACGAATAAACTTGTTCTTTAGTCATATTCTTCTGCTCATACCAGAAGCCATGGGCATACCACCATTGATCAAAGCTTGTTCCATGATACATGCTTTGTGATTCTACTATCACGCTTGGAAGAGAGGCACCAAAAATTAATGCGAGTAATGGAAAGAAAATAAATTTTACAAATATGTAAAGCAGAATTAAATCAACAATCCAGCTCCATATGGAATTAGATTTCCATAAAAAATCCCAGATTTTTTGAAATGCAGTTTTCTCTTTTTTTTGAGTAATAATCTTCCTCATTTTAAATATAGAAAATTTAGATTTATAAATGTCTTGTACAGTTAATTCTATGTGCCCTAACTTTGCCTCTGTTTATATTGATTATATTTACACAGGCATTATGCTGCTCTCTATATGTTGATTTTTTTAATGGCTCTTTTAAAAGAATACTTAATAGAGCTCTATTTAACCCGCCATGTGCAACAATAAGTACTGTTTTGCTTTTATATTTTGGGTAAATTTTTTTAAAGAATTTTTTTACACGTCTTCTAGTATCCCCATAACTCTCCCCTTTTTCAGGTTTAAACAAATATCTTGGACTTTTTGATTTTTTTCTCATTTCTTTATATTTAAGAAAGTGTAAATTTTCGTAAATCCCATAAGATCTTTCTCTTAATAACTTGTCATAAACTATGGGGATTTTTTTATGATATTTCTTAATCGCTTTTGCAGTATCTTTTGCCCTAGACAAATCTGATGAAAAAATTATATCAATTTTTTCTTTGCTCAATCTTCTAGCAAGGGCTTTTGCCTGTTGAATCCCTCTTCTTGTTAGTTTGGAATTAAACTGACCTTGTATAACACCCCCTTTATTATGCTCTGTTTCTCCGTGTCTAACGAATATTAATTTCATAATTTAGTTAAGAAAATTTGATTTTTAAATTATCTGTAATATATTCTGCAGCATAGAAAGATTTAAATAGTATATCTATTAGGGTATATACAGAAGGTATACACCTTTCAAACCCATGGTAAGAGAAGAGGGACATAATAATGGAGAAATAGACTATTTCAGGACAGACGCTCTATTAATGCTGTACAAGTATGGGCCGCTAAGCATTAATGAGCTTATATATAGACTTGACCAGCACACAGCAACGCCAACACAAATGGTAGTAATGCATGCAAGAATGATGTTTCCAGATATGGACAAAGAAGGAAAGATAAAATACGACTCTGATGGTGAGAGATTGGAGATAACAAAACAGGGTATAATAGAGTTAGTAGAGATAAGCAAGAGAAAGAAGGAACTTCCAGAAATTATCTCAAGGGAGATGGAAGGCGTGTTTACTATTCACTAGTCTCACACAATAAAAATGACAGATATATTTGAAAACACAATATTATGCAATGAGTGCAACTGTAAGATGCAGAGAATCCAGCTAGAGAAAAATGGATTTCTTTTAAGAGCAGTGCAGTGTCCTAAATGTGAGAAAAGAATAGTGCATCCACATGATGAGCAAGAATACAAGCAGTTTATCGAGTTAAGAAACAGGTCTTTCAGTGTAAAACTAAGAATGGTTGGAAATAGCTATACTGTAAGCATCCCAAGAGAAATAGTAAACTTTATAAAAGAGCAGGAAAGAATTATGTCTGATATGGTTAAGCTATGTTTTGAAGAGGCAGGTAAACTCTCTCTGGAATTTGAAGAGCACACTAAAAATTTGAATAATAAATTAGATAAAATAAAAGGCAAGATATAAATAGGAGATAAAAAGTAAACTAATAATATAAATAATAAACCTGAGATTGATATCTCAGACAAATGCAAGCAATGTCAATTGCTTGTTTTTATATAGCTAATTAAAAACTAAAAAATGGAAAAGAATGAAAAAGCTGCTAAATTAAAAGTAATGGAATCATTACAGGATGATGCATATAAAGGAATTGCTAGAATTGATTCTGAAACAATGAGGACTTTAGGAGTCCGGCCAGGAGATGTAGTCATAATTAAAGGGGGGAAAGAGACAGTTGCAATAGTTGATAGGGCATATCCTGCTGATGTTGGAGAAGGAATCATAAGAATTGATGGTATAATAAGAAGAAATGCAAAAACAGGTATTGGTGAACCTGTTGCTGTTTATCGCGCAGACATAAAAGAGGCGAAAAAGGTTATTATTGCTCCTGCACAGCAAGGCATTATAATCCAAGGTGATCCTGAAATTTTGAAAAGAGGATTGCTAGGCAGAGCAGTAATGAAAGGAGATATAATAGTATTAGGCGGAGTCCAGAGAAGAAGAGATTTAATGGAAGATAATTTTACTAGCTTGTTTGATATTTTCGGAGAAGCATTTGGAGGTTTTGGGGCACCAACATTTTCAACAGCTAAATTTATTATAGCTTCAACAAATCCAAATCAGGCTTCTATAATTACAGAATCTACAGAACTTGTTTTAAACCCAAAAGCAGTAGAAGTGCAAGAAGAAAAAGTTCCTGATGTTACTTATGAAGATATAGGTGGTTTAGATGAAGAGCTCAAAAAGATTAGGGAAATGGTTGAACTGCCATTAAAACATCCTGAAATTTTTATAAGATTAGGAATAGAACCTCCTAAAGGAGTTCTATTACATGGGCCACCAGGAACAGGTAAAACTCTCCTCGCAAAAGCAGTTGCAAGTGAAACTGAAGCTAATTTTATTTTACTAAACGGTCCGGAATGCATGAGTAAGTTTTATGGTGAGTCAGAAAAAAGGATTCGCGATATATTTGAAGAGGCAGAAAAAACAGCTCCTGCAATTATTTTTATTGATGAAATTGACGCAATTGCTCCTAAAAGAGAAGAAAGTTTTGGCGAAGTAGAGAGAAGGGTTGTTTCACAGATTCTTACAATGATGGATGGTTTGAAGTCAAGGGGCAAGGTAGTAGTTATTGGAGCAACAAATATTCCTAACTCGCTTGACCCTGCATTAAGGCGACCAGGAAGATTTGACAGAGAGATTAGCATAAATGTTCCTGATAAAAAAGGCAGGCTGACTATTTTAAAAATTCACACAAGAAACATGCCTCTTACAAAAGATGTTGATTTAGAAGCACTTGCATCTATAACACACGGATTTGTTGGAGCAGATATTAACTCCTTATGCAAAGAAGCTGCTATGAATGTTTTGAGAAAAATCCTTCCAGGATTAAAACTTAAAGAAGGTGAAGAAATTCCTAAAGAAATTTTAGATAAATTAATTGTAACAGACAAAGATTTCAGAGAGGCATTAAAAGTTGTGCGCCCAAGTGCAATGAGAGAAGTCCTTGTAGAAAAACCAAATATTAAATGGGAGGATGTAGGAGGATTAGAAAGAGTTAAGCAAGAGCTAAGAGAAGCAGTAGAATGGCCATTAAAACATCCAGATGCTTTCAAGAGATTAGGAATAAAGCCACCAACAGGAATTTTACTTTATGGAGCACCAGGAACAGGTAAGACACTTTTAGCAAAAGCAGTTGCAAATGAAAGTGAGGCAAACTTTATCCAAGTTAAAGGCCCAAGCTTGTTATGCCTTTCAAAAGATACACCAATAATATCGACTTTATGTGGACTACAAAATATAGAAAAATTTTATAATATTCTAAAAGAAAACTCTATAGTTGAAAATAAAGAAAATATAGAATATTTAACTCCCACCAAAGAAATATTTGTCCAAGCATTAAAGGACAAGGAGATAGATTTTTCCAAAGTTATAACAGCCTACAAACTAAATGTAAAAGAAGCATATAAAATAACCTTCGAAGACGGGAATACGATTGAAGTTTCTGGAAATCAACCATTTTTTACATTTAATAATAATTTAGAATGGACAAAAACAAGAGACCTAAAAGAAAATGACTTGATAGGTTATCCTAATAGAATAAAACCATTCAACAAAAAAATAGAAATTAAAGTACTCAATAATAAAAACTTAATTATTCAAGAAAATGAAAATTTTAATCTTACACGAGTATTTTCTTCGCATAATGAAACTAAATTGCCTAAATTCATGAGCGAAGAACTTGCGGAATTTTTGGGTTGGTTTGCTTCTGAAGGAGGAATTTCTAAAGAAAAATGTTCTGTTAAAATTTTTAACATTAATCCAGAGAATAAAAAAAGAATAAAAGAACTATTTGAAATGTTTGTTGCAAAAGACAGGATAAAGGAAATTGAAAAAGGCATAGCAGTTTATTCCGCTCCTTTAATATACTATCTTGAAGAGTTATTTGACATGAAGTTTGAAGGTAGAAAATCTCATTCCATTAAAGTTCCTAAACTACTTTTCTTGGGCAATCAAAGAAACATGGCTGCGTTTTTAAGAGGCGCATGGAAAGGTGATGGCCATATTGACAAATTAAAAGCAGAGTATGGAACTAAAAGCGAAAAATTGGCTCAGGGAATCTCTTATCTTCTAACATTTGCAGGTATAAGACACAAATTATGGGCAAGAAAAGATTCCATGTTCATAATAACAATAAGCGGTAAGGAAGATCTAATTAAATTTGATAATTTTGTTTTTGATAAAAATTCAGAAATTAAAGTAAGAGATTATTATAATGCTGTAACTCTCTTGCCAGATATAGCTTTACTCTTAAAGAAAATAAAAGAAAAAAACAAATTAAAGTATAGCAAAATCAAAGTAGGAGAGAAATATATTCCAGAAGGCATTTTTGAAGCAGTACTTTCTGGAAGAAAAAATGTAGGAATTCATAGATTGAAAAAAATAATCTCGATTTTAGAAGAAAAATTAAGTGAAGAAGAGAAAAAGTTAGAGGAATTTAAAATATTAAAATTCTTAATAGACAGTGAATTGTTATGGATAAAAATAAGAAAAATAGAGAAAGCAGAAGAACAAGTTATGTATGATATAGAAACTAAAGATGGAAGTTTTGTTGGCGGGAAAAGACCTTTGCTGTTACATAACAGCATGTGGGTAGGCAAATCACTCCCTTATACAGAAGAGTTAATTGTTAGAGAAAATGGGATTATTAAAAGAATTCCAATAGGAGAGATAGTAGAGAAAAAAGACGATGTTGAAGTAATGGCTTTTGATAAAAATAAAAGAATTGTATTTGCTAAGATTAATGATTATATTAAGCATAAATTAGACGATAACCTGATTGAAATAACCACTAGAACTGGGAGAAAGATTAGAGTAACTAAATACCATTCACTATTCTCGTTTATGAATGGAAAATTTGGGGAAGTTTCTTCAAATCATCTAATTGCTGGAGAGAGTTATATAGCTGTACCAAAAAATTTAGATCTACCAAAAGAGAATATAAAGAGTCTGAACTTATATGAAGCATTAAAAGAAGATTCCGAAATTTTTGTTAGCAATGTAGGTGATTATTTGATAAGGGCAAAAAAGATACTTGGACTGGATAGGGCGGCAGAGATCTTGGCTGTATCAAAAAAATATCTTGCAGATATAATTGGAAAAAATCTTCCTGTGGCTATTGATAAATTTGACAGGCTCTTTAATGAAGCGAAACTTGCTCTGAATCTTAATGAAATAAAAATAAAATTGAGAGGAAGTATGAATGAATATCCTTGCATATTTTCAATTGATAAAGAATTTTGGAGACTTGTTGGGATTTGGATTGCTGAAGGAGACTTTAATGATGGAGTGCGAATTCACAATAAAAATGAAGAGATTAGGAGAGATATCGGAAAGATTTGTGAAAAATTTGGATTTAAAGTATCAGAGACAAAAACTTCAATGAATATTAATTCAATATTTTTAGAGAAAATTTTTAAGAAAGTTTTGAAGCTTGAATCTTGTTCTGGAAATAAAAATCTCCCTGAAATTTCTTTCATACTAGACAAAGATAGCAAAGCAAATTTGTTAAAAGGATATTTTAGTGGGGATGGTTCAATTTATCCTGCTGAAAGAGGAAAATATAAAATTGAAGCAGGAACAATAAGCAAGAGATTAGCAAATGATTTGATGTACTTATTGCTTGATTTTGGTATTGTGGCTACTTGCTATGAAAAACAATTGAAAGCTGGAAAGATCGTATATAGAATTTCTATACTTGGAGTTAAAAATTTTGAAAAGTTTATTGAAATTGGATTTATTGAGAATTTAAAGAACAATAGAATAGTTGAGTATATTGAGTCTAGAAAATGGTTCAGGACTGATTTAATACCTTTATCCGGAGAGCTTTATGAATTGGCTTCTCAGAATGAATGGATTTATTCAAAAAATAATAGCATAGGTAAAGGAGCTCTTAAGAACATTCTTTTATCAGTAGATAAGGACAGGACAAAATACAAAGAGTATTGGGAGTTAGTTGAAGGGGATATATTTTTTGATTTGGTAAAAGAAATAAAAGAAATTGATAAGGAGGAATATGTTTATGATATAGAGGTATTAAATGGGCAAAATTTTATAGGCGGATTTGGGGGGGTAATAGCTCACAACAGTGAAGAAGGTGTTAGAAAAATTTTTGAGAGAGCAAGGCAAGTTGCTCCTTGTATTATTTTCTTTGATGAAATAGACGCTATTGCTTCAAGAAGGGGAGAAGATGCAGGAACAAGAGTGACAGACAGAGTATTAAATCAAATGCTTGCAGAAATGGATGGCCTTGAAGAGCTGGAAAATGTGGTAGTAATCGGAGCTACAAACAGGCCAGATATTTTAGATACTTCTTTGTTAAGAGCAGGAAGATTTGATAGAATTGTATCAACAGAAGTTCCAACAAAGCCAGGAAGACTTGAAATTTTAAAGATACATTCAAAAAACATGCCTCTTTCAAAAGATGTTTCTTTAACAACTTTAGCAGAAAAAACAGAAGGTTATGTTGGTGCTGATTTAGAATCACTTTGCAGAGAAGCAGCAATGCTTGCGTTAAGAGAAGACATGAAAGCAAAAGAAGTTACAAAAAAGCATTTTGAAGACGCATTGAAGAAGGTAATGCCTTCAGTAACTCAATTAGATATAAAGAAATACAAAGAAATTGAAACAAATTACTTAAGAGCAGCGAGAGCAGGAACTCCACCAAAGACTAATTATCTTGGTTAATTTTATTAATGCCCTTTTCCTTTGATTTTAGATGAATAAAAACCAAGTTTTATTGATAATTATACTTTTAATCCTATTATCAATTTTTTTATTAAAGTTTGATTTTAATAAAAAAGATAATATTCCTAGCAACAATACTATCTCTAAAAAACTTAATGATCATAATTATTATTACATCATAAAAGGAAGTTTAAGCTTCTCAAAGCAGCAGACTGATTTTTTAGCTAAAAATTACAATGAATTAATGGTTAAAGATTACATAAATAAAAATACATTTGAAAATTTAAAAAATTCCATTCAAGAGTATAATCCTGATTTTAAGATTTTGAGATATACAAACGGAGTTTACAGTCTTGGCTGCAAGCCCGAAACAGAAAAAGCATATGCACATAATTCAGAAGGAAAGAGAATAAAAGAAACCATGTATAACTCTGGCTGGTTTTTGATGGATTTATGTTCTCAAGAATGGAAAGAAGAGTATGCAACGTGCTTGAAAAATCAAGAGCAAAGCTATCCAGATGTTTTTGATGGTTTTTTTGTTGATGACATGGCTTCTGCCTCAAGCATATCGACATTAACAAGAATAGATTCTAAGCTGTTATATTCAGATGAGGAATGGCATAAATGCGGGAAGGATTTTTTAGATTATGTTAAGAAAGCTTTTCCAGAAAAAATAATCCAGTTTAATGGTTTATATCACAGAGCTCCTGATTATTCCAGAGACTATCTTGAGGTTTCAGATGGGGGAATGATGGAAGGGTTTATAGTTTTAAATCCAAAAACCACCCAATTTGCCAATGAACAGCAATGGAAAATGCTTCTTAATGCAATAATTGAAGACACAAAATACAACAAAGAGATTACAATGCTCTGCCTTATTACCGACACAAAGGCAACAACAGAAGACAGAATGTTCTGCTATACTTCCTATCTTTTGATAAAAGAGAAGAATATATTCTACTCGCCGCCAAAATATCCAGACACTATCACATACTGGCCCGAGATGAATGTTGATTTAGGAAATCCAACAAACAAAACAGATAAATTTGAGGAATATTACGAACAAGAAGTCTATGTGCGAGAATACGAGAAAGGAATTGTGATAGTAAACCCTTCAACAGAGGAAAAAACTTATGCTTCTGGTAAACTTTATACTCTAGTCACTCCAAAAAATGGGGGGATTATGAGCAAAGCAGGAACTTATTCTGGTTCATTAATCTATAAAGAGGTTTCTGAAGTTGCAATTCCAAAACAAAGCGGAATTATTTTGCTGAGTAAGTAAAATCAATTTATATTTTCAACAATCAGCTATGTGTAAATTGCTATATTCAAAAGTATTAATATCATACTATATTTTACACATAGCCTAAACAATCAAAATATTTATAAACAGGGTTAGATAAACAAGTTTAATAAAAGGATTAAAAAAATGGGATGGACAGAAGGCAAAGAAACAACAAAAGAGGCTATTGAAGCTAGACTCAAAGTTATAGGTGGGGATATGCTTAAAATAGAGTATCTTGAAAACTGTGTAAAAAATTCTCAAACTCTAGATGTTAGAAAATTCATTCTTGTTAAGTTAGCAGAGCAATATGAAAAAAAGCTGATGCATGCTGAAGCTGCAAAACAGATGGATGGCGCTGCTTCTATTGCAGTAACGTTTAAGGAAAAAATGGATTTATACATGCTAGCAACAGAGCTTTATATTAAGCATGGAGATTATTTTAAGGCAGATGAGGCTTTTAAGAAATCTCTCGCATGTGCAAATTCAAGAGAAAAAGTAGACCTTAAGTCAAGGGTAAAAATGAACTATATAAACAAAGTAAGAGAATTTGAAAGAGCACAGAGATTTAATAACGCAATAAAAATTCTTGAAAAACTCTTCTCTATGAATATTTTAACAGAGACAGAAAAGCAGGCAGAAACAAAAAAGCTCGCATTTTTCTATTCAAAAGTCGGCAGAATCCCAGAAGCCATGAAGCTCGGCGGATAATTTTATTCTTCAGTCAGTACAATAACTTTATTTTTTTTAACAAGAAAAGTATTTTCATATTGGCTGACAGGAGCTCTTGTTTTTTCTATAAGTTCTGGATATTGTTTTACACATTTATCTCTTTGCAGAATGCTTAAAGCCAACATTCCACGCTGTCCAAATTTATTGAAAATCCATCTTTCAGAAAAAGGTAGTGTATTATAAGTTTGTTCAATAAATTGCAAAATCTCTCGAGCTTTTGAATCTCTTATAGCTTTTTTTTGTAAAAGCTCGTAAACACCACAAGGCTTGCCGTCTGTGACCAATCCTTCACCTGTTGTTGCAAAAGGCTCTATTGCAAATATGCCTTCAGGAAGTTCATTTGAATTATTATTGTCATAGTTTGGTATACTAATTCCTGCATGAATCTTGTATCTAGCAATTTCATGTCCTGAAAGGTTTCTAACAGGAGATAATCCAAGGTCTGTAATAGTTTTATGTACAATTTTTCCAATTTGTCTGATTTCTATCCCATATCTCAAAATTTTTCTTACATTTTTTAATGCATCTCTACTTGCCTTAATAATATCAGCATATTCATTATTAGAAGTTAGATCTAAACTTCTTGCTAAATCAACTACATAACCATCAATAGAAACACCCATATCTATCTTCAATAATCCATGCGCAATTGTTTTATCATTTACAACAGGAGAGTAATGTGCTGCTTTTTCATTTATGCTTAAATCAATTGGAAAAGCAATTTCTGCATGTTTAAGAATAAATTCCTCCGCTTTCTCGGCAATCTCAAGTAATGGAGTTTCTGGTTTACAAAGCTGTTCAGCAAATTTCATTGCCTGTATTGCAATTTCCCCTGCTTTTAGAAATTTTTTTTCAGCTTCACTATCAATAACTCTAGTAGAATCTTCATCATCTTTTTTTCCTTCTGTCATTCTTAATCCATTTTTATTTGAAGCTCTGTTTATCTTTGTTCCTCTTGCACCTTGGCTATTTATTCCTCCGTATCTTGGTTCTGTCATTTTTTGTTTGTTTCTAAAGCATAAGCCTTTGATAAGGCTTACATTTGTCTTTGCC
>JACRHU010000081.1 GCA_016211995.1 Candidatus Pacearchaeota archaeon
ATTTAAATATATCCTTTGTTTAAAGCATTCTAAAGTTATAATATTACTTTTTAGTATATTCCTTACCTATAAACATAAAACATTTTAAAATATAAATTCATTGCATTTAAATATGTCCTTTGTTTAAAACATTCTTAAGATAAGTTTATCACATTTAGATGTGTTTTCTGTCTAATTGATAAAAATTGTGCATTTTTAAGCCTTTTGTTTGCTTCTTTTCGCAGTTCTTCATCCAGACTAGCAATTACAGGCTCTTTATTCTTCAAAGCTAGCTCAATAACTGAAAAATCAGCTGTGTCTGATGTAATCTCAATAACTTTAACTTTATTCTTTTTGATCTTGTCCTCTACGATAGCTATTGCAAGCTCTATCACTGCTTTTTCTTTTCCAACACGATTTGAGCTTAAATCTTCAAGTTCATCTAGAACTTGATCTGATATTAATATAGTATACTTATCAAAAAGTCTTAAAATCTCTGATTCATAGTCTATTTTATACTGCGCGCAATAAATCAGAAAATTTGAATCAAGGATTATGCTAGCCATTTATATAAAAGAAAATTTTGACTTTTAAATCTATCATTTAGGGGAAGATTTAAAAAATACATTTCATTGAATAGAGAATGCAAGAAAAAGGGAATATTCTCGATATCCTGAGAAAAACAAAATCTGCAGTTAAAGAGAATGATATAATTACTTTAAAGGAGCTTAGCAATAGGACTGTACATACCTCTTCTATTTATCAGGATTCAGATAACATTGCTATTGCAGTAATTGTATACTCCCTGAGCAAAATTCTTGAAAGGGAAAAATTTCATGAATATCCACAGTGGAAAATCTTTTTTAAGAACTTTTTAATAAACATTGATAAAGCTATTTCTTCATTAGAAAGAGAGAACTTAACAGAATTTACAAACTCTCTCATAAAAATAAGAGAAAGCATAGACAAGCTGTCAGGAAATTTGAAAAATTATATACAAGATGTTTTCAGAAGAGCCAGCATAAACAAGGCTTCAAGAATTTATGAGCATGGAATCAGCATGGAGCAGACTGCTAATCTACTAGGCATAAGTGTCTTTGACCTTGCAGAATATGCAGGCGGAACAGGAATAGGAGATGTTGATTTGAGTGTAACAAAAGACATAAAAGAGAGGATAAAAATAGCGATGAACGCTTTCCAAAAATGATAAGGTATGATGAAATAATTGGGTATCTTGGGATGTTTTTACTCTTGCTAGCATTTTTTTTAATTTCAACTAAAAAAATGAAAGTAAATTCTTATTCTTATCCTTTAATTAATCTTATTGCAGCATTTTTTCTTTTAGTCAATACAGTAACTACCCAATCATGGCCTACTGTTGTTCTTAATTCGTTTTGGCTCTTAATCTCTCTAGTTTCTTTAGTAAAAATTTCTATAGGAGTTAAAAACAAGAAAAAATGAAAAATAAAATTTTTCAGTTTCCTAAATCAAGAAAATTGAATAATTTTCAGGAACCTAATCATAAAAACTTAAATGTTTTTAGGATCCCAAAAATCATAGATTTTTGCGAAAAGCAAAGCTTTTTATGTATTTTGGAGATTTTTTGAAAATGAAAACCCTAATATTCGATTCAAGTACAATTATCACTTTAGCATTGAATAATCTTCTTTATATTCTTAAAGCCCTGAAAAAAAATTTTGATGTAAAATTTATTATTCCAGAACAAGTTAAAAGAGAATGCATTGAAAAGCCATTGAACATAAAAAGATACGAACTTGAAGCATTAATGATAAATCAGCTTCTAGAAGAAGGAATTTTTGAATTGCCTGATTCTAAGTTGAGGAATGAAATTTCAAACGAGCTTACAAAAGTTCTGGAGACAGCAAATCATATATTTCGTTCAGATGGAGAATGGATTAGAATTCTGGGGGTAGGAGAATCATCATGCATTGCACTAAGCAATGTTCTTGACAATAAAAAGATTGATAATATACTTGTTATAGATGAAAGAACAGCAAGAATGTTATGCGAGAAGCCAGAAAATTTGAGAAAGTTGCTTACATCAAAGCTCCATCGAGAGGTAGGAATAGAGAGGCAGAATTTTTCATTATTTCAAGATAAGAAAATCATTCGTTCTTCAGAGCTATGTTTTGTAGCTTATAAGAAAGGATTGACCGAACTTAGAGATGGAACAAAGCTCCTTGATGCTCTGCTTTATGCAACAAAATTTAAAGGCTGCGCGATTTCAAGAAGAGAGATAGAGACATTAAAGGCAGGTTAGCTTATCTTATAAGAAAATATAAAAAGTGTATTTATCTATTGTTTATAGCCTAAAGTTTATAACTTAAAAAGAAAGAAAATGCAAACTAAAAGAGGGATAAGTACATTAATCGCAACTGTTCTATTAATTCTTATAGCTGTTGTTGCTATAGGTATAATTTGGGCAGCAATAATGCCTATGATTACAAATGCTTCAAGATTAAGCCAAGCATGCTCTCAAGTTTCAATAGTCATAAATAAAGAAGCAGGATATACATGTTATGATCAATCAGCAAATGAGATTCTTATAATGATTTCTAGAGGTTCAACAGAAATTGAATTAGCTGGTGCACAAATCTCTATTCTTTCTCAAGGAGCTTCTAAATCATTTGAGATTGAAGCTGGAAAAGAATACCCTAATATAAGAATGATAACTCAAACAGAATATGGTTTGCCATTAGAAACACCTGGAATGAATGAAGATAGAACCTATATTATTGACTCTAC
>JACRHU010000082.1 GCA_016211995.1 Candidatus Pacearchaeota archaeon
AGTATAAGGAATAAATTTATATAATCAATAATCAACCGAATGATCAAGAAAATCATCAGATTTTCAGGACTTCAGGATCCTATCCTGACAGTCATCAGAAACATAGAGTTTCTGAGATCCTAAATCGAGAAAACCAATAGGTTTTCTAGAACCTAAAAAGCATAGCTTTTTATGTAATCCGAAAGGATTTTTATGATGGTTGCTAATATCTTAACTGATTTATTGTTAGCAATATTAGGAACTAATCATCCAGTTCAATATAAAAATGGCAAAAATTTCTGCAGGAAGCTATGAATTGAATAAGTGGCTTTTTGGAGGGTATGAAACAGATGTAATAACCACTATATATGGCCCTGCTGGATCTGGGAAGACTAACTTCTGTTTGCTTGCTGCTGTTTCTCAGGCAAAAAAAGGGAATAAAGTTCTTTATGTTGATACAGAAGGTGGTTTTTCGACAGAAAGAATAAAGCAGATAGCAGGAGAATTTTATCAACAGATTTTGGAAAATATTCTTGTTTTAAAGCCAACAAAATTTTCAGAACAGCAAGAAGCATTTCAAACACTTCTTAAAGAAATAAAGGAAAAGAAAAATATAGGGCTTATTGTAGTTGATGGCATAACTATGTTGTACAGACTTGAGCTAGCTGCAGCAGCTAGGACAAACGAGCAGAAAAAGATTAAAGAGGTAAATTCTGATTTAGCAAATCAGCTACGCATTCTAAGCGAGATTTCGAGAAAACAGAATATTCCAGTAATCGTAACTAATCAAGTTTATTCGGAATTCCTGACAAGAGAGGAAATTGAAGAATGTAAGGAGAGAAATGTATGTATGGTTGGTGGGGACATTCTTAAATATTGGAGCAAGTGCATTATTGAAATACAAAATAAACAAGGTAAAAGAAAAGCAATTCTGAGAAAACATCGCTCACTTCCTGAAAAAGAACTAGATTTTATAATAACAAATAGAGGAATTGAGAAAGCAGGTTTCAGGATTTTTTAAATTTTAATTTATTTTAAATATCCTTTGGCGTACAAAAGCTCAGCAGTTAAAATTGCACCACCTGCTGCTCCTCTTATTGTATTATGAGAAAGTGCTACAAATCTTATATCAAAAATATTACATTCTCGAAGTCTGCCGACACTAACAACCATTCCTCTTTCTATATCTCTATCTTTTATTGGTTGGGGCCTATCTATCTCAGCTCTGTAAACTATTGGCTGTTTTGGAGCAGTCGGAAGCTCAAGCTCTTGAGGCACTGATTTAAAATTATTCCAAATCTGTATTATTTCTTCAAGTTCTGGCATTTTGTTACCAAACTGAAGGCTTACACAAGCAGTATGGCCATCTACAACAGGAACACGGTTACAATGACAAGAGATATCTATTCTTTTTGGAACAATCTTTCTATCTTCAATTTTTCCAAAAATTTTCAATGGCTCTTGCTCATTTTTTTCTTCTTCACCAGAGATGTATGGAACTATATTATCAATTATATCAAGAGAAGAAACACCAGGATAACCCGCTCCTGATAACGCCTGCATTGTTGTAACTACTAACTTATTGACTTCATAACCTGATTTTATTAGTGCTCCAACTGGAATAGTATAGCTTTGTAAAGTGCAGTTAGGCTTGACAACAATAAATCCTTTAAATTTGTGCTTTTTTTGTTGTTCTTTGATTATATCGAGGTGCTCTGGATTAATTTCTGGGATTAACATTGGAACATCATTTGTCCATCTATGTGCTGAAGCATTTGAAACAACAGGGATATGTTTTGCATATCTAGACTCAAGTTTTTTAATTTTTTCTTTATCCATTTCTAATGCTGAAAAAACAAAAGAGCATTCATTTAATGCTCTTTCTAGACTATTCGCATCTCCTACAACTAACTCCTTTATGCTTGATGGGATATCATTTTGCATATGCCATCTTTTCTCAACAGCCTGTTCATATTTTTTTCCTGCACTTTGAGGAGAAGCTGCAACATATGAAACTTCGAACCATGGATGATTTTCTAGAAGGCAGAGATAATTCTGGCCAACCATACCTGTTGAGCCTAAAACACCTACTTTAATTTTTTCCATTTTAGTCAGAATAGTACTTGTATAGAGTTTAAAAAATTTTCTACTCAGCGAAGTGTTAAATTTGAGGGAGTTTGGTGTTTTTAACATCCATTTTTGCAAAACTCCCGGATTCTTAACAAAACCACTATTCAGAATTGCTTTGAGTTTGTTTTTTCTTACATTGCGGATTGAAACAGAATTTCCATGGCCTTCTGGCTTTTTTTATTGATAATAAGAAAGGAAACCCACATTCGCATTTTTCATCTGTCTTTTTTATAAGACTGTAATGTGGCAGTGAATATGTTTGTTTACAATTTGGATAGGCAGAGCAGGCAAGAAATTGTTGTCCTTTCATATTCTTTTTTATTACCAGGTCTCCTTTATGACATGTTGGGCACTGCATAATTTTGCTTTCTTCTTTTTCTATTTCCCTTGTTTCTTCAACCCCTACAAGCAATTCTTTTCCTATACTAACTTCATTTTTCTTAAAATCAGCAATTATCTTATTTATAATTGTCTTAGCTTCTCCTATAATCTCTTTTTCATGGTCTTTGCCTTTCTCTATTAATTCCAGCTCTTTTTCAAAATGTCTTGTTAGTTTCTCATCAATTATTGCAGGAGCCTCTTTTTTTAGAGTGTCAATTAAAGCAATTCCAAAAGGTGTTGCTTCAATAGTTTTTTCTTTAATATAGCCTCTACCATAAAGAGTATCTATAATCATTGCTCTTGTAGCCTTTGTTCCTAAATTTCTTCTTGTAAGCTCTGCAACAAGTCCTGCTTGGCTGTATCTCCTTGGCGGTTGTGTCTGCTTTTCTTCAATTCTAATCTCTTTTATCCTAACATGGCCGTTTAAATCAGGCAACTTTTTTTCTTGCATTGCAGCCTTATAAACATTCAACCAACCTTTTTCTTTTATCTGTATTCCCTCTGTCAAGAATTTTAAACCATCTACCTGCACTACAATTTTTTTATTCTCAATAAGAGCATTATCACAGAAACAAGAAATAAATCTTCTAGCTATGAGCTCATAAAGATTTTTCTGGTCTCCTTCAAGTTTTGCCTGCTCCCCTGTCGGATAGATTGCAGGATGCACATCTTCTTTTTTACCTTCAATTGGTACATTTTTTTTTGTATACTGAACAAGAGTTGCATAACTCCTTGACAGTTTCTTAAGCAAGCTTTGATAACCAATTGTGGAAGGTAGTTTTTGTGATGATGTCCTTGGATAAGAGATTAATCCAGCAAGATAAAGTTGTTGTGCGATATTTAATGTCTGGGAGGGAGTTAGTCCATGCAATCTATAAGCCTCTGTCTGTAATGTTGTCAAATCAAACGGAAATGGTGGAATCAAAAAAACATCATTTTTTATTGTTTCTGCAATTGCCTCTTTTCCTTTAAGATGATGAAATTTTGCAAGCTCCTCTTTTTTAAAAATATCTTTTTCATATTTAACTTCAATTCTATGAGTATTTTGAACAAGCAGATAGATTTGCCAGTAAGGTTTTGATTTAAATGCTTTAATTTCAAGCTCTCTGCTAACAACAAATGCAAGAGCTGGGCCTTGAACTCTCCCAATAGACATTATCTTAAATCTGCTTGCTTTTTTAAGCGCAGACATTAATGCTCGACTCAGATTAATACCATAATACCAGTCAAGAATATGTCTTGTTTCTCCTGCTTTCGCAAGTCCAAAGTTTATATGCTGATGTATCTTCTCATAAGATTCTTCAAGATCCTGTTTTGTTAATGCAGAGAATTTCATTCTCTTTGCATCATGTTGCTTACAAATGTATCTTAAAATATTCCATCCAATCAATTCACCCTCAACATCATAATCAGTTGCTATTACAAAGCTTGACGCATTTTTAACAAAATTATTTATTGTAGAATAATATCTCTGTGTAAAATCCTGCTTTCTTACCTTAAAGTTAGGTTCCCATGTTAATTCAAAGATAGGAAATCCTTTTTCTTGTGTTGCAAGACTAAATAAATGTCCTACTGCACAAACAACAACAATCATCCTTCCATCTCTTGTCAATTCATAATAAGGTATACCATTAAATGACTTTTTCAAAGCTGAAGAAGAAAGTGCTAAAGCAATCTTGGCCATTGCAGCAGGTTTCTCAGTTATGATAAGCTCATAATGCC
Source organism: Candidatus Pacearchaeota archaeon (assembly GCA_016211995.1). GTDB lineage: Archaea > Nanobdellota > Nanobdellia > Pacearchaeales > DTIR01 > JACRHU01. The sequence continues at coordinate 4,213 of JACRHU010000082.1, forward strand.
CACTTATCTTAGTCGGTTTTTCTACTTTTTCCTTTTCTATTCTATCTGCCTTAATTGGTTTTTCAATTGTTTCTGTTTGTTTTTTTGCTTCCTTTGATATTTTCTTCCGTGGCATTTTTATTTTATAGATAATGTTTAATAGCCTTTGAGAAGGCACAATTGGTAAGCATGGTCAATGCTTACTTTGGTTCTGTCACATTAATAAATTTAATATTAAATTTCAATTATTTTTCCTTTTCTTCCGACATTTATAACTTTTGTCTTCCCTATTTTTTCTTCAATTCCTTCTGCTTCATGAACATGACTGCAGAGGACTATATCTGGCTTAAGTTTTTCAATTGCTTCTCTAACTCCTGTTGAACCAGGAACAAAACTTGAGAGCCTGCCCATAAGAGTGTCAGAAGGATGGACATGAGTAACCATTATTTTTATCTTTGAGCCTTTAATTTTTTCAAATCCATATTTTAAAGTCTTGTATATTGTCTTTTCAGGCATTTGCGAAAGACCAATATTTGCCCCGCCTGCTCCAAAAATTCCTATTTCGCCTGTTTTAATTGATTTTCCATGTATATTCAGTGCATTTGGCCTATATAGCTTCTCTAAAAAATTTGCAGTTGCTAATGTTTCGTGATTGCCTGGAATCAAGAGTACTTTCTCTCCACGCTTAACAAATGGGCCAACTAAGTAATCTACAGATTGTTCTCCGAAAGTTAAATCACCACATAAGATAACATAATCTACTTTCTTTTTCTTTGCAAACTCTGCAAGTTTTACAGCCTGGCGTGTATCTCCATGCAAGTCTCCTACTGCCAGAATACGGAGCTTTTTTTCCTTTTTTTCTTTTGGCTTTGCCATTTTGATAGTAAGAAAAAAAGCCTTAATAAATCTTCTGAAA
>JACRHU010000083.1 GCA_016211995.1 Candidatus Pacearchaeota archaeon
CTCTTCTTTATATACAAAGTAGATTCCTACTAGAGCAAGCAAAAAAGGAATTATACCATAGATAAGAGGCACAAAATAACGATTAATAGCCAATACATTCTTTCCTACAGCCAACTTAAGTGAATAAAGCTCCAAACTAGGCTCATATACAGTATAACCATGTTTAAAAACAAGATTATAGAAAGTTAATTTTATAGGAACTGTAAATGAAGATAAAATAAGGGCGAGCAAAGGAACTAGAAAGATAAGAATTAAAGGAAGCCAATTTTTCTTAATGTCTCTGGCAAAAAAACAATAGATAAAAGATATAGAGATGACAATTAACGCACTTGGCGGATGTATCAAGAAAAGCAGAAGCAATATAGGAATGCAATAATAAAACCTCTTTTTAGATTCAAATCCGTTTACAAATAAATTCAGAAAAAGAAAAATAAACGGAATAGCCATTGTTAAAGGGATAGCAAACCATAATCCAAGTATGTTGATATTGCTGGGCAAACTTGCAAAAAATATCATTGACAGCAAAGCGACATTAAATCCTGCTATTTTTCTGACAAAAATAAAAAGCAAAAGAGAAGCAATAATCGCAAAAATTGCTGGAAAAAAAGAATAGGCCATTATTGTATTTATTTTAAATATTTTTAAAATAGCAAAAAATCCTGCAATTATAAAATCATAGCCTATTTCATAATTTGGAGCTTTATAATCATAATTTCCATCCAAGATCCTTTCTGCATTCTCAACATGGTGCCATTCATCTGCATGTAATGGGTATTTATAATTAAAATGTGGAGAGTAGACTAATAAGAAGGTTATTATGAGAACTAAAAAAATTAAAGCTAGTTTTATCTTTTTATTAAGCATATTATAAAAATGATTGTTAAACTTTTAAACCTTACCTACTCACCTTTTGATTATTAATGCGTAGGTTTATAAATATTTTATACCTCCTAAATTTATAATAAAATGGGACCAGAAGTTTCTGTGATTATGCCTTCTTTAAATGAAGAGCAGGCGATTGGAGAGTGCATCAAAAAAATAAAGCTAGTTTTTGGAACACAAAACCTTGATGGGGAGATAATTGTAGCAGATAATGGCTCAACAGACAATTCTATTAGTATCTCTAAATCATTAGGTGCTAAAGTAATAGTTGAAACTAAAAAAGGCTATGGAAATGCTTGCAGGGCAGGATTGAGGCAGGCTAGGGGGGAATATGTAATAATGGGCGATGCAGATGATACTTATGATTTTTTTGAAATCCCAAGATTTTTAAAAGCCTTGAAGGAGAATGAAATAGTTTTAGGAAGCAGATTTAAAGGAGATATAAAAAAAGGTTCAATGCCTTTTTTGCATCGTTATATAGGCAGCCCTTTTTTTAGGTTTTTATTTAGTTCCTTATTCAAATTAAAAATTTCAGAGCCTTCTACAGGATTTGTTGGATTCAGAAAAAATACACTAGAAAAATTAAGCCTAAGAGCAGAAGGAATGGAATTTGCCTCTGAAATTCTAATAAACATTTCAATTAAAAAATTAAAGTTTACAGAAATACCCATAAATTATGATATAAGAAAAGGGAAATCAAAGCTGAATACATTAAGAGATGGGTATAGGCATGCCAGCTTTATCCTAAAACAGTATTTTTCATACAGAAAAGTAAAATACTAGTTTAGATAACCTAAACTTTCAAATCCTTTTTTCTTCTTGATCAATTATTACATCATCAACTTCCATTAAGGAAAGCATAACAAAGTATAAAAATTTAAATAACTTCTAATTCAACTTCTATTAAGGAAAGCATAATAAAGTATAAAAATTTAATTAGCCTTTGAATAAAAAATGAGAGTCGCAATTTTTCATGATTTTTTCGGTTCTATTGGGGGAGGCGAAAAACTTACCTTAGAGATAGCCAAAGCCCTGAAGGCAGACATAATAACAACCGAAGCAAATAGAGAGAATATTGAAAAAATGGAATCCCAAGGAATAAGGATAATTAATCTAGGTACGCTGAATTTTCCTATAATTAAGCAGATTTTAAGTTCATATAAATTTGCAAAAGCATATTTTCCAGATTATGATTTTTATATCTTAAGTGGAAATTGGGCAATATTCGCTGCAAAGAAACATCGGCCAAATTTATTTTACTGTTACACTCCTGTCAGAATGTTTTATGATTCCTATAATTTTTTCAAAAAAATATGCCCTATTTATGCAAAGCCTTTTTTTATGCTCTGGGTTTACTTTCATAAGAAGATTTTAGAAAAGAATCTAAAGTATATAGACAAAACAATATCTATCTCGAAAAATACGCAAGATAGAGTAAAAAAATATTATCAGAAAGAAAGCAAAATAATCTATCCTCCTGTCAAGCAGTACAAATTCAAAAAATTTGGGAACTTTTGGCTTTCTGTAACTAGAATCTACCCCCATAAAAGACTGGAATTGCAGATAGAAGCTTTCAGGCAGCTTCCAAATGAAAAATTAATTATAGTTGGAGGTTACATGAAAGGAGACCATGCTAAGACTTATGCTAAAAAAGTTTTAAGGAATCTGCCAAAAAATATTATCTACAAAGGAGTTGTTTCAGAAAAAGAGCTTGAAGAGTTGTACGGACAATGCAAGGCATTTATTACAACATCAAAAGATGAGGATTTTGGAATGAATGTTATTGAGGCAATGTCTGCAGGAAAAGCAGTAGTTGTTGTAAATGAAGGGGGCTATAGAGAAAGTGTTATAAATAAAAAAACAGGCTATTTAGTTAATGCAGATGTGCTTTCGCTTATGGAAGCCATAAAAAAAATTTCAAAAAATCCTTCAGGATACAGAGGAGCATGCGAAAGGCAAGCAAATAAATTTAATATAAAAATTTTTGTGAAAAAAATAAAAGAGATAATCAAAGGGGTAAAAAATGCCATATAATTGGAATTTGATTAAAGAGTTTGTCATAACAGATTTTAAACTAAGATACAATCGTTCAGTTTTAGGTTTCTTTTGGTCTCTAATCAAGCCACTCTTGATGTTAGGCACTCTCTATATCGTCTTTTCAATATTTTTTAATCTTAATATTCCAAACTACCAGCTTTTTCTTCTGCTTGGACTTGTAGTATGGACTTTTTTTGTGGAAGCAACTGTTTTGGGAACTCAGAGTCTTGTCTCAAAAGGAGTATTAATCAAAAAGATTAATTTTCCAAAAGCAGCGGTAGTTTTGAGTTCAAATTTAACATGTTTAGTAACTTTTTTCCTTAATTTACTTGTTTTTTCTTTCTTTTTTGTTATTGCAAGAAAAGGCATTGGAGTTTATTCTTTTCTTTTCATTTTTTTTATATTTGAGCTTTTCCTCCTATCGCTTGGAATATCCTATCTGCTTTCTGCCCTGTATGTGAAATATAGAGATATGATTCATATATGGGATGTTTTGATTCAGGTAGGGTTTTGGATAACTCCTATAGTTTATCCTCTTTCATTTATTCCAGAAAATATATTAAAATTTTATATGCTTAACCCTATTGCAAGAATAATAAATGATTCAAGAGATGTTATTTTAAACAATACTCTGCCAAGTTTCTGGCATTTAATGATGACTTTGATAATCTGTACATTAGTGTATCTCTTGGGAATAACAATTTTTAAAAAAAGAAGCAGAGAATTTGCAGAGCAATTATAAAAATGGAAACAATGAATGTAATTGAAATAAAGAATTTAAATAAGGTATTTAAAATTCCGCATGAAAAAAGAACTACTTTAATTGAAAGCATTATAAAACTGCATAAAAGAATAAAATATGAAAAGTTGCACGCTTTGAAGAACCTTAATTTTTCAGTTAAAAAAGGAGAAACAATCGGAGTAATTGGTCCAAATGGCTCAGGAAAGACAACTTTGCTTAGCATAATTGCAGATATTCTCAAACCAACTTTTGGAGAGGTGAGAGTAAATGGTAAAATAATCCCTCTGCTTGGACTAGGAATAGGATTTCATCCAGAGCTAACTGCAAAAGAAAATATTTATCTTTATGGGACTTTGATGGGTTTTGAAAGAGAAGAAATTGATAAAAAATTTAACAGAATAATAAAATTTTCTGGTTTGAATAAATTTATTGATACTCCGCTAAAGGACCTTTCATCCGGCATGCAAGCTAGATTAGCTTTTTCTATAGCAATACAATCTCAAGGAGACATTTATTTGATTGATGAGGTTTTAGCTGTCGGAGATCTCTCTTTTCAAAAAAAATGTTTAGATATAATAAGAAAATTCCAAAAAGCTGGAAAAACAATGATTCTTGTAACACAGGGGCTAGACTTAGTAAACAAATTGTGTTACAAAGCCCTTTTTCTCCATAATGGCAAGCAGATTTATTTTGGGAAACCAGAAGTTGCAATCAAAAAATATTTACGGTTTAGTGATATTAAAAACAAAAATATAACAAAAGAGATAAAAAAGAGTATTAAAAAAGAGATAGCGATAGAAGAAAAAAATATATCTAAAAGTCCGATAGGAACAACTATTAAGAAAATGGGTGGAATCAGAATAACTAATATTAAAGTTCTAAATGAAAAAGGAAAAGAAGCAACAGAATTTAGAAAAAACAGCAATATTTCAATCAAAATATCCTATAATGCTTCAAGAAAGATTAAAAACCCGTATTTTGGAGTTGCAATCCACTCAAAAGATGGCAAGATTTTAATTGGGCCAAATACCAACTCAGATAAATGCAAAATAAGAGCGTTAAGCGGCAAAGGCTATATTTTATGTAAATTCAAGAAATTACCCCTAAAAGAAGGAGAATATTATATTAGTGCCTCGATACATAAAAAAGATGAGGCAGAGGTATTTGACTTCAAAAATATGGTGAAGAAATTTATAATTGTAGGCGATAAAAATAAGGGGCACGGAATAGTAGAGGTAGAACATAAATGGAAGATACAAAGCTAAAAAGCATCAGAAAATTATCAAAGATTATATCAGAGAACAAGAATATTGTAATAAAGTTCATTATATTCACATGTTTAATCCTGATAATTTTCCCTGTTCTACAGGCATTTTTCATAAAAAGCCCGTCTTTCTGGAACAGCATAAGGACAGTTTTTCTATTGCAGAAATTAAATAAAATTATCATCATAATTTTATTGATATTCATTATTATTTCATTTGAAAAATTAAAATCTAAAAAATTAGATAAGAGGGCAATAATCTTTGCAATTATAGCAATAGTCTTCTTGGTACTCAGTTTCTATACCCAATCAAATTATGACAGGATACTTAATGAGGGCATAGGAATAGGCAAAAA
>JACRHU010000084.1 GCA_016211995.1 Candidatus Pacearchaeota archaeon
TCCAGCAGCTAAATCAAGAATATGCTGGAATAAGAAAAGCATTTTTTAGTGCTTTAGACAGACAAAAAAAGAAATAAGATTTCTAACACGATAGGTTTAAAAAATATTTATACTTCTCATTTGTATGTCTGAAAAAGAAGTTTTGAAAAGTCTAAGCCCTAATGAAAGAAAAGTGCTTCCATTAATTTCTCTTAAGAATGTTGGTAAAATAGCTGAAAAAGCAAAGCTAGACAAAACCTCAACATTAAGAGCTTTAGAATTCTTAAGCAATAAAGGAATAGTAAAGCTGGAGTTTAAAGATAAAAAAGAAATTGTTCTTGGAGTTAATGGCATTTTATACCAGAAAGAAGGCCTGCCAGAAAGACGTTTATTGAGTCTGTTAGCAGCAAAGAGGCAGATGCAGCTTGAAGCAGCAGCCAAAGAATCAAAGTTAAGCGAGAATGAATTTAAAGCAGCGTTAGGAGCTTTAAAGAAAAAAGCACTTGTAAACTTAGAGGCAGGTAAGCTTACACTCAATGCTTCTCCTACTGAGATAAGCAAAAAAATGCTTGAAGAAAAATTTCTAGAAATTTTGCCAATATCTTTGGATGCATTAAAAGATGAAGAAAAATATTCCTTTGAACAGTTAAAAAACAGAAAAGATATTGTACTGCTCGAGCAAAAAAAGCAGGTTGAAATTGAGCCGACTGCCTTAGGAAAACAGTTATTAAAAGAAGACCTTAGTAAAGTAGGAGAGTTGATTGAGCAGCTTACACCTGATTTAATGCAAACAGGTAAATGGAAAGGAAAGCATTTTAGAAAATATGATATAACAAGCAAGCTTCCAGAAATAAGCGGAGGAAAAAGACATTTTGTTAATCAAGCAATAGATTATGCCAGAAGAGTTTGGAGTGAAATGGGTTTCAAGGAAATGTCTGGAACTCTGACACAAACAGGATTTTGGAATTTTGATGCTCTCTTCACAGCTCAGGACCATCCTGTTCGCGAAATTCAGGATACATTTTATATTAAAGACATTAAAGGAAAACTTCCAGATAAAGAAATTGTAAAAGCAGTTAAAAAAGCTCATGAAATAGGGGTTGCTGAAAGTAAAGGATGGCAATATTCTTGGAATGAAGAAGAATCTAAACGTGTAATTCTGAGGACACATACAACATGCTTGTCAGCAAGGACACTTGCAATACTAAGAAATGCAAAAGATAAGAGGGGAAAATTCTTTGCAATTGGAAAATGCTTCAGGAACGAAACACTAGACTGGAGCCATGGTTTTGAGTTCAACCAGACAGAAGGAATTGTTGTTGATAAAAATGCTAATTTCAAGCATTTGCTAGGCTATTTGTCAGAATTCTACAAGAAGATGGGTTTCGAGCAAGTAAAATTTATTCCTTCTTACTTTCCATATACAGAGCCAAGTGTTGAAATTTATGGATACATGAAAGAAAAGAAAATCTGGATTGAAATAGGTGGCGCAGGAATTTTCAGGCCAGAAGTTGTAGTTCCATTATTAGGAGAATATATTCCTGTACTTGCATGGGGGCCAGGATTTGACAGAACATTAATGGATTATTATGGGATAAAAGACTTGAGAGAGCTGTATAAAAATGATATCTCTCAACTAAGAAAAATGAAATTATGGATAAAAGGATAACATGATAACAAAATCACTAATAAACCGCATGATGGTTGCTATCACAATGATGGGAACTAATCATCCAGTTCATTAACAACATGGCAGTGATAAAGTTTTCAAGAAAGGAATTTGAAAAATATGTCAAATTAAATAAAGAGATAGAGGAAAAAATAAACTTGTTAGGAACTCCTGTAAATTCAATAACTAATGGGGAAATAGAGATAGAAGTGCTGCCAAACAGGCCTGACTTATTCTCATTGCAAGGTTTTATGAATGCATTTCTTGCTTTTCTTGGAAAAAAGACAGGCCTAAAAGAATACAAGATAAATAAACCAGAAAAGAATTATGAAGTTAGAATTGATAAATCTGTTAGAGATGTGCGACCATATACTGCATGCGCTATAATCAAGAATCTTAAATTTGATGATGAAAAAATTAAAGAGGTAATAGATATACAGGAAAAAATTCACTCTACGCTTGGAAGAAACAGAAAAAAAATTGCTATAGGCATTTATCCTCTAGAAAAAATAACTCTGCCAATAAAATTTGAAGCGAGAAAACCAAAAGACATTAAGTTCATTCCACTCGAGTCAGACAGAGAAATGAATGGTTTGCAAATCTTGCAACAGCATCCAGCAGGCAGGGATTATGCATATCTTTTAGAAGGAAAAGATAAGTACCCTGTATTTGTAGACGCTGCTGGAGAAATTTTAAGCATGCCTCCAATAATAAACTCTGGAAAAACAGGAAAAATAACAGAGAAGACAACAGACATTTTTATTGAATGTTCTGGATTTGATTTTTCAATATTAAAGAAAGCTTTGAACATTCTTGTAGCAATGCTTGCTGACATGCAAGGCGAAATATATCAAATGAATTTGAAATATGATAAACCAACAATTACCCCGGATTTAAGCTCAGAAAAAATGAAAATTAGTGTGGAAAATACAAACAAGCTTTTAGGCCTAAATCTTAATGAAGGAGATATTAAAAAATTTCTAGAAAGAATGGGTTATGACTACAAAGACAAGCAAGTTTCAGTGCCTGCCTGGAGAACAGATATAATGCATGAGGTTGATTTGATAGAAGATATTGCTATTGCTTATGGGTATGATAATTTTACACCGGAAATTCCGCCTATCTCTACAATCGGAGAAATAGACAAAAAAGAAATTTTAAAAAAGAAAATTGCAGAAATACTTACTGGTTCTGGATTACTTGAAATTTCTACTTACCATCTACTTACAAAAGAGGATATAGGAACGCTGAAGATTAAATCAGTAGAAGTTGAAAAAAGCAAGTCAGATTTCAAAGTTCTAAGGCCAAATCTTTTAATTCCAGCATTAAAAATTTTAAGCGAAAATGTTGATACAGAATATCCTCAGAGTATATTTGAGCTAGGAACTGTATTCCAAGAAAACAAAAATGAAGAAACAGGTATCCAAGAGCAAGAGAATCTTGTAGCTGCGCTTACACCTGCAAATTTCACAAATGCAAAGCAAGCTCTTGACTATCTTGCCAGAATGCTAAACATCGAGCTAAAAATCAAGGAAACAAGAGAAGAACATTTTATTGATGGAAGAGCAGGCCAAATTTTATTAGACAACAAAGAAATTGGAATTATCGGAGAAATTCATCCTTCAATCTTGACAGAATGGCATTTGAAAATGCCTTTAGCTTGTTTTGAGCTCCGTCTAGAAGAAATTTTCAAGAAAATCTCTTAATCACTTTTTAAGTAATCTTCAATTAACCTTATATCTTTAATGTCTTTTTCAGACATTCTTCTTTTTTTCCATGCAAGAACATATTCAAGCTTAACATATTTTAATCCATCTATTATCTCGGCAGTATCAATCATATCATCAATAGGAGCATTCAAGAAAGGGTTATAGAATGAATAGCCTATTTCAACATTTCCTATTTCTATTGTCCCTCTTTTAGTCAAGGGATATTCCTTCACCAGTTCTTTCCAGATTCTTTCTTTTACAAGAATATCCACATCCTTATTTTCACGCAAGCCATGAACAGCAAGGCATGTAGAGCCAAATAAAGCATACTGGTCTCTAGGCAAATTTAATGCGAGCACTTCATCTAAATACTTGACTTTCATTTTTTTGTAAATTTTTGATAAACTTAATTGTTGATGCCTAAGCCATTGACTATGGCTTACAATCGCTGGGCTATCAATCGCCCAGAATGTAACATTATCTATATAGAAATCAACCAAAATAATCCTTTTTAGACTTTTCGCCAGAAGCTTTATATGCCCTGTAAATAAGATCGCTGAACTCTTCTAAATCATCTTGCATACTATCCCATTTTTTAACTGCATTCTTGATAAACTCGGCCTCTTTCTTTTCATCATAAATTAAATCCAAAGCAACAGCGGAAATTTCGAATTCACAAATAGCTGAATAAATTTTCTCAATAACCTTTTTATCAGATGCTGACAGATTTTTTATTACCGTGAAAATAAAGAAAGGAGCATTGCTTGGATTTAGCAACATTTCTAAAAATCTTAATACTGCTATTTCTTTTTCAGCTATAACTTTTCTTAGCTCTCTAAGCAAATAATCTGTTTCCCTTTCAGAGACTTTTTCTACCTCAAAATCTCTATTAAGCTTGTCAAATTCAGGTAGCCTATATTTAGATTTTAATTTAACATAATCTTGTTTTAGCTTTTCTAAACAGCTGTCACATTTTTTTGTTTTCATTAATTAAAATACATAGAAAGCAGTTTTTAAATCTTGCCTATCTTAGGAGAATATCTTATCATAATGTGGTTCTAGAAAATAGTGAAGGCTGTATTTAACATACTCGGGAGTTGTAGGGGCTCCAATCCAATTACTTACTGTAGAAATAAAAGTGCATGCAGCATTGTAAAGCCATTCTCTGCTCTTTAAATTCTTCTTTTTCTCTCTAAATTCTTTCTCGCCTTCATCAAGAATTTTATTTAATTTTTGTACTAGAGTCATGGACAACTTATATGCACTTTCTTTATAAATTTAGTTGTAATATAACCAGTATATTTAACTATTTATTTACTTATAATATAACTATCCTATTTGACTATTTATAATCCAAGAAATATAACTCGCTTGCAGGAAGATATGGGTCATTATCATTTAGGAATATTACAAGATATCTTCTATAATTTCTTTCATTGAAATTATCATCATCATTTGTTATAGTTATTATATCCCTTTCCAGCTTGAAGGTTAGTCCAGTAGAATTTCTTGTATTCTGTCTCAGACCTCTGTTTTTATAGTCTCTTATGATTCCATCTATTGTTTTTCTTAATTCTTTCATCTTCTCGGTTTTAGTTATTCCAAGTTCCATATTTATTTGTTATGGTAGAAGCCGATTGATAGGCTTCCATATCGCAAAAAGCGTATGCTTTTTGGGATCCTAAAAATCCTACGGATTTTTTTGATGTCCCGAAGGTATCAGCTTCGGTTACTTATATCTAATGTCTTGGTTCTTAGTTCATGCAATAATCAAACAACCATTCCATCATTCAAAAAGATTGATGGAGTTATAGTATTACAAGAACTAAGACAATGACTAGGCCAATCATTCCAATGCTTAAACCTAGTCTGTTTTTCATAAAAATACCTACTTTTATGACTTTATAAATTTTATGTAAGCCCCCGCCGAGATTCGAACTCGGGACCCCAACCTTTTTGTTTAAATACCAAGGTTGTACTCTTACCAACTGAGCTACGAGGGCATACATAAGAACAAATATTATAGCTTAAAAATATTTATGTTGGCAGATTAATTGTTACAGAATTGTTTAAATTTTGATTATTTGGTTGATTATTGTTTACTTGTTGGTTAGTATAAGGTAACCATTTCATTTTGTATGCAGAGACTACTAAAGCAGTTATATTTTTGCCGAGCTGTCCAACCCATTTTACATATGTTTTTCCAAAACCATATACAGAATTTAAATTCTTGAAATTGGTCTGCTGCTCTCTGACTATGTAAAATGCCCCTAAAAAGAGTATAATCATTATTATTATCACCCATTTCATACACTTAAGAAGCAGTAAAGATTTATATTCTTTTCGTCAACAAGAGATTTGCATATAATTAGCTTTAGAATAATCTATATTTCAAAAAATCTATAGGATTTTAGGATCCTGAAAATCTGATGATTTTTATGATATTCACATTTATGTGCAAAGCCGTCAGCAAGGTTTTTATACTCTCATCAAATAAAAACATTATAGCCCCATAGTCCAGCGGTCAAATTCCTTCACTTGTGAAGGAAGACCATAGATATCGGCCTCTGGAGCCGATGACCCAGGTTCGAATCCTGGTGGGGCTATTTTTTTATAAAAATGGAAAAAAAAGAAATTTCTCAGTATGTTCCTTTAGATAAATCTTGGATGATTAGAGTAGGAGTTTTAGATATAATTAACTGGCGTGGCAATATAGAAAAATTTCTAGTAAAACAAAAGAATTTGAATGATGACTTGCAAGCACTCTATCATGCAGCAAGAGATTGGGGTTCTGGAAATCCAATTGATGTTGGAGAATCTGGAACACTTTACAGATTCCTAAAATTTGCTTGCTGGAAGCAGAAACTTGACAAAGAATTTATTTTACGAGGAACACTAAAAGAAAGAGAAATATGCAATAATAAAGAGATTATAAGTTGGCCTCTTGAAAAACTTCTGCAGTTAGATAATGGAACTTCTCAATGGGCAAGTGCTTCTGTTTTATTAGGTAATAAAGAAAGAATTGAAAATCCTCCATTCAAGCTTCAATTAACGTATGAAGCTGTTGAGCACTGGAATGAAAGAAGAAACATAAAGTTATGTTGGCTTCCAAGATATGACGAAACAATAGAAAAACAAGCTTTGGCATATTTAGAACTCTTAGAAACAGGAAAAACAAATTTTAGGCCAAGACATTCAGAAGATTATTGCTTTGCAAGAGCCTTTGATTTAATCACGGCAGAAGAAGGCAGAAAAAAATGGCCGAGTCTTGAAGGACATGAAACTAATAGAATTGAAGAAATGGAAAGAGTAATTGATGTAGCCAACAATGGAGAAATTATGGGCTCTAAAGACCATAGAGTTGTCCAGGCAATTGCAATGAGGCAAAATATAAAGAAAATACCTTTCGATATAAAAGATAAAAATGTTGTAAACAAAACCTGGCCGCAATTCTGGGATTTTTTGGAATATTCAAAAAAGATTAAACAATTTAGCAAGGAAAAAGAGATAGAATATCACTAGTATAAATCCTTCTCCTCTTGTAACATTATTTCCGCGAGAAACAAAAAAGAACATTAATGTTGCAGCAACCATCATTGGTAGGCTAAATGCAAGTATGTTTGTTGGAATAATTAATCTGCCAAATAATGCTGGAATTCCCATAACTACTAATGCATTGAAGGTATTTGAACCCATTATATTTCCAACTGCGAGTGCGCCCTTTCCTTTTCTTGCTGCACCAATTGTTACAATTAATTCTGGAAGTGAAGTACCAATGGCAAGAGCGCTTACTGTTATTAATTCTTTACCAATATTAAGAATTTGAGACAAGCTTATTACAGCATCAACTGTATATTTAGCACTAAAATATATTGCAATTACGCTTGCAATAAAGATAAATATATTTTTAGAGTCAAACCTCTTTTTTTTCATCTCCTTTTTCATCTCCTTTTTAATCTGTTTATCTTGTTCTTTCTTTTCTAAAGATACTGAATAATATATGTAAACGCTAAAAAGAGCAAGGCAAATTAATGCTTCTGGAATAGTGAATACACCATCAATAATAGATAGAGTTAAAAGCGCAGCAGAACCAATTAAAAATGAAAGATCGACATTAAGGTGCTGGTATTCTATGACTAATTTTTTACCTACTATCGCTGCGATACCTAAAATTAAAAAAATATTAGCTATGTTTGATCCAATGACATTTGCAACTACCATTTCTGAGGAATTTTTGAATACAGCAAACAATGAAGAAACTAACTCTGGGAGAGATGTGCCCACAGCAACTATAGTTATACCAATTATAAAAGGAGAAAAGCCTAAAGCAAATCCAATTTTCTCAGAAGATTCTATGAAATAATCTGAAGCCTTGATTAATGCAAATAAGCTTACAGCAAAAATTATTATCCAAACTATTAAAGGTAGCATATAAATAACAAATTTTTTTCATTTAAAATTGTTTTGTTTTTCCAAAAAACTTAAAAACCCTCATTCTCTTTAATTTTAAGATTGAGGTTTATTTTTTTTTAAAATGAAACTTTGTATTGTATCTACTTTTTTCCACCCAAGCATAGGTGGTATAGAAAGGTACCTTAAGGATTTGACTGAAAAATTAATAGAACAAAATATAGAGGTTCATGTAGTGACAGCCTCATTTGATGGTGGGGAAAAAATAGAAAAAAAAGGTTCAATGACTCTTTACAGAACGCCTTTTCTTAATCCTTTTGATGAAAAAATAGAAGAAAATAGCAAAAAATTTCTTAACTTTATGGAAGATATTATAAATAAAAATAAAATTGATTTAATCTCTGCCCAAAATTTTCATAGAGTTGGAAGAATACCTTCTCTTACTTTAGCCCTAAATCTGGCTTCAATGAATCTTTCTAAACCTCTAACTCTAAGAATACATAGTTTTTCTACAAAAGAGTTAGATGATTGTTTTTTAAGAGATATGTCTTGGGATAAAATAATTTGTGTCAGCAATTCTGTAAAAGAAGATGCATATTCTAAAGGTGTTAAAATAGATAGGCTAATAACTGTTTATCCAGGTGTGGATACTAATAAATTCAGACCCGACAGTAGCTTAAGTATGAGGAAAGAACTTAAAGTTTCAGATGATGAAATACTTATTTTGTGGGCTGGGAGAATATGCAACTCTCAGAAACCTATTCTTGATGAAAAAGGCCTTCTTACCTTGCTTAAAGCATTTTCAGTTATAACCCCAAGATATAAAAAAATTAAA
>JACRHU010000085.1 GCA_016211995.1 Candidatus Pacearchaeota archaeon
CATTGTTATCTACAATATTTAAAAGAGTATCACCAGTATACCATTTCATATTTTCTGATTTTGTTAATACATTTTCTCCATTTTTTGCTGAAATTGGTATAAAAAATATTTTTGCGTAACCTATTCCTCTAAGAAATTCTTCTGCTTGCTGTTTTATTTCATTAAATCTTTTTTCATCATAATTAATAGCGTCCATTTTATTAACAACAACAAACAATTGTTCAATTCCAAGCATTTTTGCAAGGAAAATATGCCTTTTTGTCTGTTCTTGTATTCCTTCTTCTTTTCTTGCAGATATAACTAAGATTGCAGTACTAGCCTGACTTGCTCCAGAAAGCATATTTTTTGTAAACTCTTTGTGCCCAGGACAATCTATTAAACTATACTCCTGCTTTTTTGTTTTTAGAGTAACTTGTATAGTATCTATAGTCATTCCTTCCTCCACTTCTTCTTGGAATGCATCAAGAAAAAATGCAAATTCATTATTTTTCCCAAGAGTCTTCCATATACTCTCTACTTCTTTTATCTTATCTGGCAATAGTGTTTGGGTATCATACAAAATTCTTCCAATTAAAGTTGATTTGCCATGATCAAGATGTCCCAACATTACGAGATTAATTTTTTGCATTTCTAAAACATAGTATAATCAAAGAAATTTTTTATTTTTATCTCAATGCCTGCCTCTTTTAATCTGTTTATATCCCTTTGATATCTCATATTTGCAATATCTATATTCTCTTTTTTTATATTTTCAGGGTCATCAGCAAATCCACTTAGCTGAAGACCTAATCCAGTTAATGAAATACTTGGTTTTTTAATAATAATTTCTTTATCTTTATATTTAATTTTAAATACCCTATATAATTCATAACCCTCAGCTCTCCATAATTCAACATATCTATCTATGCGCTCCTTGACAGCTTCTGCTTCAACTTCTACCTTTGCCCCTTTCCCTACCTCTCTAATCCAATATTCCAGCATATGCTTAGATAAAAATAACATTTTACATAGAAATTTTAAGCCCTATAAGGTTATAAGTCTTAAGTAAGGTAAGGATTCCTAAAAAGAGCATTAGAAGACCTATTATTATCTTTAATGTTTTTTTGTTTATTCTTTTTGTCATCCATGGGCCAGTTACTCCTCCGACTAGGGCCCCTATACCTAAAGCATATATAAGCCCCCAGTTTGAAATTCCCTTTAAAAAGAAGTAGGCTATAAATCCAGTTATACATATTAATGGTTCTGAAGCAGTTGTGCAGCCTATCGCTTTTTTATGATCTTTTCCTAAAACCATCTGCCCACCAGTAACTACTGGTCCAAAACCACCCCCTGAAAGACCCTTATTAAATGCAGAAACAATTCCAACAATAAACATTTTTACAGTGGAATAAACAAATGTGAATCCTAATAAGATTATAAGCCCCATCAAAACAACAATAATTCCGATGTATGTATTAAGGGCAGTTTTGGATATATTTATTGCAACGAACGTAGCTATTATTGTAGCTATAATTCCCAAAGAGGTTATTATAGCTACTGTCTTTAAATCTTCACTTACACCTTTTTTAAATGCATTTACAGGACCATGTTGTTTAATTTTTTTAGCAATATAAATTGGATTTTTTGATTTGATGCTAAAATTTGCGTTTCTATATTTATGATGGCAAATAGAAGCGCTTAGCCCCCCTATTGCCTGTGTTATTAAAATTGATGGCACCACAATAAGTGTAGGAAATCCTGTAAAAATTAATAAAGGAGAAAGAATTGTGCCATATCCCATACCCAACCCAGAATCTATCCATTCACATATAAATGCAATCAATATTATTATAAGAAAGCTGTTTATAGGCATTGATAAGGAATTTGTGTTAAAATAAGTATACAGCCCTAAAGAACTAACTATTAATAATGCTAAAAATAAAATAGTTTGAAATGTTTTCATTTTTCTAGACCAATATTTTTAATTTTTTGAGGATTTCTATAATCAATAATAGAATGAACATTTCTAAAGAATTCAGTGGTACTTTTTGCCCTAATCCAAACTTTATCTTTATGAACTGTATTTTCAATTTTTAGACCAAAAAGCAATTTACTGACTGTTTTATTTTCTTCTAAACCATATCCGCAAATTTGAGGACAACCACAGGGGTGTAATGCTCCATCAGAATCATACAAACCATTGATATATTCCCACCCAAGATTATTGTCTAAAAGCCAATTTATCTTTTTTTTATTAAAGAAAGTTAAGTACCATCTAACAAGTTGTTTTGAACTGCCCCAGACTATCCAATGCCCCCTTTCTTTTCTTTTATTGATATTCGGATTTAACCCAATATTTCTTAATTTTTTTTTAAATTTTTCAGCAAAATTAATATTCTTTGTTTCTAACCCAACACCATATTTTTTATCAGTATATCCATCCCCATCCAATACCCCCACAATATAAGCAATGTCTTTTTTATTCTTAAACTTAACTTGGATAGTGTTATTATCAGATAATTTCCTCAATCTATCTCTGACAGCACTAGAATGATTATTCTCTTCTTTTGTTTTTGATACCCTTAATTTCATCGCTTTGAGTTTAATAGCCCCCAGGTTTCTATTTGGCAATAACTTTTGTATATTTTCCATTGAGATCTTTAAATAAAATTTTTTCATTATATTTTCTTCTTCTTTACTCCATTTTTTACTCTTTTTAGTTAAAATAGAATATCTTTTCATAAGGGTAGATATACCTGATTGTGCCCAACCTAATTGCTCGCCTATTTCTCTCTGGCTTTTTCCTGTTTTATATAATTTTAATATTTCTTCTTTTGTTGGTCTTCTTTCTTTATTTCTTGGTTTTCTGATAAAAGAGTTCACTGTATAAAGGAGGGTTTAATATATAAAAACATTGTGCTTATTAGAAAAAAGCTCATGTAGCCAAGCGCCCTTAATTTACCCATCATATATGCCTTTTCTTTATCCTGGCTTCTACCAGATCTTTCAGAAATTTTTGTAGTTCTTAGCTCTTCAACAATCTTATCTATTGTATCTGCATTGCTATCAATTGTATGTGTGCAAGGTACACAACCAAGACTTCTGTATCTTTTTCCATTTTTTGCAAAATATAAAGAATTTACAGGAATTTTTTCTCTTTTGACATAATCCCATATATCAAACTCTGTCCAATGTAGAATAGGATGAACTCTTACATGCTGTTCATCTTCAAAAATTCCTTTATACATATCCCACATTTCAGCAGGCTGATTTTTATAATCCCACTTGAAATCTTTATCTCTTGGCGAAAATACTCTTTCTTTTGCTCTTATTCCATGCTCATCCCTTCGAATAGAAAGTATTAAAGCATCAAACTTATGTTTTTTAAGGAGTTGTTTTAAAGCTTCTGTTTTTAATGTTGTGCAACATTCAAATCTTCCTTTTTCTGGCCCCATTCCCTGTTTCATAGCCTCTTCATTCTTTGCTACAAGTAACTTGAAACCCCACTCTTTTGCAAGCTTATCTCTGAAAGCATACATATTTGGAAACTTGTATCCTGTGTCTATATGAATTACGGGAAAAGGTATTTTTCCAAAGAACGCCTTTCTACATAGCCATAAGGTTGTTGTTGAATCCTTTCCAGTGCTCCAAAGTACAGCTATATTTTTGAATTGATTAGCAGCTTCTCTTATTATATGTATACTTTTATCTTCAAGTTCTTGTAGCCCGTCCATTTTCAATTTAATTCCTTTTCTTTTAGAGTTTTCTATTAATTATATATAATTACTAATAATTAACCTTTTTAAACCTTATGAAAAGAAGTTTTATTTCTTTTTAAAAATACTAAGAATTTTTCCATCCATTTCTTTTTCTTTTTTCATTCCAAATATCTTTAAAATCGTAGGTACAATATCTGTTACCTCTGCATTTTCTACTTGACATTTTTTAATATTGGGCCCAGCTGCTAAGAAGAAACCATACAAACGATGATGCCCTGGATCTCTTGGTTCTTTGAAGAGTTTATCTGAAAAAGAGATCTTTGGGAAGTATTGCCAATCATCCATCACAAAAAGTATGTCTGGAGCTTTTTCTATATAGGGGCCTTTATAAATTTCCTCTCTTTTATAAACGTCCATTTTAATTTTTTGTCCATTTATAGTTACTGTTTTTAATTTGGCAATTACCTCATCTCTGACCCTTCCATAATCAGATTCATTAACTATTCCTTGCGGTTCTCTTCCGGCAAGATTTATTTGAACAGCTCCAATACTAGGATATGGTGAAAATGCACGAGTTTTAAACCAATTTATTTCTGCATCTCCAAATGGCGAATCTTTTCTAGGAACTTTTTCTTTTGCAATGTCCCATACATTATGGGGAAGAATTTTCATTAAAACTCTATCGATTTTTATTGTTTGTATTATTTTTAGAATATTTTCCATACTAAACCCTATTTTAATTAAAAAGGAATCAAATTTTTTGCTGTATTTTCTCTTTAAATTCAAGAAACCTTCCTTTTTTAAGAATTCATTTGTGTAAAATTCTTTTTTCATTTTTCCTCCTCCATGGTCAGAAAGAAGAATGATATTTGTCTTTTCATCAATGCACTGTAAAATTTCATTAACTAAAGAATCTATTTTTGAATACCATGTTTTAATTTCTTTTTCATCATCAATCAAATGATGCAGTCTATCTATATCCAAGGTTGTAATAAAAAAATCAAATTTTTCCTTTTTGAGTATGTATCTAATTAATTTTACACTGCTGTTCAACATTTCTTCTGTTAATTTTGTAAGCTGTTTTTTTGAGATAGCATAATAAGGAGGAATAATCCCAAAATCAAGTTTTCCAAGCTTGTTTTCAATTTCTTTTTCTAGCTCTTTTGGATAATAGCAATTTTCTTTTATATTATCAATCGCAGAAATCATCACTCCATTGACCTTATCTGGAGGATACGTAAAATAATTGTTGATTATTGCAACTTTTTTTCCTCTTCTGCTTAAAATCTGCCATATAGAATCTTTAACTTTCCAATCAATAAGATCATATTCATAACTATCTTCCTTTAATTCAACAAAATTAAATATTCCTATTTTCCCCGGATTCTTACCAGTATAAATACACTGCCATGCTGGCACTGAAAGAGGAGGCATTGTACTCTTTAGCTTTCCATAACACCCCCTTTCTATTAACTTTTTAAATGTTGGGAGTTTTCCTTCTCTTACCCCCTTCTCTATATAAGAAGGATCTGCACCATCAATTCCGATAACAATCAGTTTCATTGTTTGTTTAAGAAAACATCTTATTTAAATCTTAAACTCCTGTAATATTCTATTGTTCTATTAATCCCTTCTTCTAAACTTGTTTTTGCTTTCCATCCAACAGTCTTTTCAGCTCTTGAAGAATCACAAACAAAATATTCTGGCTTTTTCTCATCATTTCCTACAATTTTTGCTCTAGTCAACTTGCTTATCTTATCAACAATTTCTCTAACAGATGTTCCTTCTCCACTACCTATATTCAAAACCCCAATATAATCTGAGGTTAATGCTGCATTAACAGCTTTAGCTACCTCTTCAATATACATAAAATCCCTTATTGGATAAGTATTTCTAACAGATATCTCACCCTTTTCTAAGGCTCCATTAATTAATTGGGGAAGTAAATAAATTTCTTGTTGATAAGGTCCAAATAAATTGCAAAATCTAAATGTGATAATAGGCATTCCTCTTTCTCTAAACTGCCCACATAATTTTTCTCCCAAAATTTTTGTTGCGCAATATATATTTGGATTTTTTTCTAATTCTGTATCTTCCTTTAAAGGATGATCTGCCTTTCCATAAACTAAATAACTAGAAGTAAAAATAATTTTTTTCAAAGTTTTTTTATTTAATTGAGTAAGCAGTCTATCAAACATAAAAACATTGTCCCTTAAAGCATCTTCAGGGTTTTCTCCACATAATTTTGGATTGCTTAAAGCAGCTAAGTGCAATACATAATCAAAATCTTCTTTTAAAAAAGAATAATCTGTTGTATTCAAATCAGCAATAACTGTTTTAACATCTGTTTGAGAAGGATTTTTGTCTACATTAGTTATATCAAATCTGCTTTCTAATCCTTTAATTACATTAGTCCCAACAAATCCACTTCCGCCGGTTATCAATAACTTTTCTTTCATTTAATTCCCTCTTTAAATTTAGCCGCTATATACTCTAAATCCTGTTTTTCTAAATATTGATGGCATCCAATATAAAATCCACTGCTTCCAACATGTTCTGCATTAGGGAGTTTTCCTTCATATCTTTTAGCTAAATGTGAATAAGCTGACTGTTGTGTTGGTATGCATCCAAATAAAGGTCTAGTCTCTATACCCTCTGTTTCAAGATATCTTCGTATCTCTTTTCTTGCTTTAGCATTTTTCATTATAATAGGGTAACCCAGATAGCTTACTTCATCAGAATATAAGGGTAAATGTATCTTATCCTGAAGTTCTTTTAAAGCTTCATTCAAAAATTTTACATTCTCTAATCTTTTCTTTTTTATATCTTCTGCTCTCTGAATCTGTGTAAGAGCTAAAGCAGCTTGTATGTCCATTGTCTTAAAATTATATCCCGTCATATCATGGGTGAATCTAGGATCAAAGTCATCGTCTCCTTCATAATTATTTATCTTAGGACATCCTTTTGGTGTATTTCTTGTGCATGTAGGACAGTCACACATTCTACCATTTGCCTTTATTTTTTTAGCCAATCTTACTATCTCATAATCACTTGTGGTAATTGCCCCGAGCTCTCCTGCCTGTATATTGTGTGCTATATAAAATGAAAAATCAGCCAGATCACCAAGAGAGCCACATTTTTTTCCTTTATAGTTTGAACCATGGGCTTGAGCAGAATCTTCAAAAACAACTAAATTATATTTTTTTGCTAGCCCATTTATCTTATCCATATCATTGGGATAACCCATTAAGTGTACTGGAAGAATAGCCCTTATCTCTCCATTTTTATCATTTTCTAGAATTTCTTCTATTCCTTCAGGTTTTAAAGAAAAAGTTCTTGGATCAATGTCAGCATATATTGGTTCAAAACCAGTATTAACAATAGCATTACTTGTTGCTATGTATGTAACAGGAGAAGTTATTATTTTGTCTCCGGGTCTTAACTGCCTTGTGTGATTTTTTAATGCTTCTAGCCCAACAATTAAAGCAGCTGTTCCAGAGCTTACAGCAACAGCATAATTTGTTCCTATATATCTGGCCCATTCTTGTTCAAACTCTCTAACTCTTTTTCCTTCAGAGATTCTTCCTGAGTCTAGGACTGCATTTACAGCAGCCTTTTCTTCTTCTCCTATCTTAAAATCTCCAATAAAAATTCTTCTTTTTTCAGCCATCTTAAAGCTATCTTATGATCATTTTTAAAGCTTATGGAAAAAACATTCTGTTGTCTTATCCAGAAATAATGCGCTCTCGATAAAACACATAAGCTCTAGAAAACAAGAAGAGCTTATGAGAAAACTAAATCAGAAAAAGGTAAAATATATCGTAAAGGGGGGCGGTAAGAGAGACATAGGCTTTTGGACTATAGCTCATACTCAGCATATCTCACCACAACATGCTAGAAAGGTTTACAGAAAATACAAAGGAGTAAAAGAGCCGAGACTTCTTCCTTGCGGAAGAAAGCCAAAACAGATAACAGAGATGGAGAGAAAGCTTGTAATAGAAACAAAGAAAGAGTTTAGGGTTGGAGCAACAATGATTGAGCAAATCCTCGACGAGAGAGGAGTTCATATAAACCATAACAGAATCCATAAAATCCTGCTTGAAGCAGGATTAGCTAAAGAAGAGCCAAAGAAAAAGAAAGTAAGAAGATACAAGGGCCATCAAAGAAAGCATAGCTTAAGTTTAGCGCATGGAGACTGGTTTGAGTTCAAGAGATGGAAAATTATGCTGATAGAAGATGATGCTTCACGATTTATAACTGGCTATGGAAAGTTTAAGCAAGCAACATCAGAGAATACAATTAAAGTGTTTGAAAGAAGCTTAAAATGGGGCAAGCCAAAGCAATTCCATAGCGATCATGGCCCGCAGTTTACCTGCAATGAGAAAGAAGGCAAGAAAGCAGGAGAAGGAGAATTTAGCAAAGTGCTTAAGAATTATGGTATAAAACAGATATTCGCGAGAATTAAGAGACCTCAGGCAAATGGGAAAGTAGAAAGGCTAATATCGACGATAAAAAGATTGTGGGCTGAGATAGGGAGCTTGGAGAAAGCAGTTAAGCATTACAACTTTAAGAGACCCCATAGAAGCTTAACAAATGGAAAACTTAGAACTCCTTATCAGGCTTTCCATGAAAAACAAAGAAAATAATAAATTATTTAAAATTAAGATGGTTAATAAAGATAACTTAAATCATCGAGGTAACATTAATAGCGGACACTACAGAAAAACATTCTGTTTTTTACATCATAAAAATTTTTATGATTTTTTTGATGAAAACCCATTCTTAATCAGAATTCAACAGTACTATATTCCATTAGTAAATCTTGCATATCTTTAATTCATAACTTATTTAAAATATCTAAACTAACTAGCTCTATGAAAATAGCATTAATCCATACAGCTCTAGCAGGTCCCTCTGGGGGAGAAAAACAAGTTTTAGAGCTAGCAATCCAGTTCGGGAAGCTAAGACATAAAGTTGAATTATTCACAAATCGTTCAACACAGGATTGTTATCCAGAATTGCAAAAACAGATTAAAATAAATGTGATTGCAAGTTCTATTGAAAAAATAAGAAAACAGGTTAAGCAAAATAAAGGATTAATTTCTAATATTGCTTCTTTATTCGGTGACTGGAGTAATCTGATCGTTATGAAAAAAATTGGTGATGAAATAGCAAAAAAAGAATTTGATATAATAAACTGCCATAATTTTCCATCTGAGTGGGCTGCATATTTTGCTAAAAAGAAATTAAAGGTTCCAGTAGTGTGGATGTGCAATGAGCCTCCTTTTTGGTTTTTTTCAGAAAAAAATTTATTTAGGAAGATAATTAATTTCCCTCTTTATTCAATATTAGACAGAATTAGAGTCAAGTATATAGATAAAATAATTGTTTTAGACTATCTCAATCAAAAAAGAGTTAAAGATGCTTATGGAAGAGATTCAAGGGTAATAAGAAGTGGTTTGGATATAAGAAAGTTTGAACCGAATAAACAGAAGATCAAATACATAAGAAACAGATATGATATAGGAAACTCTAAAATGTTGCTTGTTGTTGGTGGTTTTCTTGATTTTAAGAGGCCAATAGACGCAATTAATGCTTGTAAATTACTTATAGATTCAAAAGAAGACGTTAAATTAGTTATTGTAGGGATAGGCCCTGAAAAAGACAAAATGGAAAAATTAGTTGAAGATTTAGGAATAAAAGATAAAGTTATATTTGCAGGCAGGGTAGGTGAACAAGAATTGCCCCCTTATTATAATGCTTGCGATATTCTTATATTTCCTGCAGAACAGACCTGGGGATTAGCAGTAATCGAAGCAATGGCATGTAAGAAACCTACAATCTCTTCACATAAGTCAGGAGTAAGTGAAATAATTCAAAATGGAAAAACAGGGTTTGTTGTGGATTCAAGAAGTCCTAGAGAGATAGCAGAAAAAGTAAAATTATTAATGAAAGATAAAAAATTATACAAAAAAATATCAAATGCTGCTTATAATTGGGTTAAAAATAATATTTCTTGGCAAAAATATGCAGAAAATATGGAGCAAGTTTTTAAAGAAGTTTTGAAAGAAAAGAAATAATTATCTTAGCTTATCCCTCACTACTTTTAACAGTGGAAATCTTCTTATTAATTTTCTTCCTAAGATATAAAAAGGATTTTTGCTGTAAATATCATATTTAATTATTTCACCACCCCACCTTTCCTTGAATCTGTTAATTTCATATAGCTTTGAACCCTTTTTGGCATTTAACTGATATCCCCCCAAATCAAAAATCTTAAATCCATTTTTCTTACCATAAACAATCATGCTCCAGTAAAGAATATTGTTTGGCTGCAAATTTAGATATTCAGGTATTGAGGCATTTAGAAAAAGGCTTATTTTATTTTCTTTTTTGTCTTCTATGATTACTGCTCCAGCAATAATCTTTTTTTCTTTAAGACAAATTAATAAGGAGGCATTTTCTTTTCTTATGTAACTATACTTAAATGGATTAATTCCCCCTCTTCTACATGTATCTCTGTAAACATCATAAAATTTATTCCAGAACTCTTCTTTCTCTGTTTTGCCAACTTTTAAATTCTCTTTTTTTGCTTTATTTACTCCCCATCTAGCATCTTTATCTAAATTCTCCCATAAGTCATCTAAGGATTTATTTAAATCAATCTGAATTGTTGCTTGTACATCTTTAAATCCTTTCCATTTCATTTAACAACGCAGGATACTGTTAGCTTCAGCTAACAGAGGAATGCGTTTCTTCCTTAAATTTATTTGTGACATTTTCTTGAATATAAAGAGGCTTTGACGAGCCTCTATTTGAAATCTAAATGAATCGATTAGTGGGA
>JACRHU010000086.1 GCA_016211995.1 Candidatus Pacearchaeota archaeon
AAAAGCCTTTGGTATATAAAATTGAGGATGGCAAGTACATTATTGATATAGCCTCTACATTTTTATTTGAAAAAGAAAAGAAAAAGCTCGAGTCTAGATAGCAATTAGATAGTTAGATAGATTCAACTATTATATACGCGTCTGAATTATTTAAAAAACTCAATCTAAATTATTAAACAGACTCAGCAATTATTTATGCTTCTGAATTATTTAAAAAACTCAATCTAAATTATTAAACAGATTCAACTATTATATACGCGTCTGAATTATTTGTTTCTTCTTTTAGGGTGTCAGAAAAATAAATTTTGTAATTGCTTTTAATTGTGTATTTTAAATCATAAAGTTTTCCATTCATTTGGATTAGCTTGCCAGTAAGATTGAAATTAGAAACTTTTCCAAGGATCATTGTTTTATTTGAAATTGAAAAACTGCCTTCATATGAAGCTGTTCTTTGTGCACTATTTGTTGTAATCCCATTTGAAATGAAAATCCTAACTATTAAATCCGGTTTTTTGGTTATATTAAGCTTTACTTCTGTTATGTAATAGCTATCAGGAAGCTTTTTTTCTATAACTCTGCAATTGAGACAAGATCCAGTCGAAAAAACTCCTCCGAGGGTTTTTATGTATCCATTGAGAATAGTTAAATCTCCATTTGATTCTATTTTGACTATTCTAGAAATCTTATCAATATTTATTACAATTTCTTCTCTGTTTGTGTCACTTGAATTTATAAATTCGAAGTTATAAGTCTTATAGTTCTCTATTGCAGATGCGCCAAGAATAAATCTGCTATTTTTATCATAAACTACCCTTCCTGTAATTAAATTAGATGCTAAATAAAAAGAGGAGAAAAATGCTATTAAAGTAAGCATAGAAAATATAATGCACACCAATATGATAAAACTCTCTTTTTTCATAAATATGAGTGTTCATCAAGATATATAAATTTTTTCAAAAACATAACAAAAAAGATTAAAAAAGCTGTTTTCTTGGTATAATCATGAAAATCAAAGACTTCAAAAATCAAAGATTTTTGACAGCATCCAAAAATATCAATTTTTGGTGTTTTCAGGATCCTAAAAATTTTAGGAGATTTTTATGATTATGGAAAGCAAAATTAATAGCATTCTCAAAGAACAAATTGAAGCTATAAAACCTTCTCCAAGGGAAATAGAAGCAATAAAAAATGCTACTAATAGTTTGATTAAAGAACTAAATAAAAAATTGAAAGACAAAGGAACTGCGTTTATTGGCGGAAGCCTTACTAAAAATACCTTAATAAGAAAAGAAAGATATGATATTGATTTTTTTGTTCGTTTCAGCCCGCAATTCAGAGATAAAAGCGAAGAAATGAGCAATGAGCTTGAGAAAGTAATTAAATCTTTGAAGATTAAATTTCAAAGAATTCATGGTTCAAGAGACTATTTCAATCTTTTTGTAAAAATTCCCGAGCTTAAATCTGCGATATTGATAGAGATAGTTCCTGTGCTTAAGATTGCAAAGCCAAAGGAAGCTCAGAATATAACTGATTTGAGTTTTTTTCATGTTTCATATGTAAAAAGGAGATTAAATGAAAAGCTTGCAGATGAAATAAGGCTTTCTAAATCTTTTTGTTACTCCCAAAATTGTTATGGTGCAGAATCCCATATCCGGGGGTTTTCAGGTTATGCTCTGGAATTATTGACGATTCATTATAAAAGTTTTATTAAGCTAATTAAAGCTGCTTCAACCTGGAATAGTGAAAGTAAAATTGTTATTGACTCTGAAAAGTTTTATAAGAACAAATCAGAAATTCTCGGAAATTTGAATGAAGCAAAGCTTTCTTCTCCAATTGTATTTATCGATCCTACCTTCAAGGAAAGAAATGTATGTGCTTCTTTAAGTTATAAAACATTTGAAAGATTTGTGAATGCATGTAAAAAGTTTGTTTCTAATCCTAGCTCAAGATTTTTTTTAGTTAAAAAAATGGACTTAGATGAGTTCAAAAGATTTGCAGGAAAAAATAAGGCAAAATTGTTGTGTATAAATGCTAAAATAGAAGAGAATGTTGAATCAATTGCCGCTTCCAAGCTTTTCAAATTTTTTAATTTTCTTATCTCAGAAATGAAAAGGCATGAATTTAAAGTTCTAAAGGCAGACTGGGAATTTCTGCCTATAAACATGGCTAAAATTTATATTGTTTTCAAGGCAGCTAAAAAATTGATTGTTAAAGGACCACCCATTAAACTTGAAAATTTTGCTAAAAAATTTAAACAGAAATACAAAAAAGTATTTGTAAGAGATAAAAGGCTTTTTGCGTATTCAAAATGTTTAACAGAAAAAGAGTTTTTTAAGATAATAGAAAAACAGATTAAAGCAAAAGAAATAGCTATTTCATTCTCTTAATATTCTCTACACCTTTTTCTTGTATTTTTATGCCTGTATCTGTAATCTCGAATGTATGGACTTTTCTTGAATGTGTTGTTCCTCGCATTTTAAGAATTTCTAAAGACCTCTGCCTTGTTCCATTCTCTCTTAAAAAGTATAGCAAGATTATACCATCTACTTCAAATTCTAATGGCGTTGAACTTACTGAATGCAAATCTGTTTCTGTTAGCTCTCTTTCTAATGTCAACATTGAAATACACCCCCATTCACGTGTCATGTCAAATAATGTCAAGGCTGCCTCTCTTTTTGCAATTTCAGAATCAAAAAGCAATTCAAATGATGTGATGCTGTCTATAACTATTCTTTTAATCTTGTTTTTCTGGACAATATTCTCTATTATCCCACCCCCTTCTTCAAGCATTGTTCTGACTTTTTCAGGAGTATACTCAACAAATACAAAGAGCTTTTCTTTTTCAAGCTTTTCTAAATCCCATCCAAACTCCTTCATATTCCGGTAAAGCTCTTCTTTCTTTTCTTCGAATGTAATATAGAGGCCCGGCTCTCCTGCTTTAATCCCCCCTATAAGAAATTGTATTGCAAAAATTGTTTTTCCACTTCCAGCACCACCAACAACAAGATTCACAGAATCCCTATTGAATCCACCACCACAAAGCTTATCAAAATTTATAATTCCTGAGGCTATTTTTTCTGGTCTTTTGTTTTCGCTTCTTCTATCACTTCTTTTAACCATCATTTATATAAATTGTAAGCCTATAAAAATCTTATGCTACAAACTAGAAGAGCTTTGCACATAATTAGCTTTGGAAAATATAAATTTATACATCATGAAAATCAAAGACTTCAAAAATCAAAGATTTTTGACAGCATCCAAAAATATCAATTTTTGGTGTTTTCAGGATCCTAAAAAGCTTAAGCTTTTTATGATATTTTTGTGCAAAGCCAGTTAGAAAAATGCTGTAAGCATCCCTCTGAGCAAAATTCTTACTATAAAGAAAACAGCTACGCAGATAATAAGAAGTACAGGCATAAATTTTAAGCCATTCCTTTCTTCTCCTGTTAATATTTGACCTAGAACAAGTGAGCCAAGAATAGTGGTTACTATCAAAACTATTAAAGAGAAAAATAAAACAAATTCTGGTTCTATGTTTAGAACACTTATAGTTAAAGGAAGGGCTGCTCTCACTGCCTGTTCTGGTACTTCAATCATTGATATGCTTTTCATTAATGTTTCAATAAGTGCACTGCTTAATGCAAAAAGTACAGGTGAAACAAAAGCTATCGCAATAAAAATAAATATAGTATACATCATGACATTTGTCCTCATTTGTTTTTGTGTTAGAATCTGCTGCCTTAAACTTGCAGCAGCTTCTTCAAGCAAAGGAGAAAGCTCTCCTCCAGAGCGCAAACCAAAGACAATCAAACTCATTGTTCTTTCAAGTATGTCTGATTTAACTCGTGTGCTCAAGGATAAGAGTGATTCTTTTATGTCTTTTCCAGCATTAATCTCTCTTCCAACTCTTTTTAATTCTGCCTGTAAAGGTCCGAATTCATCTCTAGCACTATTAATTAATGCACGGTCAGTTGTTAGCCCTGCTCTCAAATTGCTCGCCATTAATTGCAAAGCATCTGGAATTACCGCTTCGATTGCAGATGCTTTTTTATCTGCAATCAAAACAAAATAAGTATATGAGATAAGAGATAGAACACCAAATGAGATAAAGAAAGTAGCTACAGAATAGAACCATGGAAATTTAAGTGTTAAAAATATTAAACCAATAGAAACAATTAATGAGAGAATAAAAACAAAACTAACTGTTTTCTTTATATCTTTGATATCTGTATATTTTGCTATTTCTTCAAATTTCTTTATACCTGGCAATATTTTTCTTAGTATGTTGTACATTTTATCCGCTTAGTGCTGGCCTCCTTGTTTTAATCATTCCTAGGAACATTATCTGCAAGAATACAACAAAACCAAATAAGATGTATAAAAGCAGTTTATTATTCTCTCCGAGTATTGGAAGAAATGAGGACAGGACAATTACAAAAGTAATTCCTAGTGAAGGAAGGATTATTGCTACTAGCATGTAAAACATAGTCAGCGGAGAAAGTCTTGCTCCATAAGCCTGAATTTCTGTAACTTGTTCAGTAGATAAGGCATAAATTATCTCTTTAAGTATTGAAGAAATATCACTTCCAGCATGCATTCCAGTTATAAGCTGCCATAGCACTCTTCTAAAGAAAATTGAGGGATTTTCAAAAGATATTTTTTCAAGAGCCTCAACAACAGGAACACCAGCTTCCATCTCTTTTATTGCTTTTCCAAATTCCTTTGAAATTGTTCCATATTTTCCTTTTGATATATTCTTTATTGCATCAAAAAATGTCAGGCCAGAATTGAGCTGTATAAGTAATGCACGCAAGGCTGGAAGCAGATTTTTGTCTATGTCCCTTGTTTTTTTTGATACTACAAGCTTAGGATAATTCATCTGCTGAGCATAAATAAATATAGAGATTATAATAGAAATAAGAAAAGAATAATAAAAAGCAAGCCCATATGTTATAAGTAGTATAAGAGAAAGAACTGTAAAAAATATAAAGGAGATAACAAATGAAGCAAGACACATTGCTTTGTAATCCTCTGCTTTCACGTCAATATTAGCACTCTTAAGCTTAATTTTAAGCTTGCTAGATTTGCTAGAAAATCTAAGAAAAACTCTTGAAAATTTAAATATCAAGTTTGTTGGCAATATTGAGAAAGGCAGTTTAAACATTTTTATAATTCTAAATTATGTTATGATTTTTCTGACGCTCTCTGGATCAATATAAAATTTCTGGATTATTTTGCTTACCTCTTCCATTTTTCTAAGGTTGTTCTTTACAAGATAGTCAAGTATCTGTTTTTTTAATGCAAGATCTTTTATTATTTCTGTATTACTCATTCCTGTATTTCTGCTTAAATCTTCGAGGAATCTTAATGAAGAAAGATGTTTCACAATTTTGTCTGTTGTTGGATCCCACCTAAAAAGTATGTTTGGTCTTACAGCAGCTCTTTCTGCTGATTCTTCTGCAACAAACTCTGCAACCTGGTAAACTCTTCTAATTCCTCTTCTTCTGTCTCTGAACATTACTAAGCATAAATCAACAGTTTTTAAGAGGTTAGGAGGAACATTTAATGGAGGGTTTATCAATCTGCTTATTGTTTCAGCAGCAGAGTCTGCATGAACAGTTGCATAAACACTATGGCCTGTATGCATTGCTTCAAATAAAACTTCTGCTTCTGCTTGTCGTCTCATTTCTCCGAGTACAATTCTATCAGGACGCATTCTTAAAGAGTTGACAAGCAAATCAAGCATTGTAACTGCTCCTTTACCTTCTGGATTTGGTAGTCTTGTTACAAGAGGAGTCCAATAAAGATATTCAGGCAATTGTAATTCACGAGTATCCTCTATGCTAATTATTCTATGGTTTGAAGGAATAAAGGGCATGCATACATTCAGCATAGATGTTTTTCCAGACGCAGTGCCTCCTGAGAATAATATATTTAGCTCATACTGCATTGCTGTCCAAATTAAAGCAAAAACCTCTGACGAGCATGTACCATTTTTAATAAAATCAACAACAGTCCAGGGCTCTCTTGCGAATTTTCTTATTGTTATTGTATTTCCCTTTGTGCTTACCGGCATAAGCACTGCATTTACTCTATCTCCTGTCAAAAGATGGGCATCTAACATTGGATTTAGATTTGTTATCTGTCTTCCAATACGTCGTGCAATAATAGAAGCATAATTTTCTATCTGTTTCTCGCTTTCAATAGAGAAGTTTGTGCTTAACCAACCATAATTTTTATGATAAACTCTAACAAGCTCTCTATCATTTATCACTATTTCTTCGAGTTGCGGATCATTTACAAGTATATCTATATTACCCAATCCAAGCATATCGTTTATTAGTATTCCAATAAGCTGTTCAATTGTTTTCTGATCAATCTTATAACTGCTTAACAATATAGCTGCTTTCTGCCTAATTCTTTTTTTAGCAATTTCCATAGAAGCTGGCTCATTTGCTTCTATATTTATATCTGGAGATTCTACTATTTTTTGTTTTATTGAATCAAGTAATGCAGATGTAGCGATAGAAACTTTTGGTAATTCTATGTCGTATCCTTTTCCTTCTTCTGTAGCAAGTATCTTGACGGATATCTTAACTCCGTTTACATCAATATCATAAGAATCAATAACTCCTTTTTCTTTCACAAAAACCTGTTTTTTCTGTTTAGGTATAGTAGCATGTTTAGCCAACCAGCTTGTACCTCTTCTAGTAACTTCTACTTTCCGGGTCTTTTTTTCTACCTTTACCTTCTTTATCTTTTTCAAACTCTTTTTTTCCCTTACTTTTTTTTCTACTCTCACATTCTTCACTTTCTTCAAACTTTTTACTCTCCTTGCCTTTTTTTCTACTTTTACACTTTTTGCAGGTTTAGTAAGTTTGCTAACTTTAACAGATTTTTTCCTTAGCTTTGCCATTTTAAGTCAGTTATTTAAGCCTCAATTCTGGCTCTCCAAATGTTGGATAAACTAATTCAGCTAATCCATGCTCAGATAGAACAGTACACCAGTCGATTGCCTCTTCTTTTGTAATCTTAAATTTCTTAACTATAACGCTTAGTTTTATTGACTTGTTCTCCTCTAGAAGATTGAACAGCTCGTCAAGCTTTGTTTCTATTATCTTTTCTCTACCCATCTTTTTCTCTTCTTTTTTTTGTGGCTCTTCTATGTTCTCTTCAATCTTTTCTTTCTTTACTTCAATTTGTTTCTTCTCCTCTACTTTTTTCTCTAATTTTTTTTGTTTTTCTTTTTCAATTGTTTTTTCTTCTATTATTTTTCTCATTCCTTCTTTATACAATAAATTTGCTGTTAAAATAGAAAGAAACATTAATGAAAGCCCGGTGAATAGAATAATCATTTTGATATTCTCTTCTAGAGATTCTAGTATAGAAATTACTGCGATATTATACGCTGAAGAAAAGAATACATATATATAAAATAAAACAGCTAAAAATCCAAGCCAGTAGATTAGTCTTAAAAATGCTCCATGGCCTTTTTTAATTTCTACTGTTGTCTTTGATCTTCCCCACCATAATACCATTATGCTTGAAAATATTGAGATGCACACAAAAAAGTAAAATAGCAGTATCTGGCTTGAGTAGAGAATAGCAAAAATAAGGGAGGTTATGCAGATAACTGAATAGAAGAATAATCCAACTGTCTCTATGATATTATTCTTTCTTGCGCCAATTACATGGTATTTAACTTCCGGATGCTTTGAGAACTGCTTAAGCTTCTTCATAATCATAAAAATTTCCTAATTTTTAGGATCCTGAAAACCCTTAGGTTTTCATGATGACCTCTCTTTAAACATAAGCCTTTTAACAAGGTTTATAAATTAAGATGGTTTTTTTATTTTATAAACTTTACTAAATAAAAAGGGGGCTTAAAGAGATGAGGAGAGGACAGGTAAGTATAGAGTATATGGTAATTGTAGGATTTACTACAGCTATTCTTGCTGCACTTATAGCTATAGCTTATTTTTATTCTTCAGAATCAAAAACAGAGATAACAGCTAATCAAATAGATGCAGCTGCTAGACAAATCATAGACAATGCAAGATCTGTTTATTATGCAGGAAGCCCTGCTAAGACCACATTGGATTTGACTTTTCCTGATGGTATTAAGGAGATAACAATAACACCTTCCTTACTCACATTTATAATAACTATACACGGAACAGACACCACTCTCTCTTATACAAGCAAGGTGAATCTAACTGGTTCAATTTCTCCTAGTCCGGGGTTAAGACATGTTTCAATTGAAGCAAAAGATGGAAGTGTCCAGATTTCTGGATAGACTAAAAATGGAAACAAAAAGAAAAGGTCAGACATCTATAGAATTGATTATGCTAACTTCTTTTCTCTTAATTTTTTTTGTTGCTTTTATTGCAATTTTAGGATACGATTTATCGAAAAAAAGAGAAGACATAAATTATGCAACAGTAAAAGACCTCGCTACAGATATCCAACAAGAGCTTATTCTGGCAAGTGAGGCGAGTAATGGTTATGTAAGGACTTTCAAAATCCCCTCAAAAATTGCAAATCAGGATTATACACTAGAATTAGAACCAAATTTGCTTATTGTAAAAGCACAAAAATATTCTGTTGCTATTGAGATTCCTACTTTTTCTGGAAGTCTTGTAAAAGGCACTAATAATATAAGAAAAGAAGGAGTAATTTATGTTAATGTCTAAAAATAATATAAGAAAAGAAGGAGGAGTGATTTATGTTAATGTCTAAAAACAATATAAGAAAAGAAGGAGTAAATTATGTTTATATCTAAAAATAATATAAGAAAAGAAGGAGTAAATTATGTTTATATCTAAAAATAATATAAGAAAAGAAGGAGTAAATTATGTTTATATCTAAAAACAAGAAAGCTCAAGTATGGGGGTTAGATTTAGTGGTTTCTGTAATTATCTTTATATCAGGAATAGTTGTATTTTATAATTATTCAACTAACCTTGGTACTGGAACACAGAGTATTGATTTTCTCTTGAGAGATGGAATAGCTGCTACTAATATTTTGCTTTCAGAGGGCTATCCTTCTAACTGGAATAAGGCAGATGTAATAAAGCCGGGATTATTAAAAGGAAAAGAAATAGATAGAACAAAATTACAGATGTTTCTTGAAATAGCATCAGAAAATTATACTATAAGTAAACATCTACTTGGAACAAAATATGATTATTACTTCTTTTTTTCAAGCAATGGGACAATTCCTGTAAACTCTACAGTTGAAGGAATAGGAAAAAATGGAGTAAACAGTGGGAATATAGACTCTATTTCATCAAAAGGATTAGTAAAAATATCAAGACTTGCAATACTAGATAAAAAACCAATCAGAATAGACTTTTACATATGGAGGTAAGGATTTAGAATCCGGAAAATTAAAAATTTTCAGGAACCTAAAAATCCAGAAGGATTTTTTTGATCCTTAAGCAAAAAAGTAAAAGTCCATTCTGATAATGTCAATAAAAACAACCAATAAAAATCAGTAATAAAAAACCGAGCCTGATAAGCTCGGACAAATGGAAGCCTATCATCAAGAAAATCCTAAAGGATTTTCAGGATCCCAAAAAGCTGGTTGCCTCCAGCAAAGCTGGAATGTTGAGCTTTTTGCGAATCGGCTTCTACCTTAGAAAATAAAAAAATGAAAAATAAAAAAGCATATTTTTTTACAGCAGATGCATTGATAGCTATGATTTTAATACTTTCTGTAATCTATCTTGTTCCTCAAACATATATAAGCAGTACAGCAAGTTATAGTGCCTTACAAGAAGATGTTATCAAAGTGCTTTCAAATTTAAGAATAGATGAGGTTAATAACAGCTATGTTAAAGAACTAATTTCCAGCGGAGAAATAAAAAAGACAAATGTAAGTGTTATAGAGCAAATAAGTGAATTCTGGGTTACTGGCAAAAGAGGACAAGCACAAAATTTAACAAGGGAAATGCTGGCTTCATTGAATGAGTCTGATAATGTTGGATTATGGCTTAGCAATCAGTTCATTTATGGAAAGAATAGAACTGCAATGGAAATTGCAGATGAAAGAAAAGTTGCAGAAGAGCTTATTTCAGGAGTAGAGACAGGCAAAGCAGTTGAAGGATATTCTGCAAGAGCTATTTTAAGAAAAGGGGATAAAACTGCTATAAGATATCTAGGAGGATATGTAGGTGATGGAAATTCAAGTTTAGTGATTAATCTTGAAAAATTCCAGAGTGTTAGCTCTGCATATATGGAGCTAACAACAAATACTAATTTTTATCTGTATATAAACGGCCAGCCTGCTGGAGAATTTGCAGCAAGCCCAAACAGCTTTACACCAGTCAAATACAATATTTCCCAGCTAACTTATTTTAGAAATGATACCAACAATATAGAGTTTAGAGCAGGTACAGTTAATACAACTTTGTTTATAGCTGGAGGTTATATAAAAGTGATTTATAAAACAAAAGAAATAAGTTACACATATCCTGTAAGATATGAATTTCCAGGAATTGACTGGGCAATAAATCTTTATGATTCTTTTTATGTTCCTGCTGTTGTAAATTACATGTTTGCTTATATTCACTACAAGAGTAATTTTACAACTTATATGAATATTGGAAATGCAACAATTTTTGAAAAAAATAGCTCAATAGAAGAAAAAATAAATCTTACAAACGAGAATTTTTCTTCAAAACTGAATTATAATGATATAAGCTTGAAAACAGTTCCATTAAGATTTGGATTAAGAGAGGTTGAAAGAGTAGTAGGGTATGGAGGAAATGCAGATGTTGTCTTGATAACTGATTTAAGTGGTAGTATGGAATGGAGGCTTGATAGGGAAGAGAATGGAAACACAATTACTAATTGCAGTGATCCTGCACTTTATTATTCAACTACAAAAAGAATAAGCTTAGCAAAATGTTTAGACAAATATTTTATCAGTTCAATAATTAATTTTACAGGCAATAGAGTAGCTTTAAGTGCATTTTATGGTGATGCAAGTTCGCCATATAAAGGAAGAGTGTATGAAGAAGGTTTGACAAATAATGCCTCGTATCTCAGAAGCAAAGTTGATTTATATAATCCTCAGGGAGGAACATGTATATGCTGTGCAATCAATGATGCCTATAAAATATTGAATGAGCAATCAAATAGCTCTAGAGATAAGTATATCATTGTAATGACAGATGGAATTCCAACACATACATGCCAAGCAGCTTCTGGTTGTGAAGGAACAAGAACAGGGTTGCCTTCAGATGAGGGTTTATGGCTCGGTTGGGGGGCTGGTTGTTATGGTGGTTCTGATGATTGTGCAACACATGATTGTGATTGTGCTGTGCAAAATGCAAATTGGAGTTCTTGTCGCGCTAATAAGGACTTAAAAGCAACTGTCCATTCTATTGGTTTTGGACCTGTTGCAAGCTGCACAACTTCAAATAATACACTGCATTATATCGCTGCTTGCGGAAAAGGAAATTACTATTCAAGTGATAATGCAACTCAGCTGAGAATGATTTATGAAAATATTTCAAAAGATATTCTAAATATTAGTTTTGTTGCACAAACAGCATTGGTTGTTGGAAATATAAGCTCAGAGCTCTATAATGATTCTTATCTTGCTTTTAATTATACTATTCCTACAGTTCCATTCGGAAATATAATAAATTTAGAAAGCGAACAACTTGGAAATAATAAGGGAATTAATTTTACAGTTCCTGAAAACTCAACAGTGCTTGATGCACTTCTTGTTTCCTATTCTGCAAATTATTGGACAAAAACAGTTTTTCTCAATAATGAATCTGTATACAACTTAAGCAATTATGGAGAGAATTTTGTCAGACTAGGAGACCCATATCATGTTTATTTGCCTGTGGACAAGATTCATTCAGGAAATAATTCTGTCAGGATAGAGTTAGGATTAGCTCCTGAGAATTCAACCAATGCGAGCATTTATGATAAAGTAATTTATACAATTCTATTTGCAAAAAATGAGCCATACACAACAATTCTGCCTAATGCAGAAGGATGTTTATGGCAGATAGGATTTGACGATGGCTCAAGTCTGCAGGTAGCTGTTCCTGTTAATTATACAGGAACAAGTGTATGCAATCTTACAAGCTATGATGAAAATGATGCAATTGATGTTGCAATTTACAATCTATTAAAAAGTCTTGACTTTAATGGAAATAACAAGGTTGATGCAAAATTCAGTCCAGAAGAGCTTTATCTCGATACTGTCACATTAAAAGGAGTTCCTTATATGTGGTTTTCAACTGCACAGTCAGTGGTCTGGAGATAATAATTATTATGAATACTAAACCTTCGGCATTGACAAGCCGAGACAAGAGCAAGTGATCAAAAAAACCTTTGGGTTTTTAGAATCCTGAAAATCAAAAAGATTTTCATGATGTCAATCACTTGAACCTTAGAGAATAAAAATGTTAAACAAAAATGAAACTTAAAAAATGAAAAATAAAAGAGGGATGTACTATACAATTGCAACAGTTTTCATATTGGCAATCTTTTTACTCTCTTTTCACTATGAAAAAAAACTGACAGAAGAGAGCATTGCAACAAGAATCAGGACAATGAATTCTTTTATATCTTCTGCAGAGAGAGACACATCAAGAGCATTATACATTACTGGTTTCAGAACACTGCTTGCAATCCAGAATAACATATCAAAAGGATTGTTTATAGGAAATGCTACACTCACATTCCAGCAAGCAGTGATAAATGGAACATTTGATGGAAAAAGCTCTGAGTTTTTACAGAGTTCTGCATTTTCAGATTGGGTGAATACAATAAAAGCAAAAGGCTCTGAAATGAATATCTTTGTAAATATTACAAATCTTGAAATAAAATTATACCAGGAATCTCCTTGGAGTATAACCTTAGAAGCTGATTTTAATCTTTTTGCTAATGACTCTAATGGCTTAGCATACTGGAACAAACAAGAAGCAATAAAATCAGAGATAAACATAGAAGGATTTGAAGATCCATTATATACAATTTATACATCAGGAAAACTGCCAAATATAGTTAATAGAACAATCTATGAAGGAACTTATGCTGCAGGAACTGATGTTTCAAATCTTACAGTGCATGCATTAAACTCATGGTATGCTGCAAATTCAAATGCACCAAGTTATTTGATGAGGCTTGAAGGCAGGTTAGGTTCAAGTCCTTATGGAATAGAAAGCATGATTAATTTAGTAAATCTTGGCAAGGAAGGCCTGCCAGTTTATGAAAGAAGCGTAATAGATTATATTTATTTCTCAGGCCAGATAACAAGCAACTATAGAATAGCAGGCATGCCGACTTGGTATAGACTTGATTCTGAGCATCTTGCTAAATATCAAGTGACAGGTTTAGC
>JACRHU010000016.1 GCA_016211995.1 Candidatus Pacearchaeota archaeon
CATTGTACTGGAAAAACAACAGTAGCTTATGAGCTCGTTGCAGAATTAAGGAAAAAAGGTAAGAACTCAACTCTATTAGAAGAAGTTGCAAGAGATTGTCCTCTGCCTGTAAATGAAAATACTACAGAAGATGCACAAAAATGGATTCTTTTTACACAACTTGCTAATGAAATAAAGCTCGCATATAAATATCCCCTGCTAATTTGTGACAGGTCTGTTTTAGATGGGTATGCTTATTATTTCAATAAGTTTGGAGAAAATTTTGCATTAGAAACAATTGTAAAAGACCATCTTAAAACTTATTCATTTTTATTTAAAATGCCTATAACTGGTTCTCTAGTCCCAGATGGCTTTCGCTCAATAAATGCGAAATTTCAAAAAGACATTGATGAAAAAATTGACTATCTACTTGGAAAGTTTAATCAAGCATATTTTGATTATACTTCTGTAGAAGATATACTAGATAAAATATATAATAAATCCTAATAGAATTTAAATATCTTAAATTTATGCTTTTAAAATGAGATTGGAAAATATTTCAATGGATGT
This sequence comes from Candidatus Pacearchaeota archaeon, assembly GCA_016211995.1. GTDB lineage: Archaea > Nanobdellota > Nanobdellia > Pacearchaeales > DTIR01 > JACRHU01. The sequence goes on from JACRHU010000016.1 coordinate 550, forward strand.
AATTGAAGACAAATTAAGAAAACTTGAAAATAGGTCTCTTAGGGTAAATGCAGAGAAAGGAGAGGTTGATAGGAATATAGGGGAATTGAAGTCAATTAAGAGTATAGTAAGAGGACTAGAAAATACAGAGAGAAGAACAAAAGAGGGAGATGAAAGATATAAAGAGTATAGGGAAGGTAAATTAAGCTATAATGATTGTTTCGCTTCATATTACGACCCTGGAAAATATGACACAGCATATTATTTTGTTTCTAGAATAAGTGGAGAGGATATAATCGCAAATAAGGAATTTGAGCCAAAATTATATAGCTCATGCCCTAAATGCAAGAAAGAATCTCCTGTTATAATGTCTTATGAACAAACAGAAGATTCTCCAGAAGGAGATACATGGGAGATAGAAGCATTTATTATCTGTTGTGAAAAAATTCATAAGATAAAGCATTCTGCGAGTAGTTCTAGATTCTTAACTATTGAATAATTTTAGCTTCTTGCTATTTTCCACATAAGCTCAAAGTACTTTCTGTATGATCCTGCAATCTCTGAATTTTTGATTATAATAGCTAGAGGATCTTTTTTCCATAAAATGATTGCTACTTTATCTTTGTAGATATTAATAGCAAGAGGATTTGCATATTCCTTAGGCAGATATTTTATCTCTGAAAGAGGAATTTTCTTGTTTAATTTTTCAGAGGTTATTATTTTAACCTTTATTTTTTCCTTTATCCTTGTTTTATCATACCAGTTAAAATAAAATGGCAGGACTTCAAAAGCAGACTGAGATGCTCCTAAAATTAAAACTTCCTTGTTCTTTTCTAATTGGTCCTGAAATACTGTTTTTAGCCCCTCAATTCCTTTGTAAAAATTAGTCTCCTGCTTTTCTTTTGTTTTTTCATACAACTGTTTTAAACTTGGCAAACTCTCCTGAAATTCCTGTTCTTTAATCTTTAAATTATCTAAAAGTTTTTCAGGATTTACAGCTTCAAATAATCTCCTGTTATTTTTAAGAATATATCCAATAAAACCTTTCCTAACAAGTCTTTCAGTTATATCATAAATATTCCTTCTATGAATTCCTGTTCTTCTTGAGATAACTCCAGCAAGGCTTGGGCCTGATTCAAGCAAGGCAAGATAAACCTTTGCTTCGCTTTCTGTTAATCCTATTTCTCTTAAAACTTCTTTGGTTTCCATGGTATTTAGCTATTTTTTGACTTTTTAATCTTTACTATTGGGGTGACTTAAATCACCACAATAATTTATTAATCTCCTTTTCGTAAATAAAATTATGGAGGTTAACTAAAATGGAAAGAAAAATTTTGGAATTAATAGCAACTGATAGAACAGTGATTCCATTGTCAAGCCTTGGGCAGAAGCTAGGAAGAGCTAAAGCCAAGAGAGCAGAAGACATTGTTCAGAATCTTGAGGACGAGAGATTCGATGGAGAAAGAGCTTATGCTTTTATCACAGAAGAAGACAAGGCAAGGGCAAGAGGGACAAAAGAAGCTATTGAAGAATTCAAGAAAGAATATCCCAAATACGGAAAAATTCTTGAAGGAATGATAGCTGAAAAAAGAGTAAAGAGAGAGAAACACCTTTATTTCGGAATGAATTACGGAAAAAAATTAACAAGTGATGACTATATGGATGTCCTTGAATCAGTAGGTCTATCTAAACATCTTTCAAGAGGTTTATATCCAGTACTTATAGAGATAAGTGGAAAACTTCAAAGAAAGAGAGATGAAGAAAGAAGCGTTATCATAGGCGACTATGATTAATTCTTCTCTTCTTTTTTTATTTTTTTAATTAATTTATTTGATTTATTGTTATAGTTAGTTTTTTATACTCTTTTTCTTATTCTTATTCATCATAAAAACCTTTATTGGTTTTTAGGATCCTAAAATCAGGAGATTTTATGATGGCAAAATTTTACATCACAACAGCTATAGATTATGTAAATGCAGCTCCACACTTGGGCCATGCATATGAAAAAATCCTAGCAGATGCTATAGCAAGATGGCATCGTTTGCTTGAAGAGGATGTTTTTTTTCTGACAGGAACTGATGAAAATGCTCAGAAAAATGTTAAGGCAGCAAAGGAGGCAGGAATTCCTGTAAAAAAATTCATTGATAAGAATACAAAAACTTTTATTGAACTATGCAAGAAGCTCAATCTAAGCAATGATGATTTTATAAGGACAACTGAAACAAGGCATGCGGTTGTTGTCCAGCAAATTTTTAAGACAATTCAGGATAAGGGAGATATATACAAGGCAGACTATGAAGGTTTGTATTGTACAGGATGTGAGGCTTTCTTAACAGAAAAAGACCTTGTCGATGAAAAATGTCCAGAGCATTGTAAAAAACCAGAGATATTGAAGGAAGAGAGTTATTTCTTTAAGCTAGGCAAATATAGGGAGAAAATCATTGAGCATATTAAAAAAAATCCAGGATTTATTGAGCCGACTTCAAGAAGAAATGAAATTTTAGAGAGGCTGAAAGAGCCTTTAAAAGATTTGAGTGTATCAAGATGCACAATTGAATGGGGTATTCCTTGTCCAACAGATGCAAGCCACAGGATTTATGTTTGGATTGATGCTTTAGTAAATTATATATCTGGAATAGACTATCCTTCAGAAAAATTCAAGAAATACTGGCCAGCAGATGTTCATATTATAGGCAAGGGAATTAATTGGTTCCATTCTGTTATATGGCCTGCTCTTCTTTTATCAGCAGGAATAAAATTACCAAAGAAAGTATTTGTCCATGGCTATCTTACTGTAAATGGACAGAAAATATCAAAGTCATTAGGAAATGTTATTGATCCTATCTTTCTTATTGAAAAATATGGCACAGATGCATTGAGATATTTCTTAATGAGAGATATTCCATCAGCAACAGATGGAGATTTTTCGGAAATTGCACTAAAAGAGAGATTCAACAATGAGCTGGCAAATAAACTCGGTAATCTTGTTTCTCGTGTTAGCGCACTAGCTGAAAAATATGGAATTAAGAAAACTGAAAATAAATTACTGGATAAACTTAAATTAAAGAAAATAGAAGAGCTAATGGAAAAGATTGAGATAGACAAAGCACTTGACGAAATTTTCGCTTTCATTGATGTCTGTAACCAATATGTTCAAGACAAAAAACCATGGGAAACTCAAGATTCGAGAGTATTATATGAACTTGCAGACTCCATAAAAGCAGTTGCAATTTTATTATGGCCTTTTATTCCAGAAGCTTGTGAAAAAATTGCTGAACAATTTGGATTTGAACTAAAGTTTTCAGAGATAAAAAAGCCTATAAAAGAAAGCAAGATTAAGAAAGGAGAAATCTTGTTTCAGAAGATAAAATAATCTTATAAAATGGTTAATGTTGGGATAATGGGCCACACAGGAAGATTAGGGAAACCATTATTTGATATTCTAAATACCCATCCAGCTGCTAATATAGTTTATACTGAAAGCAGGAAAGAGGGAATTAAAGGCATTCTTTCTGATGCAGATTTATTTTTCTTGGCTCTTCCTGAAGGTGAAAGCGAAAAATATTTGGAAAAAATTAAAGATAAAAGAATAATTGATTTGAGTGTTGATCATAGATGTGCTGAAGACTGGGTTTATGGATTGCCAGAATTGGTTGATAAAAAAGAAATTTTAAATGCACAATATATTTCCAGTCCGGGCTGCTATGCTACCTCAATTATTTTAGGATTAGCACCATTAAAAGGAAAAATAAAGAATATATGTGTAACTTCTTCTAGCGGTATTTCTGGAGCAGGGCTACAGGTTCAAGAAATAGATAATTTTTTGGTCTATAAGGAAGGTAGACAACATAAGCACGTGCAAGAAATAGAAAAATTCCTTAATGAAAAGATTCTATTTGTTCCTCAAAGGATTGATGTTGCTGATAAGGGAATAGTCTCAGTTATGTTTGCAGATTATATAGATAATGATGATTTACTAAAAGAATATAATGAATTTTATAATCAAAAAACATTTATTCGCATTAAAGAAAATATTGAAACAAGAAATGTAAACGGAACAAATTTCTGTGATATTAAGTTCTTAAAGGAGGATAATAAAATAATAGTTGTTTCTGCCTTGGATAACATTCTTAAGGGAGGCTCTGGCCAAGCTGTTCAAAATATGAACTTAATGTATGGTTTGAATGAATCAATAGGCTTGCTTTAGCAATAAAATATAAATACAACTTCTTCATTATAAAAACATGAAGATTAAGGAGATAATGATTAAACCAGAGGTTATTGGGCCAGAGGCAACTATAAAGGATGCAGCAGAGATAATGAATAAGTTGCATATAGGCTCTTTAATAGTTATAGAAAATTCAAAAGTTGCTGGTATAATAACTGATGGAGATATTGTAAGAAGATTTGCTCCAATGGATGAGCCAGCAAGCCAAGTAAAAGTCAAAGAGATAATGTCAAGAAAATTAATTATCAGCGATCCAAATGAATCTGTTGAATATGCATCACATTTAATGGTAGAAAAGAATATAAAACATCTTCCAATTATAGATAAGAATAAGCTTATTGGCATTTTAACTTCAACAATGATACTCAAACATGCACCAGAAATAGGAATGGATGCTTTATTCTAAAATGTTAAACAGATTGAGAAAACAAATAGATAGAGTGGACAATAAACTATCTAATCTGCTTGATAAAAGAGCAGAGACTGTTAAAAAAATAGGAAAAGAAAAAAAGAAGCTTAAATTAAAAATAGTCAGTAGAAAAAGGGAGAAAGAAATTCTCCGAGTTGTTGCAAAAAATAAGAAAAATAAGCAATTTATTAGAAATGTCTTTAAAAAGATAATAACAGAGAGTAGAAAGCTTCAGTTTTAAGATTCTAAAATGGATAAAAAACTAACAGTCGGAATTATAGGTGGTAGGGGTTTGTTAGGAAAAATTTTCAAGAAATTTTTCAGGAAATATGGTTTTAAAGTACTTATAAGCGGAAGAAAAACAAAGCTTACTAATATTGGCTTAGCTAAGAGGGCAGACATTATCATAGTTTCAGTTCCTATTCATTCTACAATTTCAGTAATTAAAGAGATTGCACCTTACACAAGAAAAGAGCAACTTTTAATGGATTTTACATCAATTAAAGAAGAGCCTATAAAAGAAATGCTAAAGAGCAAAGCATCTGTAATAGGCCTACATCCTATGTTTGGTAAGGTTGAGAGTTTAGTGGGAAAGAC
>JACRHU010000017.1 GCA_016211995.1 Candidatus Pacearchaeota archaeon
ATTTGCAGGCAGAGTCAGAGTCATTACAATAATGACTGGTGTTAAGTCTCCATATGTACTTGGCAGACCTATAACAGAGAGTTCATCTAGAGCTCACGAAATGTCTGAGCTTGGAATAGAAATCTTGAGGTAAACAAGTAACTAATCAAGTTAAAATAGGCGAAATAGGGAAGAAAATTTGTTTATGTTTTCCTTAGTCTTTTCTTTTTCTGGCCTCTCGCAAGAGAGGCCGTCTTTTTATTTTTCTTCTTCTGAGAGGTATACTATTTATAAGAGAAATTGTCTGATAGCTGGTGGGGTGTATTATTCTTTTATTACTCTAAAGTAACATAAATAGAAAGGTTTATAAATAGGGGTTTCTAGGAAAAATTAAGCTTTTGAAACAAAAGCAAATTAAATAGTAATATAGATATATAAAACAAAATGTTAGAGAATAAGTGGAGTTTTTATGGAGGTATTGGTTTAGCAACGCTAGGACTAATGGCCTTATTTGGTCTTCGTAATTCTGTTATTTATCATGCAGCTCGTCAAACTGCTTTGGTAAGATATGCAGATACTAACAGAGATCATGTAGTTTCTTCTGAGGAAGAGCGAGCTTTTGATATGCAATTTTTAAAAGCAAATGGACTAAAAAAGATAAATAGTTCAGAAGAAGTATATAATAAAGAGGGGAACCACATTTCATACAAGACATTAACAGCCTTGTTAGAACAATACAATCCCAAAAATTAAAGAAAAATAATTATCCAAAAAAATTTAATCTTTTTTTAAGAATTATAGGGTTTTATTCCTATTCTATCTAAAACTCTTTTTCTTTGCATGTCGTGTTCTTCTTTGATTTGTTTAGTCTTTCTTTTTTGTGATGCCAATTCTATATATTTCTGTGCCTGTAAAACCAAAGATTCATCTGCTGCTGTGATTAAGTCTTCATTTGTTATCCTGTATCTTCTAATTGCATTTTGAGCTTGCATAGCTGGCAGTGGTTGATCTCCACTAAATTTACTTAAATCATAATGCACACTTAATAGTTCTCTAACAAGTGCTTCACCAAAATCATGCTTTTTGTCCTCAAAATAAGAAACATGCATTTCTTGAAGAACTTCATCAAGATTTCTGCAAGTCCAATGAGTGGAACCTTCACATGCATGACTTATTTCTTCAATCCTAATTTGGTGGAATACCATCTCTCCAAGTTTCCATATATATTCCATAGGAATATCTTCTACCCCACCATACATACTGAATCCTTTCATATGGCTGTACAAATCAAAAGAACTATCGCAATCAAAGTCAGATTCTCTGCTTTCTATACCTCGGAGACTAGAAGTTAAGAATCCAAGATTATGCATTACATCAATCAATGGTGCTTTAACATAATTATTTGATTCTCTAATTTCCTCAATCTGGTGGTAAAGTCTTTGAAATTCTGGAGAGTATAATACCATTGATCTTGAAACTAAGTCTCTTCCATTTTTGATTAACTTTTCTCCACCATTATCCCAAGTGATTCCTTTATTGTCTCTATTGATTTTCCAATCATAATGAAAATAACTTCCTCTGTTTCTTTCATCATATGTTCTAGCTACTTTTTCCAAATATTCTTCAGATAAGCCTTTAAATTGTTTTAGTTTATCCTTATCCATTTTTACTCCTTAGCCTTTCCTTAGCCCTCATGTCATTGTAATATAAAATCTCTCCCTCATTTAATGACCTGATTATATCACAATCTGTATACCCAATTTCAAGTTTACCTTCACTATTACAAATACAAATAGAATGTAATCCCTTATTATATGGCATTATCATAATTCCGTTATCTGAAATTTCTCGAACAAATCCCACTAATTTACTTCCTTCCCTTGAATCCAAAATTCTTGCTCCTTCAACTAGGACAATCTCTCCAAGTTTAATATGTCTATATATCATTTTTTCCTCCATGTAAGTAATAACAGAGCTCTTTTTAACATTTATCTCCCACTTGGTGAGGTGTAAGTTAGAAAAACTTAAAAATGTCCATTTCTTGCTATATTTATGAATGAAAAAGTCCTGGAAGAGATTGGTCTAACAAAAGGCGAAATTAAAGTGTATCTAACACTTCTGCAAATAGGAGAAACCACCACAGGAAAAATAATAGAAGAAGCACAAATATCAAGCGGGAAAATCTATGAAATTCTTGACAAACTGATAAAAAAAGGGCTGGTGAGCTATATAATCAAAGAAAAAACAAAGTATTTTGCTGCTGCTTCTCCAAATAGGATATTAGATTATTTGCATGAAAAAGAAAAAAGTCTTAAAGAGAAAGAAAAGGATTTTATTGCAGAACTTCCAGCATTAAAAGAAATAGAAAAAAGAGGAAAAAAAGAATATGAGATACACTTATTTAAGGGATTTAGAGGATTTAAAACAGCAATATACGAGGCATTAGATGAATTAACCCAGAAAGATGAAATTCTTGCAATGGGAATTATCTCTACAAAAAGCGAGCAATACAATACTCTGTGGATAGCATGGCATCGTAACAGAATAAAAAGGAAGATTAAATGCAGGGCAATATTCTCAGACAAGAAAACAGAGTACTTCAAAGATCTTAAAAAATTAAAATTAATTAAATTAAAAGTTCTAGAAGGAATTACCCCGACAGCAGTAGATATTATGGGCAATCGTGTTTTAATATTAACTCATGGAAAAGAGCCTTCTGTTTTATCAATTAAAAATCCAGAGATATCACAATCATTTAGAACATTTTTTGAAACTCTCTGGAAGATTGCAAAGAATTAAATTTTTTTTATTATTCAGAAATATAATCAAACAGCAGATTCAGGAAAATCTAATGTCTCTGGTTGCTTGCGTCTAAATTTTTCAAATAGTCCATAATATAATTCCTTAACCGCTCTTTCTACGTCTTTTTCATTTATTCCAAGAGTAACAGAAGGAACAGCAACATCCTCTTCAGGCTGTGCGAGTGATTTTATGCTTATACTATTATACTTTAAAATATTAGCAATCTGTTCCAAGGTTCCTGGCTTTCGCATTGCCTCTCCTACAACAGAAACAAGATAAATATTCTTGCTGATGACTTTTTTTCCTTCTGTATCAAGTCCAAGATGTTTTAGATTCTTTTTTAATTCATCCTCTAGTTTGTTATTCCCAACTTTTGCATGTTTTTGGTTCACAGTAAATGTTAAAGTTTCTGCAGAATCTGGAATATGCCTAACATCTATTCCTTTTGAAGCTATTGCTGAAAGGATATTTGCAGCATAACCTACTGATTGAGGTTCTGCAATCATTTCAGGATCTGTAATACTTATCTGATATCTCTTCTCGACAGACATAGCAGCTACTGGTTTTTCAGAAGTTGTTCCAGATTCTTTTGATATCAATGTTCCAGAGCTGGTTCTTGATTTAACAATTATTGGAATCTCTCCTTTTCTTGCAATACTGACTGCAATAGGATAAACAACATCTGCTCCATTACTCGCAATTTCTATTGTTTCCTCATAATTCAATTTTTCAGCAATTTTTGCTTCAATTCCTGGAAAGTTAACTTCTTTAATTCCTGGAACATCTTTTAACATTTCCACAATAACATTTCCTTCCATACCATAAAATTTTTTATGAAATTTTTTTACAGCAAGAGCAGCAATAACTGCTGTAGCGTCTGTTGAATTATCTGGCAGAACAACTGCCCTGTCTTTATCATAGGAAGCAAATCTTCCTCTATAGCCTCCTATTATCTTAATTTTTTGACGTGCTAAAGCAGCAGAAACTATGTTTTCTAATTTATTATCTAGAAGTGTTTTTTCAAGATCTATTATCCCTTTTCCTTTTGAATAAATCCCTGCCTGAAAACCATCAAAATATTCTGCTTCTATCCCTTTATCTTCTAAAGCATGTCTAAGAATCAACCCAGCATAATCTTCACCTGCAGTTATTGCTAATGCCCTTTGCCTAAATTCAAAATATTCTTCGAGCTTATGCAGTTCTTTATGAATCTCTTCATAACTTTTTTGGTCGCTGAATTCTATATATTTTGAGAAAAGTCTGGCTAAGGTGTCTTTAAATTGCTCTTTGTCATTTGCCTCTACAGCTTCTTTGAGCATGTCTGTAACTTTATAAGGAGCAGAAACAACAGGAATTACAACTCCTTGTTTTTGTTTCTCAAGAATATATTCTATATTTGCAATTATATCCTCTTTAGTCTTTTGTACACTTCCGCCGAACTTTATTACATAAACATCTACCATTTTACTTGACCTTTGTCTCCAAGCCTTTCTTATTCTCTTCTTTCTTAAACTCTTTTCCTACATCTTTTATTATATAATAGAATAATGCTCCTGCCAAAGCTAATCCTGCTGTTCCTATTACTATTCCTATATTTCTATTTAGGCTATCTCTTCTCTCACGTTCTTTTCTGTATCTCTCTTTTATTGCCTTTATCATCTCTTTAAATTCATCAGGTTCGTACTCTTCAACCATTTTACTTGACTCCTATGCCTAGAGAAACATCTTTTCTTTTCAGAATTCTTTCAAGGTTTATTCCGTCTATCTCGGCATAATATTTTTTTCCGTTTATGATGATATATTTAGTTTCCTTATCTTCATTATCTTTTTCTCTAATTGTCTCGATTATTGCTGGCTTTTGATAATAATTATTTATTGTTTGCTTTTTTTCAGAAAATTTAGGCCCATTAAACATACATCCTACCCCAATAAGTATTGCAGCTATTCCTAGATATTTAAAAAATTCAGAATTATACCATCTAGCTCTAAATTCACTAGTATCTCTAATATCTTTTTTTTCTTCCATTTTAGCTAAAGAACATATTTTGGGCACTATAAAAGCTTTTTTATGTTGGAGAATATACTAAATCTGTTCGGAAGCGCCGAATTAATCATAAACTTTTGGTCTTTTGTCTATCTTAGCTACAAGAACTATTCTCTCTTTATCTTTAATCTTATATAATGCCCTATAATCTCCAATTCTATATCTAAATATTTTTTCCCCTTTATCTCTCCCTATAAATTTCACACCACTTGGAATCGGATTCTCTTTTAATCTTCTAAGACTGTTTTCTATTCTTTCTTTTAAATGACCATCTAATTTATTTAAGAACTCTTGAGCTCTTTCTGAAAGCTCTACATTGTACACTTTTATAACCTCTTTGTCTTTCCTTTTTTAAGGTCTTCATCAGCTTTTTCTAGGGCGGACAAGTCGTCATTTGTTAGAGTTATATCTACAAGATGCTCTCTTATAGCATCCACTTCACTTTTTATTATATCTAATTTATTCAAAATCAATGTTTCGTTTTTCATATTTTTATTATGTGCGATAGGTTTTTAAAAGTATCTTTGTTGTCTGGTTGATTAAGCCAGCCGAACTTTACTAAAATTTGTTCAGAAGCGCTAGAATAGAGTTAAGTTAAAGAGGGCTATGCAGGAATTTTTAATACTTGTTTGATTCCCAATTCAGAGATTTTTAAGTCAACCGCCAACATTACTTTAACTGCAGGATTTTCTTTTTTAAGTTGATACATTCTACTTTTTCCAACCTTTCTAGTCTCTTTAACTATTTCTTTCTTAAGGAGGTCTGGGAAAATATCCATCAAGGTTGTATAGGCAACTCCTGCTCCTTTGGCTATTTCAACCAATGAAAAATCATAAGGCAGATTATCAATTAAAAAGTCTATAATTCTGATTCTTGGTAAATCCCCAAAGTACTCCACAAAAAAAGATTTTTCCTTTACCATTTTTGACAATTTTTAAGCTTATAACAGATAATAAAATCATGCATTTAAATACTTTTCGTTTTTCGTATTTTTATTACGAAAATAGAAATATTTATAAATTCTCTTTTTCTGTAGACTACATGGCAGAAAAAGAGGTCATAAAAGCAAATATCTTGTTGAAGCTTTTTAGAAGAGGCAAGATAGGTGGTGCACATACAGAATTAAGAAACGCCATGAAGGGTATGAAAGAAAATCCGAAAGAAGTAAAAAAAGCCGTTGAAGAATTAAATAAAGAAGGCTTTTTGAGTGCTAAACAGTCAACAGGTGAGATTCACGTAAGTTTAAATTCTCATAGAATTCAGGAAATTAAGGAATATATTTCTAAGTGGCTTGATATTCTAATTGATTTACTATAAATTATAAAATTATGCGCCAGCTGAACCTTACAAGATGTTCGGAAGCGCTGACTTATTTTATAAATTCTACATTCCTCATCCCTTTAAACTTTTCATCTCCTGTTAAAAAAGGCGTCTTATATTCTAAAGCCATAACATATCCGATACAATCTATAAAAGATAATTTTCTTTTTCTATTCAGAAATTTAAAAAAACTTGCTTTTATTACTATTTCTGGCTTAATTTCTAGAAAATCAAATTTCAATATCCTATGCCAATAATCAGCAGTTTTTTTATTATATTCTCTTAACAGAAAGTAATATATCTCTCCTAGATTCATTACAGTTGTAAATATCACTTCTTTTTCAAATTTTTTGTAATTTTCGTTTCCCTTAATAATCTCTATAATTGAATAACTATCAAAAAATAACATTCTTAAAATTCGTCCTCTTCAAATTCCCTATCAATCTCTTCCAACGCTTTTTGAGTTGATTTACCTCTAACCTTTAACTTTCCAAAAATATCCCTAACTTTCGTTGCTTTTGGTTTTTCTATGATTATCCTTATTTCTTGTTCTGGCTTTAATTTTCCTTTTAATACCGCTCTCCTTGGAATTAAAATACCTAAAGAATTACCCCATTGTTTAGTTTTTGCATTTACTTCTATCATTTTAATTATACAAGTATAACTACTTTATAAATCTTTCGTTAGAATATGCGTCAGCCGAACTTTATTTCGCCTCAGGCTGTCTTGGTTTTCTTTGGACTGTCTGGCCATATTGCTCAAAGAATAAAATCAGTTTCAAATCAGGTTTTCTTCTTTTCATCTGTGGATGAAATTTTGAGCTATATGCAACAGGCAATATTGCCTCTACTTCAATGTCATCAGGAACATGCAGAATTCTTTTAACAGCATTATCATCAAATGCTCCTATCCAACAAGAGGCTAGCCCAAGATCTGTAATTTTTAAAAGCATGTTTTGGATTGAAGCTCCTGCTTGTTGCCTGCTATACATTAATCCGCGTTCTTCATAGTTTTTAACAACAAGATCATTTTTTGAACAAACAATAATAATCCATGGAGCAGCAGCAATAAATTCCTGGCCTGCTGCAGCTGCAAGTTTATCTCTTAGTTCTTTATCTGAAACAATAACTAGCTTAGTTGTGGAAATATTACCTGCAGTTGGAGCATGAATCGCTGCTTCTGTAATTTCTGTTATTAAAGAAAAATCAACTGGCTTTGAAGAATAGTGCCTTATGCTCTGCCTTCTTGCAACAACTTCATCAAATTCCATGTCTATTTCATGAACTTGAGATATAAAAAGCTTTTGCTAGCAAAATTAAAAAATAAAAAAAGAATAAAAAATTAACTAAACTCGTTTCTTTATACCTTCGATGATCCCTTTTGCTGTTCCGCTATCTTTCAAGGCATTTCCAAATCCAATACCTATTGCAATAGCAACTCCAAGCATTATTCCCGCCACTATAAGTAACAATGTTTTCTCTGCTAGTTGTAGCTGAATTCCCATCTGTCCAAGAGCCATTACACCTACGAATAGAACTATCACTATCTTTACCAGGTCTCCGAACAAATTGGCAGCTTTTATTTTCTCATGTTTCGCCCTGCTAGCTACAAAGTCTCCGGCAATCCAACCGAAAAGTAGCATGACTACAGCAACAATTGCATTAGGCAACCATCCAGCAAGCTTAACTAACATGTCTGAAAGTACACCTAATTGTAGCAGCTGTACAGCAGATGCAAAGAACACTATGAAAATCCACCATCTGATTATCGTTCCTATTATAGCTGATAAACCAGAATGTCCAACACTCCATTTTAACTCAGCTTTTATCCACTTGTCAACCTTTGTTCTGTATAAAGCTTCTCTAACAAGCTTACCTACAGCCCATGCAATTATATAGCCAACAATTAGAATGACTATAAATGCTATAGCTCCAGGTAAAGCGGTTATAAAGCTGTCCCATAGAACAATTAAAGGATCAAGCATCGCATCGACTACCATTTTAACCTCTTTTATATATCTCTTAAGAATAAGCAGTTTAAAAAGATTATGTTTAGAATTTTATTCACCTGGCAAACATATCAATAAGGTACAAGCTTTGAGAAGCTTGCATTTGTACCAAAGGTATCAGCTTGGTAGATATTGATTTAAATAGAGATTTTAAATTAATCCAGTCTTCTGATACAAGGCTGCAGCTCAGGATAATCTAGAATTTTTTTGTATTCTGCATAATTTTTTGTTTCTTCTCCTCTTTTTCTTCCAAGTAATGAACAAACAACAGCCTCAAGAACATTTGTACCAAATGTTCTGCCATCTATGACTGGAGTAGATGTTGCTACGATACTTACTCCCCTTTCTTTTAGGAATTGAATATCTTTTTCTGTTGTTGTATTTGTGATAATGAGTTTTCCTTCTAAATCTTTAGGAGCATATCTTCTTATAAAATGAAAATCACTTGCAATTATTTCAGCATCTTTAAAATATCTTTCATATTTCGGTGTATTTTTTTCTTGCTTCTCACCAAGTGGATAAAAATATTCAATTGGAAGTTTAGTTATGAATGGAAGAAGAGTGTAAGCAAGACCTTTAATCACTCTTAAATCTTTAACAGCTATTGGTATTCCTAAGGTTGTCATTAGATCTCCAAATGTGCAGTCAGCAACTTTACTTAAAGATTTGGCTAGGGGATATCTATCAACAGCACATGGCACAAAGGCTTTTTTTCCTTTAATCTTTATTCCTTGTTTTTCAAGAAATTCAGGCATCTCTGCTTCTCTTGTAATTTTTATTCCAACTCCATCAACAATTACGCTCCTTCTGACATTTTCAATTAGTCTTGCTGTATCTTTTAACTTGTACAATCTGTTTTCAATGCAAAAATATAAGTCAGTTCCTCCAATACCAAAAGCATCTATTATTCCATCATACTTCATATAAGTAACTCTTGCTCTTGCCTTGTTCCCATCTGTTCCTTTTCTTTCAATAACAAACTGCTCTCCTCCAATCTCTAATTCGACTTTCTTGTCTCTTGTGGAAGAGCCAAAGCTTACACTTAAAATATTTTTCATCTTTTTTCCTAGCTTGGGGTATATTTATATCTTTCCCTTAGCAAACCTTAAAAATCTTTGATATTTAAGTTATGTATGTTATATTCAGAACTAACTGCAGTATATGAAAGGCTTGAAAATACAAGCAAGAGGCTGGAAAAAACCTTTATTCTCGCAAAATTATTTGAGCACGCAAAAGATGAAGATTTGCATGAACTTGTATATCTTGCCTCTGGTTCTGTTTTTCCAGATTATGAAGAAAAAGAGATAGGCGTAAGCTCTCAAATTATTATAAAAGCAATTTCAACATCTTTTGGTGTAAGTACAGGAGAGGTAGAAAAAAAATGGAAGTCTATTGGTGATTTAGGAAAAGTTGCTGAGCAAGTTGCAACTATAAAGAAACAGAAAACTTTATTTTCAATGCACTTGACAATTAAAAAAGTTTTTGAAAATATTAAAAAAATTGCAGAGATGACAGGAAAAGGAGCAATAGAAAAAAAGATTGCTTTAATTTCAGAGTTATTGACAGCGGCAAAACCTCTTGAAGCAAGATATATTGTAAGAACTGTTCTAGAGGATATGCGGGTTGGAGTAGGCTCTGGTGTAATGCGAGATGCAATTATATGGGCATTCTTTGGCAAGCAACTTGGCATTAAATATGATGAAAAAAATAAGAGTGTTGAAATTCATGATAGAGAGAAATATAAACAATATGCGAATGCAGCTCAACAAGCATTTGACAGAAGCAATGACTTCGCTGTTGTTATAAAAGCAGCTAAAAAAAGTTTCAAGCATCTTGGAGATATTGAGCTTGAGCCTGGAATTCCTGTAAAAGTTATGCTAGCTTTGAAGGTTAAAAACTTAAAAGAAGGTTTTGAAACAGTTGGTAAACCTTGTGCCATTGAAACGAAGTACGACGGTTTCAGGATGATGATTAATAAAACAGAAGATGGTAAAATAAAAATTTTCACTCGCCGCTTGGATGAGGTTACAGCACAATTTCCAGAAGTTGTTGAATATGTTAAAAAGCATGTTAAAGGCAAGAGTTTTATTTTAGATAGCGAGGCAGTTGGTTATGACCCTAAAAAGTTTAGATACAGACCATTCCAAGAAATTTCTCAACGCATTAAAAGAAAATATGAAATACAGAGAATGATGCATGAGCTTCCTGTAGAAGTAAATGTTTTTGATATTCTTTATTTTGATGGTAAGAATTTAATCAGCACACCTTTTAAGGAAAGAAGAAAAATTTTGAACAAGATAGTAACAGAATCAAAGTGGAAATTAAAATTGGCAAAACAATTAATAACTGCAGATGAAAAAGATGCTGAAAAATTTTATCATGAAGCTTTGAAAGAAGGTGAGGAAGGGATAATGATGAAAAATCTAACAGCTCCTTACAAGCCAGGTGCAAGAGTGGGTTACATGTTAAAATTAAAACCAGAGTTAAATGAGTTTGATTTAGCTATTGTTGGCGCAGAATATGGCACTGGAAAAAGAAAAGGATGGTTATCTTCATTTATACTTGCATGTCAGGATAAAGGCAAGTTACTTGAGATAGGGAAAGTAGGAACAGGAATCAAGGAGAAAGAAGAGGAAGGATTAAGCTTTATTGAATTAACAAAGCTGTTAAAGCCTTTGATTATAAGGGAAGAAGGCAAAATAGTGCATGTTAAACCAGAAATAATTGTTACAATTACTTATCAAGAGATACAGAAATCTCCAACATATGCAAGCGGATTTGCATTAAGGTTTCCAAGAATGAGCAGATTAAGGCCAGACAGGAGTATTAAAGATATAGCATTTCTAGAAGAAATCAGAAAAGAATACAGCATGCAAGGAAGAAAAAGGAAGTAACTCTTTATTCAGAAATCAGAAAAGAATACTCAATGCAAGGCAGAAAAAGAAAGTAATTAAATCAAAGATTCAAGGATATTATTGCATAGTTTATCAACATCTTTTTCTGCATAATTTGTCAAGTCAACAAACCTGCTTTCTGGAGAAAGATTTTTTGCTGTTTCGTAGACATTTTCTTTTTCAAACCCAATAAAGATAATGTTTCCAATGCCTCTTTCCTTGAGTAATGGAATTCCTCTTTTAATCTGTTCTGCATAACTCAAATAAGTTGCACGATATCCGGCTCCGCATAATTTCAGGTGTAAATCATACTGTTTTTCAGAAGGTAAAATCAAGAAAGTGCTTTCCCTTACACCTTTGAATTTATCCTGGCCTGCCCAGTATTTTGGCAAGGGGACATAGGCACCATGCCTCATTTCGTCTTCAAAATCATCTTTCATGCTATTTACGGGAGTTGTAATCTTTAAATAATTTTCCTTTAAAAAAAATGTTTTGCTACTTGCCTATTTTTAAACCTTTATAAAGCGCAAGCTTTATAAAGCATTTTTTATTTAAAAAGGCATGAAAGGCTCAAAATTGCGTGTTCAGAATATTGTTGCTACTACTTCTCTTGGAAAACAAGTTTCATTGACAAAGCTGGCAAGAAGCCAGAGCAATACAGAATTCAACCCAGAACAGTTTCCAGGACTTGTTTTAAGAATTGCAAAACCAAAGTCTGCAGTACTTGTATTTTCTTCAGGCAATTTAGTCTGCACAGGAACAAAATCTATCGCACAAGTTAAGGAAGTTATTAAGGCTGTAATAAAACAGCTTAAAAGAATAGGGGTTCATGTAACTCAGAAACCTAAAATAGAAGTTCAAAATATTGTTGCTTCTGGAAGCATTGATATTGCTTTAAATCTAAATGTTCTGGCATTACAATTAAAAAATACAGAATATGAGCCAGAGCAGTTTCCAGGCCTTGTTTATAAGCTAGACAGTCCAAATGCAACTTTTCTTTTATTCAGCAATGGAAAGCTTGTATGCACAGGAACAAAGAATAGACAGCAGCTCGACTTTGCAATGAAGCAGCTCATTAAAAACACAAAAGAAGTCATGAGTGCTATAAAGAAAAGGAAGGTATAATAATGCCTAATTTAGGCTTTTTAAGAAATAATTCTAACTCTTTAAAGGAGAGTTGACTCCTCATGGGGCATTAGACTCTTTGTTTAACGCCCTTAATTTAAAATTTCAAGCTGCAACCTTAACCTTTTTTATCCAGCCTTCTTTTTGGAAAAGCTTGTCTGTTTCAAGTTTTGTTAATTCCCAATCAAATTTTATTAACCTTAAAACAGATGGATTTTTCCTGTTTACTCCGAATAATTTTGCATTTCCTATTGTTCTTGTTGCCACTATTATTTCTTTTTCTAGTAATTGCTTCCAAATTCTTGTAAAGGCACTCCATCCAACCCCTGCTCCACGTGCTATTTCTGTCATGCTATAATCAAATTCCTGCCCATCTATCAAAAAGTCAAGAACTTTTACATAAGGCGAGCTGCCAAAATATTCTACAAATATACTTTTACTCTCTTCTTCCATATTTTTTTCCATAATTCCATATAACTTCAAGATCAAGAAAATTCTTTTTAAATTTTCAGGATTTCAGAAACTTTATGTTTCTGACAACTGTCAGGATTTAAAATCCTGAAGTCCTAAAAACTTAAAGTTTTTATGATTTATAAACCTTACCATTTTATAAACCTAAATGATTATTTTGACAATTACTAAAAAGGAGTTATTAAAATCAAAAAACCCATTAAGGGGTTTTAGGATGCTAAAAACTGAAAGTTTTTTTCATAAAAAATATTTAAAAAGCTTATTGTACTATCTCCTTTATGGAAGAAGTAGAGAAAGCTATTAAACGCGCTATTTTAAGAAAATTAGTCAGGCATAGAATGTGGATGCATAAACACACAAGCATACACAATCTCCATAAGGGTTTGCCAGACCACTTAAGAAGCAAAAAAGAAGTAAAAAAAGTTATTGAAGAATTGCTGAAAAAAGGCTTCTTATTATCAAAGCCAACCAGCTATGGTTTGGAAGTTTCTTTGAATATAGGAAAGAAAAAAGAAATCGAGGATTTTATAGGAAATGAAAATTATAACTAAGTATTATTAAGAAAATCTTTTTGGATTTTTAGGATCCTAAAAAAGCTTAAGCTTTTTTTTGATGACAGACATGGAAGGTTAAGAGCACTTAAAAGAGATATTAAACCAGAATCAACAATAAGATTCAAAATTTTGCAAAATAAAAAAGAATTCCCTTGTTGCGATGTCAGAAATGTGTACATTTCTGAGCATCCTAAAAACCTTAGAGGTTTTTTTGATTTTAAAGGCAAATGCACAAATATTGCTTATGCAGAAGTTTTTCCTTTCTTATTGAAGAAACATCCAAAAAAAGGATGGAGCTATTTATGCAGAAAGCATTACCTTGAAGAACAAAAAAGATTAAAATGGAAGCTTCCTGCATGTTTAAAAGTTGAATGGTAAAATCATTAAATAAAAGGAAAATTTGTAGGTTCTATGTTTATAGGCCTAGGAGCTGGTTTTGTCTTATTTGCTCTTTTTAGAGTTTTTAAGAAATAATTAAATTCTAGCTATTTTCCATAATGCATTGAAATAACTTCTAAAAGAATCTGCAACTTCTTTATTTTGAGTAAGAATAGCATAGTATGGGGCTGTCCAAATAAAATTAGCTACTTTATCCCC
>JACRHU010000018.1 GCA_016211995.1 Candidatus Pacearchaeota archaeon
ATCTAATTCTGATAATTTAAATATTCAGGAGAATAGAAATATTTAAATAGTGTAGTCATTGCAGAATTAATACATTTAAGGTTTTAAAAATGAAAAAATCTGGAAAAATTGACTGGGCGGTAATTTTCACTCTTCTAGCATTAGTGATAGTATTTCTATTGATTATATATGGTAGCCCAATCTCAAAATTCTTTGGAATAACAGGAGAGGTTGTCAAAACACCACAATCTAGTTCTGATGAACCTTTAGCAAAAGTAATTCTTGGCTCTACAAAAACTGTTGTAGATGATTCAGTCTATTCTTCTACTGAATCAACAACACATCATCATTCAGATAATGAAACTGACAATGATAAACCTAACTCCCCATCTGGATTGCAGGTTACTTCAATTACAAAAACAAGTATAACACTTCAATGGAATGATAATTCAAATAATGAAGATGGGTTCAAGATATACAGAAGTTTAAGCCCATCTGGATTCACTAAAATATATGCTGCATCAAAGAATATACATTCATATACAGATTCAGGATTAACTTCTGGAACAACCTATTATTATAAGGTGCTTGCATATAATGATGCAGGAAATTCTGGATTTAGCAATATAGTAAGTGCAACAACTTTAACAAATAACGAAACAAACATTACAGAAAATATAGCTCCGATTGCGACAAATTTAATACTCTCCCCTTCAAATCCAAAAACAACTGATAATTTAGTTGCAAGCTATTCATATTCTGATGCTGATAACGATACTGAAAGCGGAACAGAAATAAGATGGTATAAAAATGGAATTTTGCAAACAGTATATAATAATGATCTAACAATTTCTGCTTCTGTTACTACAAAAAATGATGTTTGGTATTTCACTGTCCAACCAAAAGATGGAACAACATTTGGACAATTAAAAACTTCAAATTCTGTTACAATATTAAATTCAGCTCCTGTTTTTGGAGTTCATAATACAGAGATTGAAGAAAACCAGTTGCTTGAGCTTACATTACAAGCAACTGATGCTGATAATGATAGAATAACTTTCTTTGCAACAAATCTTCCTGAAGGTGCAGAACTAGAAGGAAACTTATTCAGATGGGATACAGAATTTGGAGACGCAGGACAATATGTAATTAAATTTAGAGCAACTGATTCTGAAACAAGTGTTGAAAAAAGTATAATAATTACTGTAAATCCTGTTCAGACATTTGTTGATGTTCCAAGAGATTACTGGGCATGGGAACAAATTGAAATTCTTTATGCTAATGGAGTGACAATAGGTTGTGAAGATAATGCATCTGGTTTATACTATTGCCCAGATAGAGGAACGACAAGACTTGAGATGGCTGGTTTCTTAGGAAGAGCATTAGACTTAGATTACAGTCAATATACTTCATGCCAAAATAGCTGGAGTGTTAATTTTATAGATGTTCCTTATGATACCATATTCTGGGGATATACTCAAGCATTATATGAGCAAGGCATAACAAATGGATGTAGAATAGTTGATGATTCGACAACACCAAGCACAAGAGAATATTGCCCAAACGATGCAGCAACAAGAGCTGAAGTTGCAACATTCCTGCAAAGAGCTCTAGGACTACCAGTATACAATGGAGATCAAATCTTTGATGATGTTTCTACAGATTATTGGGCTTATGGCTCAATTGGTGCAATAGCAGAGGAAGGAATAACTCTTGGCTGTGATTCACAAAATTTCTGCCCAGACAGAAAAGCAACAAGAGCTGAAACTGGAGTAATGTTAGTAAGAGCTTTTAATTTAGAATAAACCTTTCTGCTCTGACTTAGCTTTGCACATAATCAGCTTTAAAATAATCTATATTTACTAGCATTTATGTGCAAAGCCCTCTGACTTTAGAAAATTATTGTATATTCTATTTATATCTTTTCTGACTTTAGAAACTGATTATATATTCTATTTATATCTTTTTGAGAAAACTGCGAATGATGTATAAACCCTCCTCCAAATGCCTTTGGAATATGCATAAGCTCATGAATTAATGTTTTAATCTTCTCTTCCTCTGGCATTTTATCAAATCTCTCTGTTATAACCTCAATTATGTATTTAGCATTAATTCCAAGCCCTTTCTGCCATACACGTGGAAGAGCATGACATCTTGCAATTGTTCCTCTTGCTCCGCTTCCTTTGCTTCTAACACAAACAAGATTATCGAGTTCTATATGCTCCATCTGAACTTTTCTAGCAATTTCAATAATTTTCTGCTTAATGTCATGCGCTAACTCATATTTTATCATCTTTTGTTTATTAATATTGAACTGGATGATTAGTTCCTAAATTTGCTAATGATTAAATATTAGTAACATTAGCAACCAATCATCAAGAAAACCTTTAGGTTTTCTGGATCCCAAAAAGCTTTTACTTTTTGCGATGCGGTTGATTGATTAACTCTTTTTTAAGTTCATTAGAATTATATCTTATTTATAAATTTATATCTTAGTTAACCCAAATATTCAACAGTCTTTTTATCTTTCACTGTTTCTGCCTTCTTTGAATCCTCAAAAATATTTTTTAGCTTGTCTTCAAAATTTTCTGCTTTCTTTAGGAGAGGCTCATAAGGGATGTCTAAATCAAGATATTTATCCAGCACTTCAATTATTGTTGCAGCTGCTCTTGAATCTGGAAGATTTGAGTGTGTTGTTGCAAATATGCATGAAATCTTTTGTTTTGAAGCTCTTAGCAATAAAAATCCTGTAATGCCTACAACAATTCCATTTTTCAATGATTCAATTTTTATAGATTCAAATTTTTTTCTGGCTTTCTCGTCATTGCTGAAATAAAATGCATTTGATTTTGAAGCAAGATTTGAGCCAATACCCTCTAAACTGATTACCTCCTTTGCCTCTAAATCTTTTGCAATGGCAAGTATTGTTTCAGCAAGCTCCCATTCCATTGTGCTTACGTCTGTGACAGCATGCGCAATGACTATCTTTTTCTTTGAATCATAAAAAATACCCAGAGGTTCTACAACTTTACCGCTATGAACAGCAACTAATGCGGGAATTTTTTCAGAAATTATTCTTCCAATAAGCTTAACATTTAAATGATCAAGCAGGAATTCAGTTGTAATTGTTCCTACTAACCCCATACCAGGAAATCCACCTATAACAGTCACTCCTTTTGGCTTTTCAAAAAGTTCATACTTTAACATTTTACACCCTTTTAAGAATTAAATATGGAATTCTTATTTAAATACCTTTCTAAAATTATTCAGCTTTTGCCTTATCATATATACTGCAAAGCTCATCATAGACTTTTCCCAGCCCTTTACTAAGGACTGAATAAGTTTGGAGATATATATAGAATGCTACTAACTCTCTAGCAAACTTATCTTCTTCGGTTAAAGTTTGTTTTTCTTTCTTATCTTCTTTTCTTGTTAGATTTTCAAGGCTCATTTTTTAAGAGAATACCTCTCAAACTCTCTATATCTTTTTTATGTGCAAGGGCATACCAGAATCCAAAAGGATATTTTTTTCTAAGCTCTGTTTTATAATAATCTTCTATTTCTTTACCTCTCGCTAATTCCTCTGGAGTTGGTTCCCGAATAGGCATAGGAAATGAATTTTGGAGGAAGTCTTCTAATTTTTTTCTTTTTTCCACTGTTAATCCGCTTGTCATTCTTTGTGCCTTTATAAAATACTCTGATAAGAGGACTGAAAGTTTCACGTCTAATTCATAACACAATTTTTCTCCACCAGCTAATTCAGCATATTTAGAAACCCATTCAAGGTAATCTGCTCTGGATTGGAGTAAAGTAGTGTTACTCATTTTAGTATAATGTTAGATAATTGAAAGTATAAAAATATTATTGTTATAAGAAATAACTATCTATACTGCGTTTTCTGTTCTTCTGGTAAAGTATGTATTGCAATGCCTTTCATTTCTTCTTCGAGATTGCTGATTTCTTCTAAAGGAATTTGTTCAGGATTATTGAAATAATGTGTTGCAATGACTATTGCCTTTGCCCTCTTTGTTGGATTTTGTGATTTAAAGATTCCGCTTCCAACGAAAATTCCATCAACACCAAGTCTCATGCAGTACATTGCATCTGCAGGTGTTGCTATGCCTCCTGCTGCAAAATTTACTACAGGTAATCTTCCTAATTTTGCAGTTTCTTTTACCAACTCATATGAAACTTTATATTCATCTCTTGCTTTCCATCTTAATTCATCTTCATAACTTAAATCTTCTAAACTTTTAACATATAAACCTTTAAGACAAGCAATTTCGCTTCTAACTTTCTTTATATGCTCTATGGCTTCTTTAACATCTCCTGTTCCTGCCTCTCCTTTTGTCCTAATCATGCTTGCTCCTTCTTCAATTCTTCTTAATGCTTCTCCAAGGTCGCGACAGCCACATACAAAAGGAACTTTAAAATCATTCTTCCATATATGCTTACCAACAGGAGTTAAAACTTCTGATTCATCAATATAATCAACTTCAATTTTCTCAAGTAGCTGAGCTTCTGAATAATGCCCTATTCTGCATTTTGCCATTACAGGAATTGTAACAGCAGCCATAATTTCTTGTATAACAGAAGGATCTGTCATTCTTGCGACTCCTCCTTCCTTCCTGATATCAGCCGGAACTTTATATAAAGCCATTACTGCAACAGCTCCTGCCTCCTCTGCTATTTTCGCTTGTTCAGCAGATGTAACATCCATTATTACTCCTCCAACAAGCATTTTTGCAAGCCCTCTTTTGACTGATTCTGTGCCTTTTGAGCTTTCAACTGCATTTTCAAGAATTTTTTCTTCTTTTCCCATTTTTAAAAATTGTTTCAATATTTTCTTCTTTCTTTTTCTCTTTTTTCATGTTCTGCCTTCCTAAACATGAAATAGTTGGTTACGTAGTTATTTCTCAAGCCCTGTGGTGCTCTCAATTCATTCCACTCCCTCCTCTCATTTTCAGATAATGGCTCTGCTAATATTTCATATAGCTTCCTTTCCATTTCACAAAGTCCCATTTTTCTCCTTTTATTTATTTTAAAAATTTTATAATAACAATTTAGCAAATCTTTTGATATCTTTAATAACTTTATCTGGAGTGTATGATTTAAGCATTTTTATTAAGCTCTTGTTACTTAAATCTTTTTCGTTTACTGGAAGTGCAACACCATCTACCTCTTTATTTGATTTCATGTGCAGAGAGAAAGGAGCCCTTGCAAGTTTTCCGCTTGGTGTCTGGCTTGGATCAATATTTATTCCATTATTTATTTTTTCGTGTCCACCAGAAATCTTGAATTTAACCTTCTTTTGAATTATTGCAACCCATCTTCCAATAAAACTTTCTAAGGGAGTATTTTTGGAGTAAGAGAAATATTTGTTGTATATTGGATTATTTATCGACTTGCTTAACATTAAATAAACATGAAAGCTTGAACCTGTCCATAAAATAAAAAGCTTAAATTTAATTATTTTCTTTAATTGTTTATCTTTTTTGATTTCTTCGATTAATAATTTTGAAACTTCTTGTGCTTGTTCACTTGAAATCCCTGTTCCTCTATCGATGTCAATAAAAATTCTTTCAATTGGCTTGCCTGGGTTCTCATTATTTGTTGCATAAAAAAAATCCACAAGCTTGCGAGGAACAAAATATTCCCAGATTAATGCTTGTTTTTCGCTAAGCTGTTGCCTGACAGATTTTAAATCCTTATCCCTTAATTTCAACATTTTTTCATTTACCGATGAGAAATCTTCAATAAACAAAGGTTTTGACTTGCTTCCTCTCTTTAGAAAGAAAAAACCTGGAAGCCAGGTTTTTGTTGCTATTTCTTTTCCTTTTAGGAATTTTTTAATGTATCTTGAAATTTCTGAATAATAAGGCAAGACATCCAGATAGCCATATCTATTCAGCACATCTTTTTTCATA
>JACRHU010000019.1 GCA_016211995.1 Candidatus Pacearchaeota archaeon
AGAGATTTAATGCATACAGGAAGCTATCATACATTTGATGATATTCTTACTAATTATTGGAACTATCATGAGATTGAAGCTATTTACAAAGCAGGAATAACAAAAGGCTGCGTTGCTAACAATAAAGAATTTATTTATTGCCCTTCTAGTCAAGTAAGAAGAGATGAAATGGCTGCGTTTTTGCAGAGGGCATTGAAACTTGACACTTCAAGTCCGCCTGCAACTCCAAGTTTCTCAGATATTCCTAAGACTTATTGGGACTATGCTGAAATAGAATCGATTTATAAAGCAGGAATTACAAAAGGTTGCTTGGAAAATCCATTAAGATATTGCCCTGAAAATAATGTAAGAAGAGATGAAATGGCTGCATTTTTGCAAAGAGCTAAGGGATTGCCTTTGTATACTGGCTCGCAAATTTTTAGTGATATTCCTTTAGATTATTGGGATTTTGGTGAGATTGGTGCAATTTATCAAGAAGGAATTACAAAAGGTTGTTTAGAAAATCCATTAAGATATTGCCCTGAAAATAATGTAAGAAGAGATGAAATGGCAGCTTTTCTTTACAGGGCTTTTTTGAAGTAAATTTTAATTTTTAAAGTAATTTTAAAGTAGTCAGAAATGTATTTATAGTGTTAATTTTTTAAACTGATTAAGATGAAAAGAGGTCTGTTGATTTTAATAATTTTAATTTCAGTTTTATTAATTAATTTTGTTTCAGCGATAACTATTAATTGTGATGTTTTAGTTGTAGGTGGAAGTTCAAGCGGTGTTGCAGCAGCAATTCAGTCTGCAAGATTAGGAGCAAAAACTTGCTTGATTGAAGAAACAGACTGGCTTGGAGGAATGTATACTGCTGCTGGAATAAGTGCATTTGATGGGCCAGCGCAAAATAGCCCATATTACAACACAAAGTGCAGTGAAACTTTTTGTGCTTCTACTGGATTATTTGAGGAGATTGAAAAGAAGATACATTATAAGTACAGTTTTCCGGATACAATATATCCTTATTTAAATCTTTCAAAGGGCTCTGTAAGTATGTCTGCATTTGAGCCTACTGTTGCCAGAGATGTGCTTAACACCCTTGTTGATTATGAAGATAATCTAAAAAATAATGTTTTTTATAAGACAAATGTTAGTTCTGTTATCAAAAGCGGGAATACTGTGATTGGTGTTAATGCTGTTAATTCATCTGGGAGCCATACTTTTTATGCAAATGTAACTATAGATGCTACTGAACTTGGTGAAATTATTAATATGAGTGGAGCAAATTATATTGTAGGAAGGGAAGATTATACGCAGACAGCAGAACCCCATGCACTTGGAGGGCCTAATAATACTGAATGTAGTATAGGAAGCAGTTGCTTGCCAGACAATAAAACACAGGCTTTTGCCTTTGCTATTGTAATTAAAAATTATAGCACAAATAAAAGCATGGCAATGCCTGCAGATTATGATGCAAGTAAATACTCAACTCCTGCAACAGGAGTAGATTATACTTGGAGTGATTATATAAAATATGGTTATACGCCTGATGGCTCTTTTAGCGGAGCTGCAAGATTTAATTATACAAAAAAATTTATCAACTGGCCGAATAATGGAAGTGATTTTGCTTATAGCCAAAACCTAACACAATGGACCAAGGAAAGCATCTTGTTAATGAGCAAAACTGAAAGAGAAGCCTTGCTTAAAAAAGCACTGAATCATACGCTTGGGTTTCTTTATTTTCTTAAAAATAATGCAGCTCTTGGCTTTGTAAATAATGCATCAACATGGGGAAGCTATAATGAATTCAGCACAGATGCAAAATATAATTTTACTTTGATTCCTTACTATAGAGAAAGCAGAAGGATAAAGGGGCTGGATACATTAAAAGAAAATGACATTTCTCAATTTGAACTTCCTGGAAATGTAACAGGAAGAGGCAAGCACTTCAATAATAGCATAGCAATAGGAGACTATAATATTGATGTGCACGCTGTTAAAGTTGATTCAAGCAAGAATAATTCTGAAAATAATGAAAAGCTTGGAGGCATAGGTATAGCCACATATCCATTTCAAATTCCTTATACATCTTTAATTCCTGAAACAATTGACGGACTTATTGCAGCTGAAAAATCAATCTCTGCAACACATATTGCAGCAGGAGCAACAAGATTGCAGCCAATTACAACAATAATAGGGCAGGCTGCAGGAGCAGCTGCTGCATTATCAGCAAAAAAGAAAATACAGCCCCGTGACTTAAGTGTAAGAGAATTGCAAAAAACTTTGATAGTAAAAGGAAAAGATGCATTATTTTATTTCAGTGATGTAACTGAAACATATCCTGTATTCAGGGAAATACAAATACTTGCTTTAGATAATGTTTCAAGGGGTTATGGAGCTCAGCAAAATTATACATTCAAGCCCAGCGAAAACGTATCAAGGGTCGAATCAGCAGTTTTCTTAGCCCGTGCACTTGAGATTAATCTTTCAGATGTTCCTAACTGTGGGGGAGAAACCTTCAAAGATGTTAGTTGCACTTATGGGGGTTATAATGAGACAGAAGCCCTTTACAAGCTAGTTGGAGATGGAATGGTATGTATGAGTAATGCAACTGGGAAATATTATTGCCCATCTCATAACATTACCCGTGCTATTATGACTTCTTTCTTAGTTGAATCAAAAAATATAATAAATAATACTAACACAACAGCAACATTTAGTGATGTTCCTATAAACCACAAGTATTACGGTCAGATAGAAGCTGCTTTTTTAGATGGAATAGTAAAAGGTTATGGTGGCGGAATCTTCAAGCCTGAAGAGAATATATCAAGGGGCGAAGCTAATCTTATGATATACAGGGCATTTTCAAGATTTAATACTGCTCCGATGCATTCTACTCCTGTTTTAAATTCAACAAATCCTGCAACTAATGATACAAACCAGAATTTAACATGTTACAACCAAAGCTCAGATGATTTGGATGAATCAAATAATAAATTGAGCAATGTTTACAAATGGTATAAGAATGATCTATCAACAACTGTCTTATTGCTTCCTTTCGATGTTGATGCACGAGACTATAGTGGCAACGGAAATCATGGAACTGTTAATGGAGCTGTATTTAGAAAGATTGGCGGAAAAATAGGCGGAGCATACAGCTTTACTGGTACAAACAGTTATATTCAGATAGCTGATAACCAAAGTTTAGGGGTTGTAAATAATTTTACTATAGAGATGTGGTTGTATGATAAAAATGCATCAGTAAATAGGATGCTAGAGAAAGGAGACTCTTATTTTATTTTGGATGATATTGCTGGAGCATCTGGTTGTACAGCAACTGGCAGATGGCAGTTTTTAGTCAAAAAAAATAATGTTGTTTATTGTGTTGAAGATACTGCAGCGCATGGACAGGATATATGGTATCATGTTGTGGGTGTAAAGAATGATACCCATATCTCAATTTATGTTAATGGAGTTCTAAAGGCAAGTACTGCTGTTTCAGGAAATATAGACGATGATAATCTACCTATGGTGATTGGTTCAAATGATGCTGATAAGTACTTTAATGGAACAATAGATGAAGTAAGAATTTACAATAAAACTTTATCTGCTGAACAGATTAGAGCTAATTATAATTTAGAGTATAATAAGATAGTTGCCCAAGAAACTACATCTGGAGAGAACTGGAAATGCCAGGTTATACCAACAGATGGATTTAGTGATGGAGAAGCTTTAAATAGCTCAAGTCTGACTATTTCATAGGCCTTTAAATAGGATTTTGTAAAGATACTGAGAGATAATAAGGATGAGTTTAGATAAATTTATTATTATCTCTTACAAATTTGACAGAACCTTAAATAGCAAGATTTAAAAATAGATTATCGATTCTAAACTAAATAAAAGATAAGGCTTTAAAAATACTAGAGATTCAATAAAAAAATGTTAAAACATAAGAGAATAAGAGAGAAGGGAAAATTAGCTCTAAGTAGATATTTCCAGGAACTTAAACAAGGAGATAAAGTTGCATTTATTAAGGATCTTTCAAGGGCTTCAAATTTTCACTTGAGAATGCAAGGGAGAACCGGAACAGTGCTCGGAAAGATTAAAAATCATTATCTCATAGGAATTAAAGTAGGCCACAAATTAAAAAAGGCAATAGTGGAAGCATCACATTTAAAAAAGCTTAAAACTTCTAAAAATAATCAGATTAGGGAAATAAAAGTCCGCAATTGAAAGGAAATTAAAAATGATAAAATCAATTGAACCTGTAAATCTCGTTGAAGTACGGGAAATACTATCTAAAATAGACAGTGAAAAAGCGAAAGATATAGCTGGCTTTACAAAAAAATTTAATAAACTAGCTATCAACGAGGCTAAGAAATTAGAAGAAGAAATTGAAAATCTTGGTTTACTGAAGATAAAAAAACACCATATTGTTAAGATAGTGGATATCTTACCAGTAGATACAGAAGATATACATAAAATATTCATAGATGTGAGTCTAGACCAGAATGAAATTACACAACTGCTCGAGGTTGTTAAGAAGTACCTATAAAAATGGAAAGAAAAGAAGAAAAAGCAATTATACTAGACTTCCTTCCTCATGGTTATCCTTTGGAAGGGAAGATGATTCCAATAGCGCAAGCTATAGGTACTAAGTATTTTACACTTCTGCAACTTGTCCCAAGAAGAGGAGTAACCTTGCAACTTAAAGAAGAAGTTTATATTGGGGAAGGCAGAAGAGACCAAATTTCTTATATCTTAGGAAGATTGCCTAGAGAAAAATTAACAGAAACAGCAAAGATCCAACTTAAAGAATTTATTGAAAAATCAGTTAAAGATGATGAATCTAAATTTGTTGAGTTCTTTAATAGCGCTCAGCCAATTAATACAAGGCTTCATCAGCTTGAGCTATTGCCTGGATTTGGAATAAAGCATACAAAAGCAATAATAGAAGAAAGAGAAAAAAAGTCTTTCTCAAATTTTGAGGATATAAAGAAAAGGATTTCAAATATTCCAGACCCAAAGAGAGCAATAGAGAAAAGAATTCTTGAAGAACTAGAAGGACAAGAAAGATATAAACTTTTTGTAGCATAATATTTAAAAATGAACTTATTTGGAATTTAACATGGCAGAAGAAAAAAAGCAAGAAATTAAGGAAGTTAAGAAGGAAAAACCAATAGTAAAGCATGAAGAAAAGGAAAAGAAACACCATGCTCATCATGATGAAAGAAAAGAGCTTTCAGCAGCTCAAAGTATAGTTAGAATAGTTGGAACAGACATTCCAGGAGAGAAAGATATTTTTTCTGGCCTAACAAGAATAAAAGGAATCTCATGGAGTATGAGCAATGCTGTATGCAAATCATTAAACCTTGATAAAAATAAACAAATTAAAGATCTTTCAGAGATAGATATAGAAAAAATTACAACATTTCTCAAAAAACCAAATGTCCCATCATTCTTACTAAATAGAAAAAATGACAGAGAGACCGGTCTTGGAGAGCATTTAATAACAACTGACTTAGAAATAAAAAGAGATTTTGATATTAGAAGGCATAAGAAAATTAGGACGTACAAGGGATTAAGACATGCACTTGGATTACCGGTCAGAGGACAAAGAACAAGGTCACATTTCAGAAAAGGTAGAGCAATTGGAGTACAAAAATCTAAATCAGCTGCTCCTGCGGCAAAGGCAAAGAAATAAAATGGGAGACCCAAGAAAACAACACAAAAAGTACAAAAAGCCTAGAAAGATGTTTGAAAAAGATAGAATTGAAGAAGAAAATTCAATTCTTAAGAAATATGGCTTAAAGAATAAAAAAGAGATATGGAAAGCAAAATCAGCAATCGAAAATATAAGAAAAAGGGCCAAAAGTTTAATTAGTGATAAAGAAAAACAATACGAATTTATTGAGAAGCTAAAGAAACAGGGTTTTAGTGTTTCAAATATAGATGATATTTTAAGTCTAGAAAAAGAAGCATGGCTTGATAGAAGACTGCAAACAATATTAGTCAAGAAAAAGATGGCTAATACGCCCAGGCAAGCTAGACAACTCATAGTGCATAAACATATTCTTGTTAATGGAAAAACAATAAATGCTCCTTCATATCTTGTCCCAAAACATTTTGAAGACAAAATAACCAAAAAGATTAAGCATAAAAAAGAAAAGAAAAAAGAACAAATAATTGAGCAGGAAGTAGGAGAAGAAGAATAAAATGGCTGAAGAACAAGAAAAACAAGAAAAAAAAGGCCTGATAGGAATTGCCCATATTTATACTAGTTTTAACAATACAATAATACATATAACTGATTTAGCTGGAAATACTGTTTCAAGAGTTGCAGGTGGAATGATTACAAAACATGATAGGCTCAAAGCAAATCCTACTGTCGCAATGTTCTCTGCAAAACGTGCAGCAGAACAAGCAAAAGACGCTGGAATAACAAGTGTGTATGTTAGGATAAAAGCAAAAACTGGCGCGCCTTCACTTGGGCCAGGTGCACATGCAGCTGTAAAGAGCCTTGCAAGAGAAGGTTTAAAAATAATAAACATTGTAGATGTTACAAGAACACCGAGGGGAGGGCCTAAACCAAAAGGAGGAAAAAGAGGCAGGAGGGTTTAAAAATGGTTGAACCAACTCAAAAAAGGAAAGAGATGGAAGAATATTACAAATTTTTAGGGGAGATATCTTTTAGAATGAGCGAGAAAGAAAGAGAGGTTGGAAATGATTTAGCAAGAACATTTATAGAATCTTATAGGGACCTTGTTTTTGAAATGGATAAAGAAAAAAGGAAATTAAAAGTAGAAGAAACATTAGATAAAAGAAAACAATATAGGGATAATTTTTTATTTATGGTACTTAAATATTCATCTGCACATGAGTACGCCAGATATATCAAATACCTAAAAGAAACCGATAGGATATCAGTAAAATCAATTCGGGGCGAATTAGTTGGAGCATAACAAAAATGATAAAATTAATTTCAAAGAAGCAAGATAAAATTATATTTTCGATAGACGGAATAAATGAGACAATAGCAAATGCAGTTAGGCGTTCAGCACTCGAAATTCCAATTCTTGCAATAGAGGATGTTGAGTTTGTGAAGAATGATTCTGCTTTGTATGATGAAATTCTTGCGCATAGATTAGGACTTGTACCCTTAGAGGCTGATAAGAATATTGAGGAAAAAGATAAATGCTCTTGTAAAGGAAAAGGATGTGCAAAATGTACTGTTGCCTTTAAATTACAAGCAAAAGGTCCTTCTATAGTTTACTCTGGCCAATTACAAGGTAAAAGCGCGAAGCCAGTATTCGACAAAATGCCTATTGTTTCTTTAAGCAAGGGTCAAGAGCTTGAATTAAATGCTTATGCTATAGTAGGAAAAGGAAAACAGCACGCAAAATTTTCTCCTGGAATTATTTCATATAAACCTAGCGTACAAATAAGCATAGGAAAAGACTGCAATATATGCAATGAATGCATCAAGGCATGTCCCCTTAAACTAATTATAACTGAAGGAAAAAAGATTACAGTTAAAGACATAGAGAAATGTGATTTATGTGAAGCATGCTTAGAAGCATGCAATAAAAAAGGGAAAAAATGTATAGATTTTAAAACAGATAAAGAAAATATAATTTTTACAATTGAATCATTTGGCCAAATTCCAGCCAAGGAGATTTTTTTAGAGGCAGTAAAAGTAATGAATAAAAACTTAAATGAATTAGATAAACAGCTTGATTAAATTCTAAAACAGCTCTGTAAAAAGTAAATCTCCCTATTGGAGAGATTTACTATAATTCCGAAATCATAAGCTAAAACTTAAACTTTAAATATGCTCAAAACTCCTGCTTTCATAAGAGCGGGAGTGCCGGAGTGGCCAAACGGGCAGGACCGAGGCTCCTGTGGCTTAGTGCCTGCGAAGGTTCGATCCCTTCCTCCCGCACTATTAGAAAAGAAAAAATCGATAAGTAAAATAACCGAGCCCTGACAAGCGAGGCAATTGTAAGCCTCTCAAGGCTTGTGTTTTAACAACAAAAATGAAAATAAGCAAATCAAAAATTGAGAGAAAATTGAAAAGAAAAACAAATGCTCATTTAGTGAAGCTTATAATTAGATTAAAAAAAACAAGCCCTTCGCTTGCTAACCTCATATCAATTCCAAGAAGAAAAAGAGCTCAAGT
This sequence comes from Candidatus Pacearchaeota archaeon, assembly GCA_016211995.1. GTDB lineage: Archaea > Nanobdellota > Nanobdellia > Pacearchaeales > DTIR01 > JACRHU01. The sequence goes on from JACRHU010000019.1 coordinate 8,162, forward strand.
AAATTTAGAAAAAATAAACAAAAATACAAAAGAAAATGATGTTGTAGTAGTTCCTGGAAAAGTGCTTGGAAAAGGAAAAATTCATCATTCAATAATAATAGCTGCTTTATCATTCTCAGAAGAAGCTGAAAGAAAACTTAAAGAAGCTAAATGCAAAATAGAGGGCATTGAAGGAGTCTTACATCATAAAACTCTTAAAGTTATAAAATAAAATGGAACTTGAACAGCAGATTAAAGAGAAAATAGCAAAGGAGCTTGATTGCAAAATTGAGGAAGTTAGATTAGAATCAACTTTAAGGGAAGATTTAGGTGCAGACTCACTTAAAGTGCTTGAACTCGCAATGTTTTTAGAAGATGAGTACTCACTCAAGATTCAAGATGAAGAGTTAGATAAAATAAAAACAGTGGGCCATGTAGTAGATTATATTAAAAAACATTACAAAGTGCAATAAAATGGAAAAAGACAGAGAAAAAGCAGAAGTTAAAGAAATTGTGATAGATGCAACAAATGCAACATTAGGAAGACTTGCCAGCTTTGCTGCCAAGCAAGCATTGTTAGGGCATAAAATAGTTATTGTTAATTCAGAAAGAGCAATAATAAGTGGAAGCAAAAAAGATATTCTTGAAAAATATAAGAGAAAAATAAAAAGAGGAATAGGAAGTTTGAAAGGACCATATTTCCCAAAACAGCCAGAGGATATTCTTAAAAGAACAATAAGAGGAATGCTAAAATATAAAAGAGCTTTAGGAAATGAAGCATTTAACAGAGTAATTTGCTACAAGCATATTCCTCATCAGTACGCAAATATCAAAAAAATAACAACTAAAGCTAAAGAAGGAAAATTCATGACTTTAGGAGAGCTTTCAAGATTAGCTTAAAAACATGACAATTAAAAAGAAAACAAAGCAATTTGCGCTTGTTGTAAGTGGAAAAAGAAAAACAGCAATAGCTAAAGCAGTTATCAAAGATGGCAGCGGGATTATAAAAGTGAATAAGCAGCCAATATCTCATTTTAGTTATCTAAGAAGACTTTCATTAGAAGAGCCAACAAGAATATTGCAGAGCTTGAATCTTCCATTAAATTTTGATATTTCTGTTAATGTTAAAGGCGGGGGAGTTGAGAGCCAGGTTGAAGCATCAAGATTGGCTATGGCAAGGGCAATTTTAGCATTTTCAAAAAATCCTGAGATTAAAAGAGCATTCTTGCAATATGACAGAGCATTGCTAGTAGCAGATGTAAGAAGAAAAGAGACAAGAAAGCCAGGAGATAGCAAGGCAAGAGCAGCAAGACAGAAATCTTATCGTTAAATTTAGTTAAATGCGCCAGCCGCGAATTCTCTAAAAGGAAGTTGAACCACAAGAAACCTTGGTTTCTTAGGTTACTCATACCTCAACGCCTCAACTGGCTTGAGCTTTGATGCGCGAATTGCTGGAAGAATTCCAGAAATACACCCAATTATAAAAGAAAAAGCTAATGCTCCAAGCATTAGGATATAATTTATTTTGATTGATAAAAATGAAAATCCAAAATTTGTAGCAATATTTGAAACCATTAATGCTAGCCCTGTTCCTAATGCAGCTCCAATAACTCCTCCAACTAGACCAAACATTCCTGCTTCTATTAAAAAAATCAAAAGAATATGGGAATTTTTTGCACCCACTGCTTTCATTATTCCAATCTCTCTTGTTCTTTCTAGAACATTAGTATACATGGAATTCATTATGCCAATGCCCCCAACAAGCAAGGAGATGGCAGCAATTCCTGCAAGAACAACAGTTATGATAGACAAAATTGAACCTAAACTTGCTCTTAATTCCTCTGTTGTTTGAACCTCAAAGGTTTCTTCCCCCTCTTTTTCATTTCTTGCTTTTCTTAGGGCATTTTTTATTTCTTCAGTTGTTTGTGCATCAGTCTCTTTAACTTCAACTATTATCTCGCTGACAAGTTCAGGTTCATTAAATAGTTCTCTCGCAATATCTAGAGGGATAGCAAGAGTGTTATCTGCAAAAGAATTTCCTAACTTGCCGACTATCCCAACAACATTAAACTCGCGGTCATTAATAAGTATTCTATCCTTAACATCAACTTCTTTTTTAAAAACGTCATGAGCAACACCATATCTTATTAATGCAGAGTATGTATCTGTCTGCTTTAGTTCCCTCCCAACCTCTGCCTCTATAGGTTCCATAGAACCAAGTAATTTCATTGCTTCGCTGTTGGTAGAGATCCCAGCAAGCATGAGATACTTTGTTTCGCCTTTATAACTAATTTTTGCTGATTTAATCAAAATACCTGTAGCCCCCCTTACATCATTAACCCTATTTATTGTTTCAACATCTTTTTTTGTTAATGGTGATGCAGAAAGAGAACTTGCAGCAGGCCCTCCTGCTACTGCTGTTGATTTTCCCATAACAATTATTTTATTTGATCCAAGTTTTGAAAATTCTTCATCAATATAATTCTGTAAGCCCTGCCCTATGGAAATTAATGCAACTATCGCAGCTATGCCTATAATTATCCCAATAATTGTTAACCCGCTCCTGAGCTTTCTTTTTTTTATACTATTTAAAGCAAGCCCAAAAAAATCAGCTATCATTTTATTTCCCCCCGCTATTGTTTTTAAGATTAATAAAAAAATCAGCTATCATTTTATTTCCCCCCGCTATTGTTTTTAAGATTAATAAAAAAATCAGAAATCATTTTTATTTTGGCCAAACCCTCTTGCCTTGACAATAAATTTCTGTTCCCTTTCCTATATACTTAGAAAGACTCTCAAAATTATCACTCTCTATTCTACAATTTTCAGCACTATTGCCAACATATTTTCCAGCTTTTCCCCTTACAATTATATTTTTTCCTTTTAGTCCAAGTCCAATACAATCAAGATTAAGACCATCTAGAGAGAGAATGAAGTTATCTTCTCTACTTTGGGCTATCAAAGCGCTTAAATAATTTGAAGTTATCCAATGAAAATCCCCATAACTTCCTAAATTGTTATTGTTTTTAAGTTCTAAACAAAATTCTTCTATTTCTTGTTTTGTAGGTTGTGGAGCGAATTTAGACACAATATCTATTGGTATTATTCTTCTTTTCTTTTTCCTTTTTTCACTTTTTGTCATCCATTCTTTATATCCTAAGCAGATTAATTCTAATCTTGTTAAATTAGTTTTTATGTCTGGAACTGAAGCTGGTTTTTGCTCCTCGTCTTTTCTAACATGCCCATTAGTATATTCAGAATTATCTTCTATCATTTTTATAGCTCCGTTATTTTCTCTTTCTTCTTAAGTACTTAGTCAACACATAAACAAGAATTATTACTGCAACTATCAATAAATACATAAGCCTATTGTCCGGCTTTACTAAACCAAGCTGCTTTGCTTCTTCTTCACTATAAACCCTTTGATTAAGTGTTTTTGTTATTATATATTCTTTATTGCTTTGGTCCTTATAAGTTGCACTTAATCTTATCTCAATATTTTGATTTTTTGGTTGAATCTTAAAGCTGGCAGTATCTAAGTCTCCTGTTTTTAAGTCACCAATATAATAGGTGTCTGAGGAGATTAAATCAAAAGAATCTGATTCTAAAATTTTTACTGTTAAGAATTTAATATTTGAAGAACCTTTATTTACAAATCTTATTGACAAATCTCCTGCTTTCCCAATAATATCTGCCTTGTTTTCATCAATCCCAATATCTAGCTCTGGTTTGCCTTCAACCATAAGGCTTATTACAGAATCCCTTTTTGTCTGGTTATAAGTTAGTTGTACAGGAATTTTATAAATCTTTGATTCAGCATCAGGCAAAACAATTATTCTAAAGATTAAAGTTTCTGTATCATCAGAATAAAGTCTTTCTATGTTCTTTTCTGTTGAAGATTCAGATGGAGCAATAGGTAAGGCAGCCAAATCAAGTTTTACAATAATATCATCAATCCTTTCTTGAGCTGTATTTTCAACAACTAGCTTTATTTCAGCAACCTCCCCTGGCTTTACAACCTGTGGATTCGTATCAACTGATTTTATGATTATTTGGGCGTTTACTCCAGCAATAGTTAAGACTACGAAAATCATTAAAATTCCAAACATTAACTTATTTCTATTTTCCATTTTCTATCATGAAAATCATAGATTTTCAGGACTTCAGGATTTTCATATCCTGACAGTCATCAGAAACTTAGAGTTTCTGAGATCCTAAAATCCTTCGGATTTTTTGATCTCTGTTATTGAACCGTCTTTAATTCTTACGATTTTTCTAGCGAATTTTGCTAGTTCTGTGTCATGTGTGACTATTATAATTGTTTTTCCTTGTTTGTTGAGTTGTTGAAGGGTATTTAAAACTTCCCTTCCCCTCGCAGAATCTAAATTTCCTGTTGGTTCATCAGCAAGTATTATCTCAGGATCATTGACTAAAGCTCTTGCGATAGCAACCCTCTGTTGTTCTCCTCCAGAAAGCTGCGAAGGTAAATGACTCAGTCTTTCTCCTAGTCCAATTGATTTAAGCAATTCTGTTGCTCTTTTCTCTCTTTCTTCTCTAGGTGCGCCTTGAAAAGTCATTGGTAGCATTACATTTTCTAGGGCAGTTAAAGTTGGAATTAGATTAAAGCTTTGAAAAACAAAACCCACTTTTTTTCCACGGACTTTAGCTAAGTCAGATTCATGCAAACTTCCAATATCGACATCATCTAAAAAAACAGAACCATCTGTAGGAACATCTAAACATCCAACTATATTCATTAAAGTGGATTTGCCACTTCCTGATGGGCCTAAAATTGCAACAAAGTCTCCTTGCTTTATATTCAGACTAACATCTCTTAAAGCAAGTACTTCTGCGTCTCCCATTCCATATCTTTTCCTAACTTCCTGTAATCTTATTGTTGCCATAACGCATACTGATATCAAGGCTTTTAAAATCTTATGAATTTAATTTAATAGAAAGCTTTTTAAATCATCTTAAGTTCAAAATTACATGATAATCCCTATTAGATGTATTATAGAAAGATTTATAAATTAATTTTACCATAAATATTAATGAGACTTCTTAAAAAAGAAGAAGATTTAATGATAGAATTAAATCCAGATTTTCAAAATAGGTTGTTCGATAAATTAATTGAAAAGTATGGGAGATGCTACTTATCAAAAAAACTCAGTAGAGCAGAATCCATAATTTACCATTATAGAAATAATCGTGTTAAAGCAATTCCAAAACTAATCGTAGAAAATGCAATCAAGCTTTCAGATTTTTCAAAAGAAGATTTGAAAAAGAACACGAGAAGGGTTTTTTCAGCAGAAGAATCAATAAAAGAAATAATGAAGCAAGGCGCAAGAAAAAGCCATAAACAGCTTAAAGAAAGGCTTACAATTAAATTTGGAGCATATAGTTTATTAGAAAAGAAAAAAGGAATATTCTATTTAAATACCTTAAATTGGCTAAATAAGAATTCTTGGATAAATAGCTTGAAAATGCAAAAAGGGTTAGTAAGAGACGCTAAAATAGAAAAAATATCTCATAAATATCTAAAAATCTCATATTTAGCATATAATAAAAGAACGAAGAAATGTGAACCTTATTTAATTACATTCCCAAATCAAATATGCATATATCAAGACTTTTGTTATTTTTTAGGGTTATTATATGGTGATGGGTTGTCTGGTGCAAGAGTAGGCATAGCAAATATAGATAGGAAGCTCATAAAATGGACAGCTGATTTTTTAAGTAATTATTTTTGGGGAAATAAGATAAAAGCTCAATTGAATATTCACCAAAAAAATTCAGACTTAGATATAAAAGAATTATCTAGTTGGTTATCCTCAGTTTCTAAAGAAATCGAAATTTACAATAATCTTAATGCAAGAGGATATTATGTTTTTACCGTATTTATTACTAATAAGATTTTGAGGAGAATTCTTGATGATTTTATGGAAAATATTGGAAAATTGTTCCTTAAACTTAATTTTGACCAAAGGGGGGCATTTTTAGCTGGCTTTTTCGATGCAGAAGGTAACGTTAATAAATTAGATAGAAATTTTAGATTTAGTCAAAAAATTGAAACTAAGGTAGCCACAATTAGACAAATTTTGGATAATGAAGGCTATCATACAAGATATGATGGGAGCAATATTCTAATTGGTTTTAAAAAAGAGTACAAGGGGGATTTAGATTTATTTGAAAAGCAAATATTACCCTGTTTAAAACACTCAAAGAAGACAAAAGAAGCTAGGGAACTAATAGAAGGCTATTTGGTAAGGAAAGAATATAATCCCATTCTTAAAATTATTGTAGAAAATCCAGGAATTTCACACAGCCAAGTTTCAGCCAAAATTAATAGAGTCAAATGCCCCGGGAAATTGGCCGCTTTGGCAAAAGCCGGTTTGGTCAGGAGAGAGAGAAAACAGGTTGACGAAAGTTTTAAATACTATCTTACAGATGAAGGTTTAGAATATTTAAAGGTAAATTAAGATGATTATACCCATTTCCTGTTTCAGCTGTGGCAAGCCTATTGCACATCTTTGGGAAGAATTTCATCAAAGAATAGAAAAAGGTGAACCCGCAAAAAAAGTTCTTGATGAACTCGGTCTTGAGAGATATTGCTGTAGGGCAATTTTCATGGGGCATGTAGATTTATTAGAGCTAACAAGTAAGTTCAAGAAATTCTAATTACATATTTCCAACGTCATATAAGTAAGATTCTGTTCTGTATGTTTCAGGATCTTTTTCTCTAAGTTCTTCACGCAATTCTTGATATTTTTTAAATTGAGGGCTGTTCGAATGTCTAGCTTCTTTTAATCTAGGATTCCTCTGCAATATTACCACAATCTGCCTTACAATCTCTTCAACACTTTTCTTTCTCATTTTTTGTTGTTAATTATGAAATTATTTTCAAGTGATTGACTATCACTTGCATTCCGCAAAATCCAGAAGGATTTTGGGTTCCCAAAAAGCTCTTGCTTTTTGCGATGTCTGAGATGTCAATCTCAGTTTTTTATTATTTTTTTAATTATTTCTTATAGGGATATCTCATTATATGCCCGCATTTAAGGCAAGTAATAGTTATCTTGCCTCTGTTAATTCTTTTTCTTGAGTTATTTAATGTAGAATAGCATTTTTTACAGAATCTTCTATTTAATTTCTCAAGCTTAATGTTGTAATGCATTGCAAGTCTTTTTACTTTCCTTATCTCTTCGGGCCTTTTTTCCCCAATCTCTTTAAAGAATTCATAGATCTGTTTCTCAGCCAATTTTTTATCCTTGTTCTTAGCCATGACAATATAATGATAAATAATTATTTAAAGCTGTCTAAAAAAGAGTCGAAGACAGCTTTAAAGATTCCCCTCCAAAGAGAGTACAACTTTAAACGTAAGCAGCTTAACTTCTCTGATCTGACGGGAAGAGGTGTTTCCTGTTTACTATGGCCGTCTTCATTTTTGTCATGAAAAGAAGCTTTTTAAAGCTTTCTTCTTCACACTTCATTTCCTTACAACAGAAATCCTTAAATATTCAAAACCCTATAGATTAATAAAGAGGTAGGAGTAATCAGTGCTTTTCAGCATGACACTTCGGTGTCTTTGTCTTCGGACATCGCTGATTTTGGAGCTTTTCGGAGATTTCCACACTGACTCGTCCTACCCTTTTTCTTTATCCTTCTCTTTTTGAAAGTTTTATAAATATGTCCTATTTCATTAAACTATAGAAGCTAAGGAAATTCAGAAGAAACCTTGGTTTCTTGAAGCGGGAGTGCCGGAGTGGCCAAACGGGCGTGGCTCAAGACCACGTGGCTTAGTGCCTACATAGGTTCGATCCCTATCTCCCGCATCAAAGAAATTAAAAAGCAAAAAAGAGATTGTATAGCATGTTAAATTCATTATTAGCATTTGATAAAAGCATAGTCATGGCTCTGAATAGTATAAACTTTAAACCTCTAGGCTATCTTATGATTTTAATAAGCTGGCTAGGGGCTCATGCAGCAATTTGGCTCTTTTTCTGTTTGCTTGCTTTATTATTTGATAAAAAAAATGGAAAAAAAGTTACTATCTTATTTATAGCCTCTTTATTAATCTTAATATTAATTGAAAAGATATTAGAACTTTTTTTCTTTAGACCTAGACCTTATATAGATATCCCAACTCTAAATATCCTGACTTATCTACCTCTAGATAGCTCATTTCCATCAGGTCATGCATATTCTTCAGTTGCAGGTGCAGTTATCTTTTCATATTTCTATAAAAAATTTAAATGGCCTTTGTACGTATTTGCATTTTTAACCTTATTTTCAAGAGTCTATCTTGGTGCGCATTATCCTTCTGATGTTATAGGCGGCGCAATTGAAGGAATTTTACTTGGAATGTTGATGATTTATCTAAGCAAGAAAAAGCAAAAATGAAAGCATCGATTAAAAGAGGGTTAAGGAAAAGTTTTATTCACATAGCCACACTGCCTCTTATATTAATCTATGCTCTCTTAACTAACAATTTCGGAAAAGATATTGCGTTATATTTTCTTACTTTTTTATTAATTGTTATTTTAGAATTAGATTATTTCAGAATTGAGCTTAAATTAAAGATTCCAATTTTGAAAGATTTAGTTAGAGCAAAAGAGAAAAGAGATCTTGGGGGAGACTTTTTCTTTTTAATTGGAGCAATAATTTCTTTAACTGTTTTTAGTTTTCCAATAGCTATAGCCTCAATAGCAATGCTAACTTTTGGAAGATCGGCATCTCATATTATAGGGAAGAGATTTGGCCAGATTAAGATTAAAAGATTTGGTAAATCATTTGAAGGCCTGCTTGCAGAACTTTTTATTAACCTTTTAGTAGGATTCTTTCTTTTAATGCCTGTTTTTCCATTATTAAATTCAATATTAATTACGATTCTAATGGCGTTTACAGCCACACTTACTGAAATGGTGACCAAAAGATTAGATGATAACCTCTTAATACCTGTATTCTCTGGATTTAATGGACAAATACTTGCATTAGCCCTTCCTTATCTTTTTAGCATAATATAAATTTAAATATACATCAAGCTTTATAAAAAAATGTTTAAGAAAAAATACCCAAGTCATTCAGGCAAAATAAAACAAAAAGCAAGAAGATCTTTGAACAGACAAATGAGTAGAAAAGTTCAGACTTATGTTATTGATACAAGCATTGCTATAAATAGATTTGTAAGAAGGTTGATTAGAAAAGGTTTGCAAGGAAAGATTATTATTCCAAACGCAGTTATTGCTGAGCTTGAAAATCTTGCAAATAAAGGCTTAGAAGTGGGGTTCCATGGTTTAGAAGAAATTGCCGGCTTGCATAAGGTAAAAAGATTTCATAACATTAAGATTTATTTTGAAGGTCTAAGGCCAGGAGAGCACCATATTAGATATGCAAAATCAGGAGAAATAGATGCAATGATAAGGGAAATCGCAGTTAAAAATCATGCAACACTAATAACAGCAGATTTAGTACAAGCAAAATCTGCGCAAGCTTATGGTATACCAGTCTTATTTCTGAAGTCGCGGCAGCAAGAAAAAAAGAAAAAGAAATTCTTATGGTTTAAAAAGAAATAAAATTTTAGATAATCACTATCAACTCGGCATTGACTAGCCGAGACATCGCAAAAATCAAAGATTTTTGGGATCCTAAAATCCTGACGGATTTTATGAAATGCAAGCATTGTCAAATGCTTGTAGCTTACCTATACTAACACTTTTAAATCTCAATTTTCTGCTTTAATTAACGCCCCTGTAGCTCAGTTTGGATAGAGCGAAAGGTTCCTAACCTTTAGGTCGCGGGTTCAAATCCTGCCGGGGGCATTTGTAGGTCGGGCGTTCAAATCGTCCCAGGCCCGCTTCTGCACTTCTAGTAGGATAGCATAGACTATGATAAAAGGAAACCAGCAATAACGTTTATATAGATCTTATTCTTTTTTAAAATATGAAAAAAGAGGCTTTTTTGATAGTTACGACATTATTTTTCATAGCAATTATTTTATCTTTATCTTTTATTCAGGCTTTTCAGGTTGTTCAAGCAGCTCAGACTGCCGAAACACCAAAATCTTCCATATATCCTTTTTTTGACAAAGTTATTGATAATATAAAACTTTTTTTTGCAAAAGGAGACAAAGAGATTGTGCTTGCTTTAGAAATTCGTGAAAAATATATTAATTCTGCTTTTGAAAATATAGAATTTAAGAATACTGGGGAAGTAATCAAAAATCTCAACGAGGCAGAAGAAAAACTTAAATTTGTTCAGGAACAAGTTTCTCCTGAAACAGCTAATGAGGTTGTTTCTAATAGCCTTGATGTTCAAGAAGTTATTGAAAAAATCATGGCAGGTAAAGAAGTTGATGCAGAATTTTCTTCTTATCTTGAAAAGCATCTAAGTGAAGAGCAGAAAACACAGCTTGCTGCCCAGCTATCTGAGAAGATAGGTTCTTTCTGCGAGGAGCTTGCAAAACAGGATTTTGAAGTAATGATGAAAGAGCCAAAATGCAATCCTGATAATGCCCCCCCTTGGCTGAAAGATAAAATTGAGAAGGAATTTCAGAAGATGCAGGAAGAGGCAGGAAAAGAAATTATAGAAATGCTGACAACATGCATGAATGACCCCCGTGAATGCGATTGCTCAAGAATTCCTGTTGTTGCAGAGCGAGCAGAGTGCGAGAAAGGCACATCCTTAGCTATAAAATGCGAATTTCAGGAAGATATGTCAGCTTGTAGTGAGCTAGAAAAAATAGGGCCTCCCAAAGCTCCTGCGAGCATGCCTTTTTTTCTTAAACCACTTTTTGAAAAAACTATACAAGAGCTTATGGGAAAAAAGGAAAAAGAAATGTTCAAGAAGTTTGCTCCTAAAGAATGTGTAGAAAAAGGAGCGACAACAAGAGGGGAATGCGAGAAAATTATGATGGAAATTTATGGTCCTCCTCCTGAAGAATGTATGGAAGATGGAAGGTTTGTAGGAGAAGAAGAATGCAACAGCAGAATGATAGCTTCTGGAAAAATACCTTCTGAATGTATAGATAATGGGAAACCATTATCACAAGAAGAATGCATTAAAAGAATGGTTGCTTCTGGCAAGATTCCTTCTGAATGTATAGAGAGTGGTAAACCAGTACCAGAAGAAGAATGTACTCAAAGAATGGTTGCTGCTGGAAAGATGCCTACCGAATGCGTGAAGGATGGAAGGTTCATAGGAAGAGAAGAGTGTGAGAAAATAATGCAAGAGATTCATGGTAAACCATCAGAAGAATGTTTGAAGGACGGAAAGTTTATTGGAGAGGAGGAATGTCAAAGGATAATGGATGAAAAGTTTGGAAAGCCTCCTCAAGAATGCCTTGAGAATGGTAAACCAGTGTCTGAAGAGGAATGTACTCAAAGAATGGTTGCTGCTGGAAAGATGCCTACCGAATGTGTAGATAATGGAAAATTTGTTGGCCAGCAAGAATGCGAGAGGAGAATGATAGAAATAGGCAAAATTCCTCCAGAGTGTGTAAGAGATGGAAAGCCTATTGAAAGAGAAGAATGCGAGAAAATTATGATTGAAAAGCATTTTCCAAAAGAATGTAAAGAAGCTAATGCATTAACCCCTGCAGAATGTGAAAAAATTTTATTGCCTTCTGAGTGCAAGGAAGCAGGCCTTTTTAGCAGAGAGGAATGCGAAGCATTTATGATAAAAAAGAACATGCCTCAAGAATGTGTAGAAGCTAATGCCCTTGCACCAGAAGAATGCAGTAAGCTGATGATAGAAAAAATGCCTTCAGAGTGTGTAGTAGAAGGCAAAGCCTTGCCTGCAGAAGAATGCGGTGCAAAAATGATTGAGTCAGGTAGAATTCCAAAAGAGTGTGTAAAAGATAGCATGCCCCTGCCAGAAGAAGAATGCAAAAAGATAATAGCTGAGGAGGTTAAGCCTATTCCTTTGGAATGCGAAGGAAAAACCCCTGAAGAATGCGAAGAAATTTTTAAAAACAAAATTAATGAGAATATTCCTCAACCTTGCAAAGAAGCTGCTGTAGTAGATGCAGAAGAATGCGGGAAATTTATGGAAAAAGATAAGGAAAAAGAAGGAATAGGATTGAATATGCCTTCTGAATGTATTGGCAAATCAGCAGAAGAATGCAAGGAGATAATGAAAGAAAAGGGAATTTTGAGAGAAGAAGGAATTTCTCCAGAAATGTCAGCAGCTCCAACAACAGAAATGCCACAAGAATGCAAAAATATTGGAACAACAACGCAACAAGAATGTGATATGATTATACCAAAAATAAATGAAGAGAGAATGGAGAGAGGAGAAAAAATAGTTGTAGATAAAGAAGGAAATCAAGAATATATAACAAAAGAAGAAATCAATAAAATTGTTGATGAAGCAGAGAAAAGGGCAGAAGAAATCAAACCAGATTTAGAAAAAGCAGAAGAAATTAAACAGGACATAGTCGAGATTGAGCGAGGGATAGAAAGAATAGAACAAACTCAACAAGAAATGCCTCCAGCAGAACCACTTCCTGCTCCAGAACAACAACCATCTCCTGAAACAACTCCTGCTCCAGGGCCAGCTCCCTCTGCTCCAGCAGAATCAGCACCAATAACAGGAGCGACAATTAAAGAATTTATTGAGAATTATTATTTTTTAAATATTTTCGAGAAAATTAAAAATTTGTTTTCTTGATGAAAAAACAGAAAACTGCTATCTTTAGATTGCAGATGAATGTTTTCTGTTTTTAGCATCCTAAAAATTTCCATAGGGAAATTTTTTTGATAAATCTAGAAATAAGAAAAAAATGCGCCAGCCGGGACTCGAACCCGGATAATCAGCTTTCTTTGTTTTTCTCTCCGAGGTCTCTTCGCGAAAATCAAATGATTTTCGGGACATAGGAAATCTTTGATTTCCTCTGTTTCTAAAGAGAGCTCTTGGAAGGCTGAAGTCGTAGCCATTAGACCACTGGCGCTCGATTTAAGTAAATTTGATACTTTTTTAAATGTTTAGGATTATAAATACTCAAGATTGATTAGTTACCAAGCAAATTGTAACATATTCATATCATAAAAACCTTTTTCAAAAAGGTTTTTAAATCATCTTTATCTGATTTTAAAATGGAAGAAACTAAAGAGGAATTAAAGGGATCTAAACATACTGAAATAACTAAAGGGGAATTAAAGAGAGCTAAGCATACTGAAATAAAAGTGAGCAGAGGAAAGAAGTTTAGTGATTGGTATGACAAGCATTACAAATGGTTACTTTTAGCTTCTCTTTTGATTATGATCGCAGCTTTTGTTTATCTAGGAATATTTTATTCAAAACATGGCGATATAATGTACAAAGACGTGACATTAAGCGGAGGTTCTAGTATAACTGTTTATTCTAGTGTTGATATAAAACAATTAGAAAAAGCTCTTGAAAAGTTTAGCCCAATTATAAGGCAGCTTTCAGAATTACAAACAGGAAAACAAATAGGATTTACAATTGAAACCACTGCAAGTTATGAAGAAATTAAGCCAGAACTTGAAAAATTTTTAGGTTATCAGCTGACAGAGCAGAACAGTAGCGTGGAATCTACAGGCTCAACATTAAGTAAAAGTTTCTATATGGAATTAATAATTGCTTTGATAGTTGCATTCTTTCTTATGTCTATTGTTGTTTTTGTGAGTTTTAGAACATTTATCCCAAGCATAGCAGTTATGCAAGCAGCTTTGGTTGATATGCTTATTCCTCTTGTATTTATGGACATAATAGGTTATAGAATTTCAACTGCAGGAATAGCAGCATTTCTAATGATGGTTGGTTACTCTGTTGACACAGACATTATGCTAACAAATAGAGCATTAAGAAAAAAAGAGTTAAGCATTAATGAAAGACTATGGCTCGCATTTAAAACAGGATTGACAATGAGCTTAGCTGCATTTGGGGCCGTATTTTCAGCATTCCTCATGGTTAGCAGATTTTCTCCATTACTATCTGAAGTTTTCCTTATACTTTCAATAGGTGCATTAACAGATATATTGACAACTTGGCTAGGCAATGCAGCAATATTAAAATGGTATTGTGAGAAAAAACACATATAGCTAATAGACAAGGCTGAGCGATTGACAGCTCAGCAAATTGCAAGTCATGTCAATGACTTGAACCTTAGCAAAAAAATCAATAGAAAATAAATAAAACTCAATAAAAAATGACAAAACTAACATTAAGGGTTTGGATTTTGATATTCTTTTTGCTACTTGGAATCTTGATGATAAAACCGACTTTTCAGTCAGGCGCATTGATTAAGTCAGTTGAACAGGATTCTAGCGCATCAAAAGCAGGTTTAGCAATAGGCGAGATTATCAAATCAATTAATGGGCAGCCCATCAGAAGCAGTATAGATTATATTAATTTTACAAATATTTCTATACAAGAAGCAGATTTTATTATTACAACAGATGCAGGAATAGTTAGTTATCAAGCAAAAGAACTTGGTTTTGATGTAGATAATCTTTCAATAACTAATATTAATGAATTTGCGAAAGGCAAAGGGATAAAAGAAAATTCTTTAATAATTTCTCTAAATAATTATTCTATTAAAAATGAAGTTGATTTTTATAACGCAAAGGCAGCATTAGAACCTAAAATTAAGTTCAATGTTGTTACAAATAAACAAGAGTATGTTATTTTTGTTAATAAGCCTTTAGAAATAACAGTGGCTAATGTTCCAAGAACAAGAATTAAGACAGGATTAGATTTACAAGGAGGAGCAAGAGCATTAGTTAAACCAGAAAAAAAACTAAATCAGCAAGAGATGAATGACCTTATAGCTGTCTCTAGATATAGGCTTAATGTTTATGGTTTGACAGATGTTAATGTTCGTTCAGCATCTGACATGTTAGGAAACAGATACATGCTTGTAGAAATTGCAGGAGCAACACCTTCAGAGTTAAGAGATTTAATTGCAAAACAAGGAAAATTTGAGGCGAAAATAGGCAATGAGACAGTATTTATTGGCGGCAAAAAAGATATTACAAGTGTATGCAGAAATGATGCTACTTGCTCTGGCATTCAAACATGTTTTGCAATTGAAGGTGGCGAAGCCTGCAAATTTACATTTGTTGTTTACCTGAGTGAAGATGCTGCAAAAAGACATGCAGATATAACAGCAAAACTTTCAACAAATGTTACTACAGAAGGAAATTATCTAAGCAAAAAGCTAGATTTATATTTAGATGATAAACTTGTTGATTCTCTTTTAATTTCAGAAGATTTGAAAGGAAAAGTAACAACACAAGTACAAGTTCAAGGAAGTGGTACAGGAAAGGATAGAGCAGAAGCATACAATAATGCAGAAGCATCAATGCAAAAGCTACAAACAGTTTTGATAACAGGAAGCTTACCATTTAAGCTTGAAATTGTCAAGCTGGACAATATTTCTCCTTTACTTGGAAAAGAGTTTATTAGGAATCTTCTTCTCGCAGCACTTGTTTCATTTATAATAGTGGCATTAATTATTGCAATTAGATACAAAAAAATCTCTCTAACTTTATTAATAATGCTTACAATGTTCTCTGAGGTTTTCTTGGTATTGGCATTTGCTGCCTTAATAGGTTGGAATATTGATTTGGCAAGCATAGCAGGAATTATAGCAGTTATTGGTACAGGAGTTGACGATCAGATTGTTATAGTTGATGAAGGAGGAATTGGAAAAGCCTATAGTTGGAAAGAGAGACTGAAAAAAGCATTTGCAATAATTATAGGAGCATACTTGGCAACAACTGCGGCAATGCTTCCATTAATCTGGGCAGGAGCAGGCCTCTTAAAAGGTTTTGCAATTACCACAATAATTGGAATAAGTATTGGTGTTTTACTTACAAGGCCAGCATTTGCAGATCTTGTTAGCAAAATTGAACAGTAAAAATGCTGCCTAAATTGCATATTCTTCTTGGCTTTTTCTTCTCCTTAATAATTCTTTCTATCTATAAGGATTTTTTTATGTTTTCTATAATCTTCCTCTCGTCCTTTCTTGTTGATGTAGATCATTATTTTTATTATATATTTAAAAAGAAAGATTTAAGTTTCAAAAACTGTTTAAATTTTTTTGGATATATGGACAAAAAATACAATGTTCCAAGCTATAAAGGTAGAGTTTTTTATACACTATGCATCTTTCATGTGGTTGAATTTTTAATTTTAATAGCTATCTTAGCATTTTTTTCTAAAATTTTTTTATTT
This sequence comes from Candidatus Pacearchaeota archaeon, assembly GCA_016211995.1. Classification (GTDB taxonomy): domain Archaea; phylum Nanobdellota; class Nanobdellia; order Pacearchaeales; family DTIR01; genus JACRHU01. The sequence goes on from JACRHU010000019.1 coordinate 24,338, forward strand.
ATTTTTATTGGGTTTGCCTTACATCTATTTGTTGATTTATTCTATTTAGCAATTGAAAAATCAAAATTTAGAAA
>JACRHU010000021.1 GCA_016211995.1 Candidatus Pacearchaeota archaeon
AATATTTAAAAAGCTTTAAAAACCCTCTTTCTTTAACTTTTTTAACTTAAACTAAAAATTTTCAAATGAGACTTCCAAAGAAAACAAAAAGATATTGTCCGAATTGCAAAAAGCATACAGAGCAAAAGCTTAGCCAGGCAAGCAGTGGGCATAGGAGATCTGTTTTAAAAAGAGGATCTATAGAGAGAGCAAGAAAAAGAGGCAGAGGAAGAGGATATGGCAATCTTGGGAAATGGGGTTCAAAGCCAGCTGTAACAAAATGGAAAAGAAAAACAAAAGGAACTAAAAAAACAAACATACTTTATACTTGCTTGACATGTAAAAAATCAACATCACAAAGAGAAGGAATTAGAGTAGGCAAAATTCAATTAGAGGAGAAAAAGGAGAAGGAGAGGTAGAATGGCATTAAAAATAATAAGCAAAATAATAAGGAAGGATATCTAAAATGGCTATTAAAAATAATAAGCAGAATAATAGAGGTTAGATAAAATGGCTGTTAAAAGAAAAAATATTGAAATAGACTTACCGATAATCAATCAAAAAATTGATGTTTTAGGACAGAATTTAGAAGGTAAAACACTAAAGCTTGATTTAACAAGAATTTTGAAAGGAAAAAGCATTGAAGCAACGTTTGTTATCAAGGACAATGCTGCAACTCTGAGAAAACTTGTTTTACTTGGATTTTACATAAGAAGATTAATGAGGAAAAATATTAGTTATGTTGAAGATTCAATTGTATGCAAAACAAAAGATCAGCTATTAAGAATTAAGCCATTTTTAATTACTAGAAAAAGAGTATATAGAAGCATTAGAAATTCTTTAAGGCTCGAATGCATAAGATTAATTCAAGAATTTTGCAAGGAAAAAAATTCTGAAGCTGTTTTCCAGGCAGTAATAACAGGAATGCTTCAGAAAGAGCTTTCAATTAAACTTAAAAAGATTTATCCATTAGCTCTATGTGAGATAAGAGTTATTGAAATAGAAAAAGTAAAGTATACTAAAGAAAAAGAGAGTAAATAACAATTAGATAATGTCTAACCAATTGACATTGGTTACAATTGTCTTTGCTTCAAGAAAATCTTTAGATTTTCTGGATCCTAAAAACCTTTTGGTTTTTTTGATGTCAGGGCAAAGAATTATCACATTAACAAACAAAAAGGTGTGAGATGGAAAAAAAGGAGTTTGGATTGCTTATATTAATTTCTTTAATTTTTGGTATACTTGGGTTTATGGCAGCTTACACTGCTAATTTTTTATGGTGGATAAATTTACAACAGCAGGAAGATAAAATTTATTCACACGGCATAACTGTTGTTATTCTTTATTCTATAATGATTCTAGTACTCATTTTTCTTGCACAAAGATACATTGGAGAAAGAATGAGCTATAGAACCAAATAAAAAAGATTAAAAAGCTTCTATTTCTTAGGACAATTGAAAGGAAGTTGTTAAGAAACTTCGTTTCTTAAAGCCTCTATGGCTCAATGGTAGAGCGAGGGTTTTGTATCTCAAAAAAGCAAATTAACCCTAGGTTGGGGGTTCAATTCCCCCTAGAGGCTTTTTTATTTTAGAAACCTTCTTTGATATAGCCCTCTAAAAGTTTTTCTCGGAGTTTTTCAGTTAATTGATTATTATCTCTAGCCAGTAATGGTCGTTTTTTAAAATTTGGTCCGTGATAATCTGAACCATAAGTTACAAGCATATTATTTTTTTCAGCATATTCTTTAAAGGAAGCACAGCCATCATTTTCATAGTTTGGCTGAATTTCTAACCCATCTATTCCTTTTTCTCTAAGCACTTCAAGCTCTTGAAAATCATCAATATCTTTTCTAGGATGCGCAAGTATAACTATTCCTCTTGCTTCATGCACAGCATTTATTACTTCATCTTCAAGAACTCCGCGATCTTCCACATTTCCTCCAATACCTCCCTCTTTCAGATAAAATTTAAGCATTTCTTCTGGGCTCATTTCTCCATTTTTAATTTTTGTCCATTTTCTACATTTCTTATCCAAAATCATCGACATTAAGATATTATACTTTCCAATTCGTGATCTTGGAAAAAATTGCTTAACTCTTTTTAAATCAAGAGGGACACCATACTCCTGCAATTTTTTTATCCTATCTCCTGCCCTTTCTTCTTGCAGCTTTCTTGATTTTTTCAAAAGCCTATTCACTTTCTTATTTCTTATATCAAAATTCAGTGCAAGAAGGTGATATTTTTTTGTTGTGAATTCAACTCCTGGAATTAATATTATTCCCCATTTTTTAGCCTCCTTTTCAGCCTCGGAGAATCCATCTAAAGTATCATGATCTGTTTTAGCTAAAATATCCATTCCAGCCAGGCTTGCACCCCTAACAAGTTCTTTTGGTGAACTTATTCCATCTGAATAATGTGTGTGCGTGTGCAAATCTATGTATTTCATACTCTTTTAATGTTTTAGAAACATTTATATATTTCTTATATCATTTATATAAATAATATAAATTAAGGAAAATGAAAAGAAAAATCATAAAGCAGGCTAATCAGGCTTATACATTAACTTTGCCTATAGACTGGATTAGAAAAAATAAGCTGTCTGAAAAATCAGAGGTAGATGTTACTATATCTGAAAAAGCCCTAATCGTAAATTCTGGAGGCAAGGTAGAAGGGGGAAAAGCGAAATTTGATGCCAACAACTTAAATTTAAATTCTATTTTTAGGACTTTAAATGCTTTGTATTCTAAAGGAATTGATGAAATTGAACTGTATTCTAAAAAAGATCTGTCCTCTGAGCTGATCTCTTTTCTAAATAACACTCTTGGATTTGCGCTCATAGAACAAAAGAATGATAAATATGTTATAAAAGATGTAAGAGGGGGAGACTATCGCGATTTAGATGAAATCTTTAAGCGAGTTTTCCAAATGATCTTACTGTTTTATGAATCTACAATAAAAGACATATTTTTTGATAGGAAAGAAACTCTAGAGTCATTGAATAAGAGAGATTTAGAAATAAATAAATTCTGCTTTTATCTGCAGAGAGCGATAAATAAGCAGTCATATCCAGACTCTATAAAAGGAAGAGCTCTTTTTACATTTTCTTTTGAACTTGAAAAAATAAGTGATGAGATAAACAGGCTATGGAGAACAGCAATTAAATATAATGTTAAGAAAACAGATTCAATAAAAAAGCTTGTTGAGGCTTCTTCTGAAGGTTTAGGGAAATCCTTCGATTTTTATTATCAATTTAATCAGAAAAATATTGAAGATATTTATAAATTGAGGAATAATGTTAGAGACAAGGCATTAGCTCTTCAAAATCTTGACGGTAATACAGCAAGATTTGTAAGACACGCTGTAAAAATAATAGAAGATGCAACAGACTTGCAGCATCTCACTGTAATGATTAATTTATGATTTCTTTAAACAATTAGAAAAATTAATCTCTTCTGATTTCAAGTTTCTGGAATCTTTCTGCAGGTACATAATTTGTATAAGTTGTTATTGCTTCAAGGCTTTTCTTTTTTCCTTGTTCAACTATTTGTGAAATATCTTCTGCGTTTTTTGTTGCTTCTTGCCTGTATTCTGCAATTGCTTTTATAGATTCAACTTGATAGCTTACTATTGCATCAACTAGTTTTTGCACAGCATCTTTATTATAAGTAGAACCATATCCTGCTTTTAATGCAGCTTTTTCTAATGTATGGCCTAACTCTGCAACAGCTTCAAGTCCTTTATTTACTCCTTTTTCCATTGCCTCTATTGTTTGTGTTGTTTCATGCAGTCCAAGCTGTGAAGTAAAAACAGCATCTAATGTTGTAAAAACATGCTCGTTTGTTGTAAAGAATGTTACAGCTCTTTGATAAACTCTGTCTTTTAAGTCATGTGTCTGTTTTAATTTTGTAACAAGAGCTTCTCCAACATTATAACCTGTTGAAAGATTTTCATTTACGTCTTTTATTAACTGATATCTTCTGTCTTCATCATTAAAAACTCTTTTTGCCTCATCTCTTGCTAATTCTAATCTTGATTTTTCAGAGGTATCTGTTCCTGTATAACCTTCAACTTTAGCTGCAGCTTCTTTGAATCCTGTTTCAGCATTTCTTAGCCTTTCCTCTGCTGTCTGTAATACCTCTCCTGATAGGATTTCTGCATTTTTTAATGCAAATCTGAAATCAATATAAGCATCCATTATTGCTTGCTCTTTTTCTAATTGCTCTGCTGTATCTTCTGAAACAGCTTTATATAAATCAGTAATTTTATCGAATCTTTTATGGGTTGTCCCTCTTGCTAGTCTCATCCAGAAATTATGCCATTTTTCTTTTCTGTCTATTTTTCCATCATCTAGCTGATGAACAAGATCTTTAGCATCAGTTACAATAGAATCAAATAATCCTGTTATTCCTTCATATCTTGTTCCGATATGCATGTCTTGAACATTATCTCTTACTAATTCATTAAAAGCAGAAATATTTTTTGTTGTTTTTGCAATTGCAAGAACTCTAGGTTCATCAACAACAGTCAAGTCTTCTAAAAGCTTTGCTAATTCAGAATCCTCTTGTTTTGGCATTATTCCATATTTTTGCAAAACAGTTAATGCCTTGTCAAGATATTGTTGTAATGATGTTTCCATTTTACTAACCCTGAAAATCAGACTTTATAAACCTTTCGTTTGTTACCATTCTGTAAGTACAATACAGAAACATTTAAAAACTCTAGTTTTATTCAAGAAATACAAAATGACACAAGCTACAGAAACAAAACCTGAAACAGATATCAATTCTCTTTTGAGAATGATGGATGTTGCATCTGCTTTGAGAAAACAGAGAGAAGAAGTTGAAAAGCAGTTGAACATTGATGAAATTAAAGCAGATTTAAGAAAAAGAATTCTTGATACAGCAGCAGTTACAGGTGAAAAGTTAACAGAAGCAGAAGTTGATACTGCAATTAGTAATTATTTATCTGGCTTATACTCCTTTAAAGAACCAAAACATAATTTTGCTTATAAATTAGCTAGTAAGTATGTTGACAGAGCAAGAATTTGGAGAAGTTATTGCGTTCCATCTATCTGGGGAATAGCTGCTCTTGCTGCGCTTTCTGGTACTGTTAAAACAGTTGATATAGTGAAACATAAGGTACAGGAAAGAGGTGTTGAAGCAAAAGTTGAACAAGCTTATCAAGAAAAGAGGCAACTTGAAAATGATTTAGTTTTAATTTCATCTTCATCTTTTAGAAAACAACTTCCAAGTTCTGAGAGAACTGAAGTTGATGAAGTTGTTGATACTTCAAAAAGCAGGCTACGAGATACAGATGCTTTTTTCAACAGATATTGTGCAAAAGGTTCTGCTTCTCGCTTTATAACTCAATCTAACTACCTCGAGACTGAAAAACAATTAGTTCCTGTTAAAGGAATTCTTTTAGGAGTTACAAAAGAAGAAAATAAAGGTAAAACAATTATTAGAACACAAGAACAAATAGTTTCAACAAGACAAGGACTTGAATCTTTAATCAGAGAGATAAGGCATAGTAATCCTCCAAAAGTTTTAGGAGATAGAGCAGAATCTGTTTATCAAAGCGGAATTGCTAGTCTTGAAAATAGACAGCTCTCATCTGGAGAGAGTTATAAGAGCCAACTTGCTGGAATAAAATCAGACGCTAGGCAATTTGTCGTTCTTCCATCAATTGAATCACAATTATATGCTTCTGTAAAATCAACTGCAAGAGAAGATGCAGCAAAACAAGAAGGAGAAAAATTACATAATGAAGCACAATTGTATATACAAGGAGTTGATGTTCCCCATTTAAAGCAGACTGTTGAAAGATTAAAAGGATTAGATACAGCATTAAAACAAGAATATACTGAGGAAATTGTAAGCCGTGAGGGAGAGAAAAGCGGAATAGATAGATATTATACTGATTCAAGTGGAAGAAGATTAGCAGGATATTATTTAATTGTTAAGGCAATAAGGAATGGACAAGCCTTAGAAATGCAGATTAAAAATGAAGAAGATGGAAGAACTTACACAGTAGATAAGTGGGGAGAAAGAGTTCCTGAAGCTGTTTATGAAAGAGTCAAGGAGGATAAATTAGATAATGGAAGAGTTGATGATAATGTTTTTGCAAGAAAAGATAGAGGATACTTAAATGGAAGAATAATCATGAAAGATGATTCTGGAAGACCTCTACAAAGGAGAGGACAAATAACAGAGTGGTAAAATGGTAAAAGGAAG
>JACRHU010000020.1 GCA_016211995.1 Candidatus Pacearchaeota archaeon
ATAAATAGCTTCCCAATAGCATCCTAGGCCCCACTGCTGATGCATCATGCACATATAAACTGCTGTTTCAGGACCATAGGAATTAATACTAGAACATGAATGAACAGAGCCAGTGCAACTTGCCGGAGAATATGTACAACCAGGTGTTGTCTTGCATGCTGCAGCACCACCATATGCAAAAACATCTGCGCATGATGCAGGAGTTACTACAGCACAATATTCTCCTGCGACTTGTTTTCCTGTAATCTTAGAAACTGGATTATTAAAAATTGGATTTCCAGTAAGCGCACCTTTTGGAAGAAGAATAACAAGAGATAAAACAATTAATGCAACAAATACAGCTATCACCAGTTTTTTGTCCATATAGGTATATTGAATAAGAGTTTAAAAAGTTTTCTTAATATAAAGCGTGTCTAACAATTCGCTAAAATGTCTTCGGTATCATTAAACTTTGAGCCCAATAATTCATGGACTTTGACTGAACTCTTTTATAGACAATAAATTATACCAAAACGGACTTATTTTTTAGACACGCTCCTTAAATTACTGCGTAATAGACTGGATACTCTGATTCTGGAAGTTGGACTTTATTTATCTCTGTCAAGTCACTTAAGCTATTCATTTTTATCATTCTATTTGATACTGTATATAAAACATCATCCATGTACAATGATCTTCTAATTCCTGAATCCCATCTTGTTGTTTCATTTTCAACATGCGTTATTTTCCCCTTCAAGTCAATATCTGCATCAGTAACCTTAAAAACATATGCTCCATAAAAGGATTTGTCTTCATATTTTCCTTCTTCTAATTCCCATATACTGATTGTAACTGGAATTACAAGCAAATTTTTCTGTTTGCTGAATAAAAATGCTTTATGGTCGTATAATGCTTCTGAAGAAGAATATGAATTCTCTTGTCTTTCAACAACATAGTTCGCGACTTGTACAGGATGCTCTACATCACTGACATCAAATAAAGCTAGTTTTATTCCTAAAATTCTGTTAGTTGTTTCATTAACTTCTTGCCCTATTCCTATAATATGATTTTCATCATATGGATGTAGATAGTCAGAAAAACCCGGAATTTTTAATTTTCCTAAGACTTCGGGTTTAGCAGGATTGGACAAGTCAATTACAAATAAAGGGTCAACTCTCTTGAATGTGACAAGATATGCTCTATCTCCTAAAAATCTTGCTGAATAGATTCTTTCATTTGGTGCAAGATCCTCTAGTTTACCAACAACTTTCATGTCCATATTTAAAACATAAAGATTATTCACAGATGTTACAGGCTCTTGTTTTTGCTCTTCACTAGATATAGCTTGAGCCTGTCCTACTTCCAGTAATCTTGGGCCTCCCCAACCCCACCATCTGTTATTGTCTGTTGTTGTTGCAATTCTAAAGTGTTGCTGATACTCATCCATTGAAAATTGATTTAAAACACTGCCAGGAACTTCTCCTTCTGCTTTGTATTTTGCTTTACCATTTTCAATTGCAATTCTATGGATGATTGTTTTCTGCTGTTCTTTCCATATGTCTTCTTGCAATGTATTCATTCTATCCTGAATATCTTTCAAAATTTTGCTTGACTTTTCTGCCTCAAGCTTTAAAGTATATTCTTGCACAAATTCGAGAATTTCTTGTATTTTTTCATAGTTATCCTTATCTAAATTCTGTATTTTCCTTATTTCAGCATCAGCATCACTTGGCAATGCAGCAATAAATACATCAACAAGTTTTTCAAAATAATATTTTGGGTTTATCCTTTTTGGATAAGTAATATAAATATTGTCCTGAGAAACAAATAATGTCTGCGTATAAGACATTAAAAATGTTTCAGTTGAAATTTCTTTATCATCATCTTGAACATCTAATGACAGAATATTTACAAAATTATAAGAATTATCAGGATAATCAAAATAATATATATCTGGAGCTTTTATTGTTGTTGTAACTCCATTGTCTTTTATTGCCGGCAATGTAATATCCCCTATGCCATAATAGTAAACTGGCTGATTAAATATCACATAAACAAAGTTATCAACCATTCTTGATTCATAGTAATTTCCATCAGCAGATACTGTTCTTTTCAAAACAGGCTTTGCTCTATCAGAAACGTCATATATTTTGATAACAGAGCTCTGTGTTCTATAATAAGGAGGCATTATAGCTACCTTACTTTCTGCATTTCCACTAGTTGATGATATGGAGGTATATTCATAACCAAAAACAATAAGTCTGTCTTTATTTATATAAATCTGATTAATACTTCCATTAAATTCTATTGTTGAGATTACTTTTGCATTCTCAGCAGGATAGGCATTTACAATAACTACTTTATTATAACCTGAAACAGTATAAATATATTTTCCATCATTTTTTACGATATCTGCTTCATCTACTCCTGCAACTTGGATATTAGTAGTAGAATAATCTTCTGTCGCCGATTCTGTTCCTGCTGCTTTTGGGGCACTTTCTCCTATTGAAGATGCAATCGCCATTCTTGTTAAACCTCCATATAAAGGAGCAATCTTAACATTTGTTTTAATAAAATTCTGGAGCTCTGTCAAAGAGGTAAATTTTTGCACTCCTTCTTTAGTTTCTTTTTCTATTTTGTCAGGAGGCATGATTGTTAGCATTAATACTACTCCGACTACTATTACTGCCAATGCCAAAAATAATGTTGTTTTGTTTTCCATCTTTTATATATTTAGGAGTTTAGGATTTTAAACCCTTACTATCTGGTCCTCCAATTTATTATGAAGTAAATTATCAAAGCAAAAATGCTTCCTGCTAAAAACCAGAATGCAACATTTCCTGCCAAGGCTCCTGTTAAAACTGACGCATTAGAAACTTGTGAAGCTCCAAGAGATTCTGCTGTTGAAAGCACTTTTGCTCCTGAATCAGCAGCTAAATAAGCTGTTCTTGACATGCTATAATAATACCTTACTCCTAAGGTTGCTATCGCACTTATTAGCAAGGTAGCAGCAAGTCCTTTAAACTTGTTAGTAAGTTTTACACCTTTTGTGCCTATAACAATCATCTTTTTTGAAAGCTTGTACATTTTTACTTTTCTTCCTTTCACGCTCCATAAAACATTTTTAACTTCAATTAAACTACAATTCTCTAATTTCTTTAGATTATACTCAACAGAATTAATAGGCAAGCTTAATGCATTAGCTATATCTCCTTCACTTGCTTCTTCTTTCTCACTTAAGAAGTTTAAAATCTTCTTACTAGTAGCATTACTGATTACGTCAGCAATCTCCTTAGTCCTTTGATCTTCAAGTTCTAGCATGATAAATTTTTCTGCCATGTTGAATATAAAGATAACAGGTATTTAAATACAGCGATAACTTCAAGCTTGTTTGAAGTTATATAGCTTAAATTAGAAAGTGTATAAAATACAAGAAGCGAAAGGTTTATAAATAGTAAATTTTAAACTAAGATGGGAGGTTAAAAATTTTAAAATGACAATAATAGAATTAGGAAATTCCACCGAGAGAAATATTGGGGCTAAAGTTAAATTAGAGAAAATACCAGAGATTTTAACAGAAAAAGCACAGAGATTTACTATTTTAAGGTCCAAATTTGCTTATAGAATTAACTGCGAGATTCCTACGGCAGGAAGGAGAATACAAGATATATTGGATGACATGAAAAGTGAATACAGCTATCTTCCTTTGAAAGATGCAGTAATTGAGAAGTGGATTCCAGAGAAAATGAATTATGAACTTACTGATAGATGCAAAAATGAGGGAGCATTATCATATCCATTATTCCAGATAGGCAGAACAGATGTTATTTATCCGCATCAAGCAACTAGCGACAAAGCACAAGCGAATAGTGCAAGAGATGTTATGGAAAATTTAGCAGTAAGTTTCCCAATGATAGGCTTATATGAACATGTCTTTGGTGATATACTTATCCCAAGAGGAGAGGAAGAAACAGAGGAAAATTTAGCAAGAAGAGTTGCTAAGATACTAGAGACAAGGACATTTATAGCTCTTACAGAAACAAAAAACGCAGATTTAGGATATAAGCTGGGACTACCTAATATAGCTGAAATAGGAACAATCATAGTTCCTAAATGGAAAATTCCTATTTTGACACTCAATCCTACTGAAAGATAAGGAGAAAAATTGTTTGTTTTATTTTTTTATTTTTCTTTTTAATTGTTAAGGTGGAATCCGATTGATAGGATTCCTATTGTCCGAAGCATTCAGGCTTCGGGTTGATAATAATTTTAATTCAGTAATATTACTAACTAGATTGCGGTTGATAATAATTTTAATTTAGTAATTTATCCCTTCTTTTGTAATCATCTCTTTTGGTTCTTTTAAAGTGCGGATTTCATTTACAACATCTGCAATTTCTATAATTCTTTTAGGAGCATATCTTCCTGTTAAAACAATATCTAAATCTTTAAATGACCTCATTTCCTCAAGATATTTCAAAACTTTCTTTTCATCAAGCATTCCTGTGAACATTGCCAGATTAATTTCGTCTAAAATCAGCAAGTCTAATCCTTTTTTAACAACACTTTTTGAAAATTCTAGTGCTTGTTCACATAACTTTTTGTCTTCTTCAGTAAGATTTCCAAAACCATGCCAACCCTCTCTGCCAAACTGAAAAACCTGATAATATGGAAGCAATTTTTCCTGTATTTTATATTCACCAGTACCTTTCCACCACTTTAAGAACTGAATCACAGCAGCTTTCTTTCCATGTCCTGCAGTTCTTAATGCTAAGCCTATAGCATTAGTTGTTTTTCCAGCACCCTCTCCTGTATAAACATAGATTACCATTTTTTATAAGGTAATTGATTACATAAAATCTAAAACTCAGATTATTTATATTTATCCTTATTGATTATTATAGAATATTAAAAAAATCTAGGCACATCTCTCCGAGTAACCGCAATTCTCACAAATATCACAGCCCTCTTTATGCACAATACCAAATGAGCTGCATTCAGGGCAAAGCTCTTTTTTTTCATTCCTGTTTTGTTTTTCTTGCTTGTTCTCTCCATTCAGAGTTTTCTTTGGAGGCCTGAAGTCTCTTAAAACTTTTAGTATGCCATCTGGGATTGACATGTTCACATAGCTTCTATCTCCAAACCCTTCATCATATCCTATCTCGCTTCCTGGCAATCCTTCCAAGTCTTTTGCAATTTCTTCAATTGAGATCCCTGATTGCAGTCTTTTAGAAGTCATTTTAGCAATAGCAGTCATTGCAGAATATAAAGGAGCATCAAAAAATCCAGCGTTAACAAAAACTTCTATTGGTTTTTTCCTTTTAATTAAATCTATTAATTTTTCTATTTGGTCATCAGGAGCAAAATTCTTTGTAACATAAATTGTTTTATTTTGTCCTACTCTTTCGCGCCTTGTTATTCCTAAAAGCTCCTTCGGCCTTTTCTCCATTGTCACTTTTTCATCTCTTTTAACTTCTATTACCTGAACATCTCTACTGCCATCTCTGTACACAGTAATTCCCTTACAGCCTTGCTCATACGCTCTAGCATATGCTTTTTTAACATCATCCACAGTTGCATTTTTATTAAAATTAATGGTTTTGCTTACGGCATTATCAACGTATCTCTGGAAAATTGCTTGCATTCTCACATGCTGTTCACCAGAAATATCATACGCTGTTACAAAAATTCTTTTTACTTCTTCTGGAATCTCAGCTATATTTTTTAAATCACCTTTTTCTTTTATTTGTCTTACAATTTCTGGATTATACAAACTTTCTTCTTTTAAAATCTCTTCAAGTTGGGATGTAATATAGGAAAGTACTGTACCATCCATTACTGTCTTTGTATAAGTAACACCAAACAAAGGCTCAATGCCAGAACTAGAATCAGAGAGCATACTGATAGTACCTGTAGGAGCAATGGTTGTCAGAGTGGCATTTCTTAATTGTAAATCAGTTTTAAAATTTTCTCCTTCCTTGTCATAAATGCTATTTCTAAAAGTTGGAAAAACTCCTCTTTCTTTTGCAAGCTCCTGACTTGCTTCTTTAGCTTTTTCATCTACAAACTTAGCAATAGACTCTGCAATCTGAAATGACTCTTCAGAACCATATTGAACTCTCATCTTGATTAGCATATCTGCAAAACCCATTACACCTAAACCAATTTTTCTATTGCCTTTTGTAATCTCCTCTATCTGTTTCATAGGGTATACATTGGCGTCGATTACATTGTCTAAGAAATGCACTGCAATTTTAACAACTCTCTCAAGTCCTTTGTAGTCAATTTTTCTATCCTTTACAAATTTTCCCAGGTTAACGCTTCCTAGATTGCAAGATTCGTAAGGTAAAAGAGGCTGCTCTCCACAATCGAGAGAGATTATTCCATTAGAAATAAAGCTTAATCTTTCCGGTTCTGTCAGGTCATATACCTCTTCCTTTCCATTCTTGATTATGCCCAATATTTCTTCCTCAAAATATGTATTATAATATCCTTTTGTATAAAAATTTTTTATTTTTTCAGAATGTTTTCCGCACATAAAGCCAATAATTTTAAAAAATCGCAATACATTCTCCCTCGAAATTTCTAATTCGAAGCAGATTCCATCACTTATATAATTCTTAATTTTATTGTTCTTGGTGGTATAGCTGAAACAAATTCTTTTATTTCTGCTTCTGTTATAAATTTGGGATTTTATTCCCAAATTTAGCAAAATAATTTGCACCTCCTTAAGAAGTTTTTTAGACTTGGAGGTAAGTCTAACATATGAAGAAAATCCTTTTTTAAAATGTACAGTCCCATCTGCCGTGAATAATCCTTGCAAAAATCCTATTACAGCTTCTCTGGGAGAGGTAAAAATGCCTTCTGGCACAGTCTTTTCACCTGCCTTTGCAATTTTAACTCCTAATTTCTTAAAAAACTCCACAAAATATTTACTATGGTAGGATAGATGATAGATATTATTCTCTCGAAAGATTTCATTTATACCAGATCCATAAAAACCATTAGTAATGGGCCTAAGATAGTCTAAAATATTTCTATCTTCTCTACTAAAGGTAAACCCCACCCGGCAATTTTTTCCTTCCCTTATCCAGCCATCTCCCACAAGCAACCCTAATACCTGCCCCAATTCTTTGCTCCAATTAATAGGCAAATTTAGCCTGTATGATTTGCCATTTCCCCCTTTGAACTCATTTATAAACTCAAATGGCAATCTATAATCATTATTGAATTTTCCCTCGCCAAATTGTATAAAAATTTTATGCTTAACAGGATCTAATTCTGTTATTCCAATCCAGCCTTCATTTGTTAATACTTTATGGTCTTCTGTACAAATTAATTCATAGCCGGATTTTGTTAATAATTTATATGTTTCTTTGATGCCTGTAGAAAATGCTTTTGTTATTTTATTAAAGCAAATCCCTTTTTGAAGGGATTGCATCAAACTTATTGTGCCATCTTTATTTCTATTTTGCAGCGGGACTCTATTGTCAAATGCTATTTTTATTCCTCCATCAGGATATTTCTCAACTAAATCCTTCATTCGCATTAATCCAAATTCAGTTGAAATTAAGGTACTTCCAACAATGCAAGGATTTGTAGACTCTATTTGTCCTAATGCTGGTGTTGGATTTGCTTCATTTATTGTATCTAAAAAAATAACTCCCGGTTCTCCATTCATCCATGCTGATTCACAAATTTTATTGAAAACCTCATTTGCATCTAACCTCTTAACAACTTTTTTTGTGTGTGGGTTGACTAGAGCATATTCTTTTTTTTCTTTAACCGCTTCCATAAACTCTTTTGTTAATGCCACTGAGATATTAAAGTTCTGTAATTGTGTCTTTTCAACCAAAATTTTTTTAATTATCTGATAGTAAGGGTGTTGTTCATCAATACCTGTTCTGTTCTTGATTGCTGAAAGAATATCCCTGTTTTTTTCATCTGGTTCTGATTTTGCATGTATAAATTCTAGAACATCTGGATGATCCACTCGCAAGATTCCCATATTAGCACCTCTCCTTGTTCCACCTTGCTTGACAACATCTGTATAAACATTAGGAGCATACATAAAGCTTACAGGACCTGATGCAACTCCGGCTGTACTTTTAACAACATCCCCTTTTGGCCTTATTCTCGAAAAGTTATATCCTGTTCCTCCACCTGATTTATGCACCAACGCTCCGTCACGAGCAGCATTAAAAATGCTTTCAATAGAATCCTCTACTGGCAATACAAAACACGCACTTAACTGTTGTAGTTCTCTACCAGCATTCATTAATGTTGGTGAATTAGGCAAGAATTCTAGAGTTGACATGATATGATAAAATTGTTTTGTTGTTTTTTTCACTTCTTCTTCTGATTTTCCATATGTCTTATCAACAGAGGCTATATTCTCAGCAACTCTCTGAAACATGTCTTCTGGCCTCTCACTTACCGCTCCTTTTTCATCTTTTTTAAGATACCTTCTTTCAAGAGTGATAAGAGAATTTTCACTCAGATTCAAATCTGTCTGCACCCTTTTTTCTATCCCCATTTTAAAGAATTTATAAAAGTTAACCCTTTTCACTCTTTTTAAATATTTCTACAGTTTAAAATATGCAAAGAAAAAGCGAAATCACTTTAGAGTTACTTTATTTTTTGGCTTTGCACATAAATGAGTATAAATTCATATTGTTCTAAAGCTAATTATGCGCAAAGCTCTATTTTTTTCTTCTCTTGATATGCTTATAAACCTCAAACCCTACGAGTCCAGACAATGAAATAGGAATTATGAAAATCCAATCATAAAGTGTAAGAGGAACAAGATTGAATAATTTATTTAGTGAAGTGTAAACTAAGATTAGATGAATTCCTATCGCAACAATTACTGAATAAATTAATGGCTTATTGCTGAATAATCCTATCTCCCATAGTGTTCTTGATGACCTAAAACCCAAGACAAGGAACATCTGTAGCATTATCAAAGTGGTTACAATAACTGTTCTTGCTCTTGTTATATCGGTAACATATAAAAAATGTACAAATATCAGTATTAGAATCAAAGTTGAAAAAATTAAAATGGCAGTAAGGACGGGCAATCTATCTCTTAATAACCCTTGCTTAACATTTCTTGGTTTTGATTTCATAATATCTTTATCTGCTTTTTCAACACCTATTGCCAGTGATGGAATGCTGTCTGTTATTATATTAACTAGAAGTATTTGTAGTGGAAGGAGTGGAAGAGGTAGCCCAATAATAAGTGAAACAGAGATAACTAAAAGTTCAACAAAATTTAATGAAACCATAAAACTTATAGCATTTTTAATATTATCCTCTATCCTTCTTCCTTCCTCAATTGATTTTTCAATGCTTGAAAAATTATCATCTAAAAGAATAATTTCAGCAACATCCCTAGTAACATCTGCTCCTCTTATTCCCATTGCTATTCCTATATCTGCTTGTTTTAGAGCAGGAGCGTCATTTACACCATCTCCTGTAACAGCAACAATTTCCCCTTTTTTTCTGAGTAGTGTGACAATTCTTAACTTGTCTTCTGGGTCAATTCTCGCAAATATTGTTGTTCTCTCTATTTTTTCTGCTAGCTTACTATCATTCATCAGCTTTAGCTCATGACCTGTAATTATATCTCCATGCAAATCAATCATCTCTGCAACAGCCTTAGCTGTTATTGCATTATCTCCTGTGAGCATCTTAACTTGTATGCCTGCTTCCTTGCAGATTCTTATTGCATCTTTCACTTCTGGTCTTGGAGAATCAAATATTCCCTGAAATCCAACAAATACAAGGGAATTTTCAGCTTCATCTATATCTGTTTTCTTAACTTTTTTGTAGGCAAATGCTAAAACACGTAAAGCAGATGCAGCCATTAATTCATATTTTTTCTGCAAGTCTTTTTTTCTCTGTGAACTTAAAAGAACCTCTCTACCCATCCTAAGCTCTTTATTGCATCTTTCAAGAACAATTTCAGGAGAGCCTTTAACATAGCTAGTCATTCCATCTTTCTCTCTAATTATACTCATCATTTTTCTTTTGGATGTAAATGAAAATTCTTTAACTCTTTTATTTTCATGAGTCATGGCTGCTTTATTCAGCCCAGCACCCATTGCAGATAGAAGCAAAGCTTTTTCTGTTGGGTCTCCTAGAACATATTCTGTATCATCTTTTTTTTCAAATCTGGCATTATTACATAAGATTCCGATTGTAAGAATTTTCATTAACTCTTTTTCTTCAACAGGTTCAATTATTTTTTTATCTTTGAAAAATTCATATTCTATCTTTTCTATTCCATCTTTAATCTCTCTTGCCTTAACATCAAAAAATGTGTTATTGCAAAAGATCTTTGTAACCTGCATTTCTTCAGCAGTTATAGTACCTGTCTTATCAGAGCAAATAACAGTTACTGCTCCTAAACCTTCTGCAGCAGGTAACTTTCTAATAAGAGTATTTACCTTTAACATTCTCTGAACAGTCAATGCTAAAGAAATAGTAATAACAATAGGAAGTCCTTCAGGAACAGCTGCAACAGCCAGTGTAATTGCTGTTAAAAGTATCTCTATTTGGTCTAGCTTAAATGCAAAACCTATTATCAAGAATAAAAGACAGGCGCCAAGTATTACAATTCCTAATTTTTTTGTAAATAATTCTAATTTTTTTTGTAATGGCGTTGGTGGAGCTACTATCTCTTGTATATTCATTGCTATTTTTCCAAACTCTGTATGCATTCCTGTTGCAACAACTACTGCTTTTCCATAGCCAGTTGCTACTGTTGTTCCTGCATAAACCATATTAATGCGATCTGCAAGTGCAACTGAATCTTTTATTGTTTCAGGAATTTTATGAGAAGGCATACTCTCTCCAGTCAAAACAGCCTCGCTAACCTGCAAGTTTTCGCAACTTATTATTCTAGAATCAACAACAATTTTATCTCCTGCCTCAAAATATAGAATATCTCCTGGAACTACTTCTGTATGATCAATCTTAATCATAGAACCATTCCTTATTACCTTAGCAGTCTGCTGGAAAATCTTTCTAAGCTTTTCTATTCCTTTTTCAGCTTTATACTGCTGGAAAAAACCAAGAGATGCATTGATAAGAATAACTGCTATTATAACATAGAAATCAATCCACTCGCTGAGAATGATAGTTAAAATTGCTGCAAAAATAAGTATGTAAACAAAGAAAGAAGCAAACTGAGAGAAAAATATTTTAACAGGAGAAACTTTTTTTATCTTCTTCAGCTCATTTAAACCATAATGTTCAAGTCTCTTTTTAACCTCTTCTTCTATTATTCCTTTTTCGCTTGACTTAAAGGCTTTAATAACATCTGATGAATTAAAAGTATGCCATTGCTCTGTTTCTACTTGTATAAATTCCACACCCTTTTTCATATAAAGAAATAAGAAAGACAATATAAAAATCTTTCTTAAACTAAGGAAAACAAAAAAGAAAAAAGAAATTAAATATATTACTAAGAGGCGTCTTCGTCATCTAGATATTCTAAATCTTCTTCCTCATCGAAATAGTCTTCTTCACTATCATCGATCACCATTTTTTTCAATTATGATGAAGGCTTTTAATTTATAAATCTTTCGATTTTTATTCGGTTATTGCCTTTTTATTTTCCTAGCTCTCCTGTCTTTTGCATATATTTTATTAATTGTAGTCCTTCTTTACCTCTTATTTTAAGAACAATCTCTTTTTCATCTGGTTTGCAAGCAACAACATCTCCTGCTCCTTCTAGCCCCATACCATACATTTTTTTAATTTTGCATGTTCCTTCGCAATAAATTGCTGTATTAAATGCCTCTATCATCGTTTCACTGAAAAATTTAGGGATATCTTCAAGAAGTTGCTGGCCTTCACTCATATTTTGAATTGCTTGATCAATGCATTGCTGATTGCTTGTGCATTGCAATTTCGAGTCTTCAATATCATTTGTTATGCAGATTCTTACTTCCTTAAAAACAAAAAAATAGTATACATAGATAAAAACAGAGATAAGCAAAACAATAATAATCAGAAAGATTATTGAGATAATTTTTAGCACCTTTTTCATTTTTATTTCTAGCATTGATAATTTATAAATCTATAGCCTCCAAAGAACGGCTTTGCACATAATTAGCTTTAGAAAAATATAGATTTATGTCAGAAATGCGCACATTTATGTGTAAAGCTCCAAAGAA
>JACRHU010000022.1 GCA_016211995.1 Candidatus Pacearchaeota archaeon
ATTCCATTACCAATAGTTAAAGAAAGGATAGGTCGAAATGCACCATGTCCATGTGGTAGTGGAAAGAAATATAAGCGTTGCTGTGGGAGATAATGAAATGGAGTTAGGTCTCGCACGAAGTGCGATTAAACTTGATTATATAGGAATTTCCTTTTTAGGCATAGGCTAAGGGTAGAAAGAGTTGCATTATGAAACACTTTTGAATATGATATGATGCAGGAATGATTCCAAATCATAACAAGAATGTATTCAAACAGATATTTAATGAGTATTGGAGTGAATTTCAGAGCATGAATTCTGAGTATCAAACAGAGTATTATGATAGTGTGATTAAAAAGATGCTTGGATGTGGAGATTCGGAGAATGGATTTATGGTTTACCGATGTCTTTTTTGTGGAGAAGTAAAGAGGATTCCATTTAGTTGTAAAAGCAGTTTCTGTCTTTCTTGTGCAAAG
Organism: Candidatus Pacearchaeota archaeon; assembly: GCA_016211995.1. Lineage (GTDB taxonomy): Archaea > Nanobdellota > Nanobdellia > Pacearchaeales > DTIR01 > JACRHU01. Next base: position 456 of record JACRHU010000022.1, read on the forward strand.
ATTTATAGAGATGAATGGGTAGAGTATATAAGTAAAGCTCTTTTCAGTGGGATGAGGTATCGTCATGTTGTGTTGACGGTTCCTGAGCAATTGAGGAAATGGTTTTATCATAATGCTGAACTTTTAAGTAAGTTTATGAAGACAGGTCATAATTTTTTTGAAGATGTAGTAAGTTATTGGATTAAAAAGCCAGTTGAAGTAGGAAGTGTAGTAGTACTTCAAACAGCAGGACGAAAAGGTGGATACAATCCACATTTACATATTCTTTGTACGAGTGGAGGAATAACAAAAGAAGGTAAATGGAAAGAATTTGGGTTTATCGAATATAAACTACTTCATACCAAGTGGCAATATCATCTTTTGAAAATGTTGAGAGAGAATGCCGAAGGTATCGTAGATGTAAAATGTGAAGAGATAGAAAAAGGAATTGATAAATGTTGGAAGGAATATTCTGAAGGGCTTGTAGCATATATAGAAAAAGGAGATGTTCCATCAGGAGGAAAAGGTATAGCGTATTATCTTGCGAAATATGTAGTAAGTCCACCAATATCTCTTAGAAGGATTATAAAATATGATGGAAAGAGAGTTAGATATTGGTATAATGACCATATAACAGAGAAAAGGAAAGAAGAGGAAATAGAAGCACAAGAATTTATAGGAAGGATGGTGCAACATATACTTCCGAAAGGATTTCAAAGGATAAGGTATTATGGACTACAAGCCACATGCAAAGCATCTAAAATAAGAGAAGAAATAAAAGAAATAATAAAAGAAAAAGAAGGAATAATTACAGGCACATATTTTGTAACAGGATATAGGGAACGGATAAAGAAAGATTTTGGAATAGATCCATTAAGATGTAGTAAATGTAGAAAAGAGATGGAATTTGAGGGGATATGGCATCCGAGATATGGGTGGATAATAAATAATTGGGATAATTTTTTTAGTGAAGAAGAAAAAGAATATGCTTATGGATGAATCTCGTAAACAAAAGTTACCATTCAATACACCGAGTCAATGGTACAAATACAGATGTATTTCGTGTGTTTATGAGACTCAGGTAGAAGATATTGTTGTTGATGCATATTTTTTTTCACAGGGCTGTAAGAAAGGAGTATATCCAACACTTACTTGTCCTAAATGTAATGAAGTGATGAAATATGTTGATGAATAAAAGTCCGCACCAAAGGTGCGCTAATTTAATACTATAGGAAATTATATAAAGGTATAAGATATTTTGATTTGATATGATTAGAGTTGGGAATGAGTTAAAAGCTGTGGATAAGTCAAGTTGGAATAAAGTATTATGTTCAATAGATGACCTACAAAGAAGATAAAGTTTATGAAGATAAACAGACATTCAAACAAATATTTAAGGATAATTGGGAAGGATATAAGAATAGTCATAGAATAAGAGAAGTAGAGAGTAGAGATGTGGAAAAGATGATAGATTGTGGAGATATTACAAAAGGTTATTCAGAACATATATGTCCGAGATGTAAAGAGAGGAAAAAAGTTGGATTAACATGTAAAAGCAGATTTTGTTTATCATGCGGTAGGAAACGGATAAGGGAATTATCAGAGGCGATAAAAGGAAGAATGTTTCGAGGAGTATTACATAGGCATGTAGTGTTGACAATGCCGAGACAATTATGGGGTATAATATACAATGATCGTTCATTATTAAAAGTAGTAGCAGATGCAGGAGCATTAGTAATAGATGAAAGTATGAATTCAGTAAAAAAGACAAAAGGATTAAAGATAGGAATAATAATGGTAATACAGACATCAGGAAGAGCGAGTAATTTTAATCCGCACATACATTTATTAATGACGGAAGGCGGGATAAGAAGTGAAAAATGGGAAGATGCAAATTATGTAGACACAAATATATTAAGTAAGAAATGGCAATATTGGTTACTAACAAAATTAAGAGAAAAGTTACCAAAGACAAAGGAAAAAAAAGCAATAATAGAAGAATGTTTTGTAAAATATCCAAAAGGATTCATAGTATATGCAAAGAAGGAGAAATTAAGGAAGAAAGATATAGTTGGGTATTTGATAAAATATGTAGTAAGTCCGTCAATAGCATACAAAAGGATACTGAAATATGATGGTAAGGTTGTAAGGTACTGGTATAATTCACGGATGAGTAAGGAAAGGGAAGTAATAGAAACAAGTGCGCAAGAATTTATAGAGCGAATGATACAACATATACCTGAAGAAGGATTTAAGATGATAAGGTATTATGGATTATATGCGAGGAATCAGCGTAAAAGAATGAAAAGAATAATTGAAGAACATTTAGAATCTGAAGGAAGGATAGAAAGGAGTCAAATTGATGTAGTAGAAATATTATCAGGACATATAAAATATCGTGAGATGATGATAGAGACATTTGGGATAGATCCATTAAGATGCAGTAAATGCAAAGAAGAAATGATATTAGAGAAAATAGTAGTTGGTGGGGTTACAGTATATGATTTATATGAATGTAAATATAATAATGTGGAGAAAATTCCAACAGGAGAAATAATAGATGTTAAAATGGTTGAAGAAGATAATAGGCAGGAAGAACTCATCAGTAGAGCAGCATAGCCATAATTACATAATAGAAACATGGGAAGATGGTTGTGCTGTAGAAAGAGATAAAGATGGAATAGTGATATGTCCGGATTGTGGAGAAATAATGTTTGAAGAAATAGAAGAAGATGAAATTCCATTACCAATAGTTAAAGAAAGGATAGGTCGAAATGCACCATGTCCATGTGGTAGTGGAAAGAAATATAAGCGTTGCTGTGGGAGATAATGAAATGGAGTTAGGTCTCGCACGAAGTGCGATTAAACTTGATACTATAGGAAATTATATAAAGGTATAAGATATTTTGATTTGATATGATTAGAGTTGGGAATGAGTTAAAAGCTGTGGATAAGTCAAGTTGGAATAAAGTATTATGTTC
>JACRHU010000023.1 GCA_016211995.1 Candidatus Pacearchaeota archaeon
GCTGTTTTTGGAATTGATTTCTTTAAAAATGCCTTTATAAAAGCTAAAACAGAATTTTTATTTGCAATTCCTTTTTCCTTAATTGTTTATTGGTTTGCAGATTTTCTTAGGAGCTATTGGCTTCTGCTTTCAAAGACAGTGACTGCCTCTGTTTATCTTTTGCTTAAAATATCAATGCTCAAACCTAGAGTATTCATAAAAGATGGCGTGCCTTGGATTGGCGCAAGAAATTTTGTTGTGGGAATAATTGAAACCTGCTCTGGGATTGAAGGAATTGCTTATTTCCTTCTCCTTTACACCTCTCTTTTAATTTTCAACTGGAGAAAATTGAATCTGAAAAATGCTTTGTTTGCTTATATCCCTGGCCTAATTGGTGTATTTTTAGTTAATATTCTAAGGGTTTATCTGACAATTCTTGTTGGGGTATTCTATTCCCAAGATTTTGCAGTAGGGTTATTCCATACTAACATAGGAATTTTTCTTTTTATAGTCTATTTCATAGTTTTTTGGATAATAGCTATAAAATTCATTAGAAAATAACTAGGGCTCTGTTGAAAAAGTAGTTGTTAAGGTTCAAGCCGATTGATAGGCTTGCATTGTGCCTAAGGTATCAGCTTAGGCGTATAGATATTTACTGATTAAACAGAGATTTTCAACTAAGCCAATAACTCGCTTTAGCTTATGAACTCTGCGCAATACACAGCTTTGCACATAATTAGCTTTAGAACAATATGAGCTTATACTCATTTATGTGCAAAGCTGCAATACTCCGGCGGATTTTCTATTGCAAGACATAAATATTTTGTTAACTCCTCTTTAGTCTTATTTAGCCTATAACTTTTTCCATTTACAAGAAGATACGGGCTTCCAGCTATTGCCTGAATTTTTGAGTTAACCAAATTATCATTATAAAGTTTTATGCCCTCATTTTTATGACAATCTTCTAATAAGCTAATATCGAAGTTCAGGCTTTTTGAGCAATTCTCCCATAAATCAGCTCCTTTATTGAGGCATATAACATAGTCCATTAGTTTAGGTTTGTAATATTTTTGCGCGCAGAGCGTTTTTATTGCCAAATCAAAATCAGTCATGTCGTCATGGCCTGCATTTTCACTATAAAATGGCCCGATAAAATTAATTGTCAGGTCTATATAACTGGATAAGTTAGCTATGCTACCCCCCAGGACAGGGTCAAATTCTCTTGCAAAGGGGCAATGAGACATCTTAAAATAATCTAGTTCTAATACCTTGCTTTTTTTAACCGGCTCATCTAAAAAATAGTTTAAGAATAGATATCTGCCATTTTTTGTTAAATAAACAGGGTAAGTTTTGTTGCTAATGCTTAAATTTAGCAATAAAAGCCCGCTATCTTCCTTAAAATTAAGTAATTCTGTTTTATACTTATTGTCAAGAATATTATTCTCAATATATCTTAATGAATCATTAATTTTTGCTTCAGAAGTGCTATTCAATTTAATGACAAGCAAGGCTATCATTTTTCCATCAAAAGAGCTGTACAAAGTACTAGTATGATTAGGATTATCATTTAATCGAACCTTCGTGATAAGGACACTGTCATCTTGTCTTATATCTAATATTTCATAGCTATTGTTTACATATATTATGTATCCTGAAAAAAATTTTCCAACTTTGTCTCCAGTCTTATTTAAATCATTCTTTTTTGGACTGGTCAAAAAGAATACCAAAATTAATAGGAGAATTATAAAAATAGCAAGATATAAATATTTTCTAACTCTATTTTTTCGTTTTTTTCTCTTTTTCATGTTTAACAGACTATAGAATGTTATAAAAACCTTTCTTTTTAAAACCCTATCCTAAAAATCAGATGATAAAATCAACTATCATATTTCAAATTAACAGAATTCCAAGCATATCTAAAAAAATAAATCCCTTTTAATTTAATTTTTATTATCTCAGAAATGCTTTGCATTTCTGAGCATCCTAAAGTTCCTAACAAACCACACATCTCAAAAATCAAAGATTTTTAATGACTTTCAGAAACTTAAGTTTCTGAAGCTTTAGTGTGTGGTAAAACTAAGGGAACTTTATTATCACGAAAGGGGCTAAGTTAAACTCTATGAATTCAGTCAAGAATTGTGGGATATTAACTATACATTATTGACTTGTTAGACTTCCCTAGAATTTCCTAAAAAATTAGCCTATTACCTTATTACCTCTTTCTGAAAAAGAAAAGGCAAGCACCAAGTATAATAACTCCTCCAATAATCATCTGTAGATAGTCCTTAAATTCTGGAACGCATATTCCTGCAGAACAGGTATACCCCTCCCAGCCCGTACCACCAGGAAAACCACAAAAAGTACCACAGGCAGTGTCGCAAAATCCAATATCCTCTATATCAACACAACATCCTGGACTAGAACACTGACAGCATCCAGCAGCATTAACGGATTTTGGAAAAATTGTTATTGACGCTATGGCTAAAACAGATATTATCAAGACTAATATTGTAAATATCCAGTATATTTTTTTCATGATATTTTATGCCCTCTTTTAATAGGCACTATAAGAACTTACGATTTATATATTTTGTGCTTACAGAACTGTGTTGCATGATTAATGCAACAAACTGCCTTTAGCATAGAGATTAATAACTTCTATACTGGCTCTACGCTTTCTAAGAATAGATATAACCTTCATTTTATCCTTGGACTCTACTAAAACAACCCCTTTATTAATACTCTTGCAAGGAATTTGTTCTAATACCCCCTTTCTTTTGTAAGTGTAAGATTGATTATTTGAATGGTCTATATAACCATTCAAAGCTCGCTGAATTGCTGTTTTTTGCCCCGAATTAACTTTGCTCAGATGATATACTATAATGCTTACCTTTTTCATGATAACTCTAAGAAAACGATATATTTAAATATTCTTACTGGCTCTGTAAAGCCAGTATGAAACTAAAGAAAAAGA
>JACRHU010000024.1 GCA_016211995.1 Candidatus Pacearchaeota archaeon
AATACCATTTAAATCTCCAAGAAAAAGTCTAATTTGTATATAGCTTCTTCTTTAACAATTTTTAATATTTAATTAACGTCTATTAATCAGGAATAGACACAAAAGATGCTTTATAAGCCTTTTGGTTTTTTTAAGCTTTGTACATAATTAGCTTTAGAATAACCTATATTTAATCCCATTTATGCGCAAAGCCCTTTTTTAGAAAAATTTCATATGGCCTTCTTTCAATCTGTTAAGAATAAGCCTTGTATGGGTTCTTTCAACAAAATCATATTTTTGTATATCTTTAAGAAAATTATCCATTTCCTGAGTGCTAGGAAATCTCGCAAAAATAAGCGCGTCCGACTCCCCTGTTAAATCATAGACAAGAAAAACATTCGGATGCGAAGCAATCTTTTTTTCCACTTCAAAAAGTCTGCCTTTTGAAATTTTAATATCGATAGCTACTTCAATGTCATATCCTATTTTTTTATAATCAACTTCTGCAGTATATTTTTTGAGAATGCCCTCTTTTTCAAGCTTTCTCATTCTATTAAGTACAGTTACAACATTCAGCCTAAGCTTTCTGGAAATCTCTCTACATGAAAGCCTTGAGTTATCAATAAGGGCATTAATTATCTTCTTGTCTGTATTATCTATTTTCATAAAAATATAAAAAGTAGCTAGTTTATAAACTTTTCTTCAAAATAAACATTTGTTTAATTTATAAGCTTAAAATAGGCCAAAATATAACAAATGTTAAGAAAAAGTATGCAATATTTTAAATACAAATCTTGAGATATGATAAAATGATATATAGACTCACCCTAGCAGCAAGGCAAGAGGCAGTTGAAAGTTTGCTTAAGAAACAAGGATATGACAATAAAAGTAGTAGATGGCATAAAAAAGGAGATTATAATGGAATAGAAGTTATATTTGAACCAACATACACTGAAGAATATATGGGAAAATTCTCTGTCAGATTAAATGTTCCGAATTCACCAAGATTTGATGGAATAGTGCAAGAATATGGACTTAAAGCAGGAGTAAACGGAAGAAATCAAGATACAAAGCTAAGTGTTCTTGAAAATATTTTAAAAGACTTAGCAGACAATAGAACAAGGTTCAAGTAAGATTAAAGAGATGGTTGAAAGATTAGAAAGTATAAATGAAATATCTCATAAAATTGAGGTTGAAAGAAATGGAAAAAAGATTTCTCTTTACATAAAAAATGGAAAAGATGGTGGAATTCCGCATGAAACAAGGGAAAGATTAAAGATATGCAGGCCTTATCCAGGGTATTGTTATTTCCATTGGAAAGGCTGCAAGTCATTGGCAGATGTAATAGATTTTTGTGGAAAAAAGGCAGAAAAATCAGGAGCAGATATTATCCTTTTGCATACATTTAACAACTACGGCAAGAAAAATGAAAAATTTGCTGGTGTTTTAGAATTTTATAAGATAGTATAGTTTATTTCTCTTCTTCATCCTTCAAGCCAGCAGTAGTTATGTAAAATATAGTCTCGCTCTCGGGCAAGTTAGGAGAATCAATCATTTTAGCTACACGACTTCCTGCTTTTCCTCGCCTGAAATATAGTCTGTATGTGCTGTTATGCGTAATAAACCCATTAGCTATATAATTTTCATGTCCTATCTCTAAATCATACATTGGCTGAGAATTTTTCTCTTGCCATATTTTCCTTATTCTTTCAAATCTTATATCTGAATTTCTTAAATTAATCAAAAAATTTATCTTCTTTCTTATCTGTAAATCCCCCATATCCTGGTTTAATAAGGCATTTATAGCTGCATCCAGCTCTTTAGAGTTGATATATTGCTGATTTTTAGGTCTGCTTTTTATAATTCTTGAGGGTTTTAAATTTGCGCATCTTAACAAATCTTCTATATACTCTCTTCTTATCGGGATAACCTCTTTAGTATACTTTTTGCTGTATTCTCTAGCCCATCTCATTAAAATTGCTTGTTTTTCAGAAGCAGAGAACCCTATCTGTCTGTAAGATACAACATCTCTATCCCTTATCTCTAATAAAAAACCTTCTTTATCATTTCTTTTCCTCAAAAAAGACCTTATCCCAAATCTTAAAAGCAAAAGCTGAAGGTATCTTAATATACTATCAGTTTTCTGAGAAATTGTTATTCTTGCTCTTTTCTTGTTTATATAGCCTTCTGCATCAACAAAACCTTTTATAAATGATGCAACACAATCATTCTGGCTTTTAGATATCAAATCTGTTAAAAAGGGCAAAGTTCTTTTGAATAATTCTATAATTTCAACAGAATTTATAGATAGTTGATAGCAATTTTTATTGCTAACATGATTTATTTTTCCATTTATGCCAAAAAGATTTTTAAAAAGTTGATTATAATTTTCTAAAACTTCTAGCCTACTATCCTTGAATCTTAGGCTGTACTTTTCTATATTACCATCACCTAAAAAATATCCGAAAATCTGGGATAATTGTGGTGTTAGAATTTGAGGCAAGAGTATATTTCTGTGTTTTGAAGTCTCATAAGGAATTGTATGTTGCATTAAAACAAGCCCGAGATTATTTTCAAATGATTTTATTGTTTGTTCTGTAGTGCAATAATCTTGATTCAAAATTCTGCGTAATTGTCTTGGTTTAATTCCAACTTTTTTGCAAATTTCTATTCTATTCATGTCTTTTCCAAGTTCTTTAATTTTCTCCTTTCCTTCCTTAGACAATTTAAAAACTTTTGGTTGCTGCTTGATTACTGGTAATTCTTGAACTTGTCCTTCAATGCTTATTCTAGATGCTTGAGCAATAAAATCTCCTTTTTTAAGCTCTCTTGCCTCTTTTTCAACGATTTTAAAATTGTCTATACAAAAAAATCTATGCAGACTAGAAGATTTAATTAAGGAATTTGATCTTATGTTATACAAAACATTTACAGAAGGATTGATAAAGCATAATCTGCAGTCTGAATTTTCTAATTTAAGTGTTTTAAAGTTAGAGGATATTACCTTATCTTGGGATAAAATCCTTGATAATTCTATAATTCTTCCATCCCCCAATTGGATTAAAGAATCTGCAGTCAAACAGCCATGCCCGAGTATATGGCCACCAATAGCAGTTGTTGGGTCTCCAAACATAACAGCGGGATTTGCCATTACTTGATTAGTAATGTAAATGGCAACATTATACTGCTCTGCCATTCTTATTAGACTATGTAGATATTGATTCAATTTCTGTTGTCTGTCTGCAAGCTGTCCTCTTCCTACAAATTCTGCCCTGAAATGTGCAGTAATAGAATCTATGATTAAAAGTTTAATAGGCTCTCCTTCTTTAATCATTTCGCCTACTTTTTCTGATAAAAGTATTTGATGGTCTGAATTAAATGCCCTTGCAACCATGACATTCTTCATAACTTTATTTGCATCTAACCCTAAACCTTCTGCAATCTGTTTTATTCTCTCAGGCCTAAAAGTTCCTTCTGTATCAATATAAACTGCTTTTCCGCTTGCTCCTCCTTTATCTTTAGGCAATTGGACAGTAACAGCAAGCACATGAGCAAGTTGTGTTTTTCCAGAGCCATAAGCTCCATAAACTTCTGTTATAGCCTTACTCTCAACACCTCTTCCTCCAAGTAGATTATCCAAGTTCTTGCTTCCAGAAGTAATACGAACAGCTTCTTGCCTACTCTTTTCTACTTGAGAAGCATCTTGAAATCCTAAATCAAGCATTTTTCTTGCAGCTTGAATTGCTTTTCTTGCAACAACTTCTGTCAAGCCAGAAGTAGAAGAAAGCTCTGCAGGAGAGAGTATAGCAATACTCATTAAATCAGTTATTCCTGCTTCCTCAAGTTTCACAGCAGTTGTAGCGCCAACTCCTGGAAGATCAGTTAGCTTATACTCTTTTTTTTCTTTTTCCTTGTCAGCCATTTTAAATTAATAGACTATTTTTATGTTCTGGCTTTGTCAGCCATGTAAAATTGCTATTTTCCAAATTTAAAAGCATTATTCCAATAGAATATCTATATTAAAAGTCTTGTTTGTATCATTAAAAGGCCCCCAGTATTAGTTATAAGCCAAAGCTGAACACTTTGGCACTAATGCAAGCCATCTTGCGGCTTGTTAGTTAATAATTAATCTAACCATAAAGAATTATAGAAGCAGTCAATAGCAAGAAGATTCCAATTAAAATATATTCAAACCAGCTTCCTGTTCTAAACTTGCCTTCTGTTCGGTAACTCAAAGGCCATAAAGTTTGTACTCCTTCTTTTGTGAATGAATCAGCAAAAATATGTAAGGAATAACCCAAGAATATAGGAAGAGCAATTATCGGAGCAAATATTGCAATGATTAAAGATAAAACAAATGCAAAGGTCATGCTATGGAAAAATCCTCTATGCCTGGTAAAAAAGCCAAGTATCTTTGAAATAGGCTTTGATTTGCTGCTTATGTACGAGTTCGCTGAATCTATGTCTGGAATTATTGTGGCAAAAATCAGTAAAACAGAAAACAAAATTTTGTCTGATATAGAATGCCAAAATAGTGCTGCAATAAATAAAGACATCGCAAGATGCGTTCTCAGCATCATTTTACCTCTTTTATTATAAAGATAATATAATCAACCGCATGATTGGTTGCAAATGTTAGGAACTAATCATCCAGTTCTTTATCTTGATTAACTATTATTTGTTATCTAATCTTTCTATCAATTCCTGAGGTTTAACTTCCTCTACAGAGTTTAAAACAAATTCTATATTATTAAACATTTTGTTTTGGCGAGCTCGACCTTCAAGCCAGTATTCTTTTCCAATAATTTCGTTCTTTTTCTGCAGGAAAAAATTAATATCTGTAATTTCTGATTCAGAAGCATTGAATAGCTTCTGGACAACATCTTTGAAGCTTACTGCTCTTAAATTTTCGGTGCCATCATCAAGAACCATTGTAAAAATTATATTCTTAATTGGAACAACTGCTCCATGCTTTGCACAAGAAAACTTCTCTGCATCTTGAACAACTCTGCCAGCACATTCCGGGCATGTATAAAAAAATCTTGGTTCAAATGTCTGGACAACAACAGCTCTGACTTTAGCTTTTTCATTCTCCTTCAGTTCTGCAAGAACTTTTTCATGCAAAATTTCTTTCTTAATTACATTTGCATCAATTACTCTGTCGCTTAAAGAAAGTTTTGAGATACTTCCTAGATGTAACTCTCCTGTTCGTAAGGTTGCATCTTTAATCTCAATAGTAGAGCCTTCTTTTATTCTCCCAGATTCAAACATAGTAATATGGTTGGTATCCCAAAATACTGCACGAATGCTTCCTGTTTCATCTCCGACCATAATATTCAAAACTCTTCCAGAAATATTTCCTTTTGAATAATCTCTTATAGGAAAAACCTGCAAAACTCGAGCAGTAACAGAGATTCTTTTCATTCCTTCGAGTATTTCAGATATTTTTACTTTTTGCCTATCAAAAGAAACTCCTAACTCTGCAGCAATTACCTGAGCTGCTCCTTCTTTACTAATCAGGCCAGAAAGTTTTGCTCTTTTAGCTTCAACCATTCTTTTTATTTCATCTTGAGGAACCCCAGAATGCCTGGAAATAATCTCGACAAGTTGCTCGAATGTTGCCTTTATCATGCCTAAGAAAGATAAAAAGTGTTTATAAGTATTATGATGTTAAAAAAGATATTATTCTAAGAAAAACTTAATAGTCATTTTATCTATACCAACAGAACCTGCTTCATTTTCAAGCTTTGAATTGGGAGCAGATAAATCAAAGAAAACCTTGGTTCCTTCTACTTTTACTTTAACATCATAATTTTTGAATTTCATGCAGTCTGCAATTGCTGCTTCTGTTGCCTTGGCTTTGCACTGAACAGCCAGATTGTAAAGTTCATTAAAATCAAAAAATATAGTATCAGAAGAAAATTTAAAAGAGGGGTCAAATGAAAAAATAATAGAAGATTCTGTCATGTCCTCTTTTATATCAATTTTATTTGCATTTAAATCAAGTGTGTCTTGAGTTATATCTAAAGAATATTGCAGTTTATTAAAAGGTTCATAAGGATAGTTTTTAATTTGTTTATTAAAATTATCTAAAAAGTTAGTTTCAAAAAAATTCTCAATTTCATTCTGAGAAGCAATACTGCAGAAATTAATATATCCATTGTCTCCTTTACATGTAGGCCCAGCGAATTCAAAATTGCTTAGCAAATCAGAAAATGCAGCATTAGCATTAATTTGTGCAGATTCCTGGCTAAAAAATTTAAATGAGTCAATTTTTCTATAAAAATCAGATAGCTCATTTGAAGCTAAAAGTTGAGGAACTCTTTTTGAACCTTCTGTGGCATACAAATAAAAGACAAATCCAGATACAAACAGTGTTGTGAATATTAAAAATAATGAAAAGACTTTTGCTTTTTTATTCCTCTTCATTTTCAACTCCTAAACAGTTAGTGTCAAGTGACAATCTAACTGCTATATTTTTTTGTTCTCTAGAAATTGAGCCTGGAATAATTATCTCAGCATAATCATCAAAAGTCAGAGAGTTACCTGCAGAAAAATATCCTGCTTCTCCAGAGCTAGCAAAATAAGGTTTTCCATTAAAATATGGAATTCTAACTTCATAACAATTGCTAAATGTAGGTGAAAGAGTATTCTCTGTTTCTTGTTTTAACTTGTCTCCTAAACTACTGTCAAAAGCAAATGCATCAATAAGTTCTGCAATTGCAATTTTTCCTTTAATTCCGTTTTTCTCAATCTCTATTTCTGTTTTAAGATAATTTTTAAGTGACTGATAAGCCATATCTTTATTTTTAATGCTAAGAGTTTCTTTATCCACTTTTTTTAATGGGTTTGTTAGAGATGCAATAACCAAAAAGATAACTAAGAGAATTACTATTGCTATTGTTGCCATCATCATTACTGGAAGATTACCTACAATTGCTCTTTTTTCTTTTTTATATGACATTTTTCTCTGCTTTGCCTATACCAACAAGTACTTTTAGTGTTACTTGCTCATTTGAATCTACTTTTTTCAAAAAAACATAGTAAATGCTTTTCTGACACCATGGCTTTGTTCTGAATTTCCCAGCAATTTTACATGTTTCTTCCATTGTACGCTCCCCAAGATATACAGATTCCTGTTTCCTGCTAGAATCAATAATTGTAAGGTTCACATACTCTTCATTTCTATCAGGTGTTAAACATTTGCTTAAATAATCTTTATTAAAATTTGAATAATCAGAGTTTAGACAAGAAATTGCTTTCTCGCTAAGCTGATTTGCCTCAACTGGGCGAACATCAAACTGCTTTGCGTATAAAATTCCGGTCAAAAGAATAATTCCAACAGCTACAATTCCTGCCATTATTAATCTAAACAGAATAAGCAAAAAATCTCCGCTTGCATCTGCTCTCTTATTTTTTAGTTTAATCATTCTACCTTTATGATCAGATACCCTCCATTAGTCTCTGGTTTGATATTATAATTAGAGAAAAAATCATAACTGTATCCAGAGCTTCTTTCTGTTTTAACAGTCAATGTCGTACCATCAATAGAAACATAAAAATTTTCTATAGGAAAAGTTATTGCTGTTCCTGGCTCTGCTTCATTAATAATCATAACTATTTTCTTTGCAAGCACTTGTTCTTTAATATTCGTTCCTTTTCCAGCAGAATTTACAAAAAAAAGAAAAGCTATTAAAAAGAATATTCCCAGCACTAACCAACCTAAAAAAGGGAATAACTCTGCCTGACCTCTCTTTTTTCTAACCATAAAAAGCAGAAGGAAAAAGAATATTTAAATATCACTATTAATAAGCCAATAAAATAAGACTAAGTACAAAATATCTAAAATTATGTAAAAAGAAAGGTTTATAAAATCAGAGCAAGAGAACAAAGAATGAAATTGGGCAGAAAACTTATGATTGGAATAGAGGTACTTGTTGGCCTAGGGGTGCTATATGCGCTAGGGACAGCGTACAAAGAAAATGAATGGATAAATGCAAACAGAAGACAGAGTATGCAGGCTAAAGTAAGACAGAGTCAACCAAGATCTCTAAGATTAGAAGAAGAAATATTCCAACCAACAAAAGAAAAAACCCATCCACAAAAAAGAATTGACTATAGTCAGATAGAAGTTTATACTCCTGGAGCTAATACTGAAAAAAGATTAACACCATCAGCACCAAGGGCAAAACCCTCATCTCCTCTAGAATCAAGAGTTGAATCAACTGAAAATTATAACAGACCGGGAACGGTGCATGGTGAAGAGTATGTAAGCAATTCGCCGCTTTTTGGAATAACGGGTCCTTCTTATACTCTAAAAGGAATAAAAAATCCAGATAAAGATAAAATAAGAGAGTTACTTTCAAATGATGCAAGAAGAGTTGCAAGAGATTTATACATCTTTAGATTTGATTGTGATGTTGACTCTTTAGATGAAATAGCAGGATTAACGACTGGATATGAACCTTCAGATCCAGTGTATCTTTTTACATTAAGGCAACAAAATAGAAACTGGAAGAAATTAAATGAGAAAAAATTAGAAGTTAAAACAGAAATTGCTCCATCTGTTCTTATATCTGCTAGATGGAGAGAGGGAAATATAGGAGAAGACATAAGAAAAACAGTTAGAATAATAATCGGCACAAATAAAACTACTCCAGTACAGACTACAAGATTAGGTATTGGGTATTATGATTTTAATTCTTTAGAACCAAAGGCCCCGATTCCTTATCCTGATTTTTAAGGAATAGTTTGTATATTCTTGCACCAACTTGAAACCGCTGCTGCATCATAAGGAACTAAAATAACTTGTTGGCATCCTTTAATGTCTCCTCTGCATTTTGCAAACGCAAGTCCTGCTTCGCCACCATTCACCCATGCTTGTACTACAATTGTACCAACTAATGCTGCACCAGCAGCTATTTTACCGTATACTGTGCTTGTAACAAGTTTTCCTATTCCTCCGAGAAGCTTTGAGCCTCCAGGAAGCTGAGATGTTCCAAATATAATTGCTCCACCAACTGCTGCGTCTTTAGCCAGAACTGTTCCAAAATCATCTGGACGGAAATCAAAAAATATAACAGCATAATCAAGTTGAGGGTTAACAGGAGAAACCCTAACATCTGTTTTCCATTCTTTTTCTTGGGTAAAATATTCTAAATAAGTTATATCTTTTGTTGGAACATTATTATTCTGCATATAATCAACTATGTTAAATGTCTTTCCTTGCTGCCCTTCTTTTTTTAATTTATCATCAAATGTTATTATAGAACAAATACCACAGGCCATTTTTCCTCCAGCCAGGCTAGCAAGTTGCAAAGATGTTGCTGTAAATGGATTCATATTTCCCTCACCAAACTGCCACCAGCAGTCATACATCTCATTAGCTATTTTTTGTCTTATTGAATCATCTGTCTTATATTGGTTTTTTTCAATTGTTATTTGCTGAGTTTTGCATTTTAATGGGGCTAAATGCTGGGGTGTTCCAATAAGAGGAATATTTCTTAGAGTAACTGATTGTCTGCAAGTTTCCTTGTCAATAATATCTGTCGGTTTGAAAAAACTAAACCAGATAAGAAGAATAGCAAATCCAATTATTATAATAATTATTGCAACAAGCGTGCTTGATTCAATTCCTCTTTTATTTTTACTCATGTTATAAAACACCTAATCTTTTAAGCAAGAAGTTTACAGCAACCCCTGCCGTAATAATAACAATTATCCAGATTAAAAATTTAACCAATCTTTCTATGTCTATTTGTGCTTGTTTCATTTTTCAGTTAGACATTCTTCTATAGCTCTTCTTTTTTCCATTTTCCAGTTAGACATTCTTCTATAGCTCTGTTTTTTCATTTTTCAGTTAAACAATATCTCTCTAGCTCTTATTTTTGTCATTGTCCAACGGTTTGTTTATTAGCTACCTGAACTAGCTGCGAATATCTTTCAAAAACATCATCAGCATAATTCAAGTCACTACATTCATAACCTTTATACCCTCTGACAGCTCTCTGCCATGCATCTTCATATTTATATCCACATTTATATGGGTCATAATTTGCAGGCTTGTCTTGCACCAAGTCATAACTTGATTTTAATTTTTTAATTCCTTCTGCTATATTTGTTTCTGGATTTTCCCATCCAACAATGTTTCCAATTCCGAGTAAACCAAAACTTGATGCAGTTTTGAAGTCTGCCTTACAGCTAGATTCTTGAATCATAATTGCAACAACAAGCAATGCATCTGGAATTTCATTTGATTCAGAATTTTGAAGAATTAAGTTTGCATAGTTCTTGCACTCGGTTCCGCACTCACATCTTTTTGTATCACTAAATTTTGCATTTATGTTGTGAGTTGAAGCAGATTCCATAACACCCGAAATCTTGTCTAAGCTTCTTTTTTCGGCTAAAAGGCTGTTTAAATTAGTAGGAGAATCGCATTTTTCTCCTTCAGTAAGCACAAACTTATTATTCTTGAGCTGAATACAGTAATCTTTAATTTCTATTGGAATAGCAAAAGGAGCATCATTAAAAACTAAAGGATAATCAATTACTTTGCACTGCCCTTCTGGGCAATTTGCTTTTCCAAATGTAGGTTTAGGGCAGATGCATACACAATTGCCAGAACCACAAGATAAAGAGATTTTAGCATTATCATTTGCTCCGTTTACAAAACTAACAAATCTCCATCCAGTAGGATTCTGTAAAAGAAAGCCGAACTTGTCTCCTGTCAGCTTTACTGCTTGTAAAGTTCTCATGATATCATCTAACTGGCCTGTTGCCTGGGCTTTTTGCTTGTCTCCAAAAAATATTCCAAAAACAGCAGAAAAAACATAAAATAAGATAATTATAATAAGCACAGCGATTATTATATCAAGAACAGCTTCAAGTAATGTAAGTCCTTTTACACCATTCTTTTTAAAAATCATAAAAACAATAAGAAAAAAGAATATTTAAAGTTCACTATTAATGAGCCGTATAAATAGAACTAACATAAATAAACCATATGAATTATTAAGAATCCATAAGATTAAGGATTAGCAAATTATTGGGGACTAATCATCCAGTCAATTTATAGAGATTAACAAGTTGTGCCTTCACAGAAATTTGGATCACAGTTTATATTAGGCAGTGTCCCGTCAATCTTCCAATCCTTACAGTTACCTGTCCTATCTGCCTGTCCTTCTATTTTCAAAGTTTTGGTTACACAGCAGTATGCGTTTTTCTGCAATGTACTGCATTGAATATTGCAGTTTTGTGTGACTGTGTCTTTGTTGTCTGTTGCAAATCCAAATATCTTTGACATTATATCTCTAAATTGTGGAATTGTAAACCATAATAATAAAACAAGCAATAGTAAACCAAGAATTATCCAGATTAAATTATCAGTTAGTACAGAACCCTTTTTGTTCACCACTTTTTTCAACTTCATATTCTATCCAAGCAGTGCCTATTTTTAAATATTTCTATGGACTGCTGAAAAGATTTTATTATTTGAGTGCCTCTCCAACCATTTTTGTCTGAAGCTCTGCCTTTTTGAATACTGTTTCTTTTTTCTCTTCCTTTGCCTTTTCCCTTGATTGTTTAAATTTTTCTCCAGTAACCTTAAGCACAATTATAATTCCTAAAATAATCAACCCTATAATGATACCAGTAACAAAAGAGCCAAAGACAGCTGTTATAAGATTGGAGATTAGTTTGGTAACTCCAAGATTCGCTGCAATCACTGCCAAAGCAAAAGCAATAAGAAAACTTGGAAGAGTTGAAAAAGTACTAAAATTTGTTAGGGCATCAGCAATAATAAGTATCATAAATAGCCATAAAAAAAGAGTAATAACAAATACCCATGTTGATGAGCATTCAATTCCTATGATATGTTTAGTGGTTTGTTTCAGAGAAGTGCATGTATTGCTTAAAAATCCTGTAAAACCTTCATAATACTTGAGAAAGCTTGACTGTGTTCTGTTTAAAGCATAAGGCAGCTGCTGAACTTCTTTTTCTCCAGGTATTGAAGGTGTTTGCTGGGCACTAACAAGAAACTGCATTAAAATTAATAAAAAAATAAAGCAGGCAAAAAACACAAATCTTCTTGCTCTTAGTTTAACTCTTGTTCTTAACCACCATATAGCAAGTCTGTTTGTAGATAAATGAAA
>JACRHU010000025.1 GCA_016211995.1 Candidatus Pacearchaeota archaeon
ACTGCTAGATAAGGAATTAGTCTTTTACCTAATTTAATTTCTCTTATTTTACTTAACAATGACATTTTAAATTTGGTGATACTTCTTGGTTTATAAATATATATTCTATTTTAAAAAAGCCCTATAAAGAAAAGCAGCCATTTCGTCACGCCTTACATTATTTTCAGGGCAATATCTTAATGGATTTTCTAAGCAACCTTTTGTAATTCCTTCTTGATAAATTGCACCAATCTCACCAAAGTCCCAATAATCCAAAGGAATATCACTAAAAATTTGCGAGCCATTATACAAAGGCAATCCTTTAGCTCGTTGCAAAAACGCAGCCATCTCATCACGCCTTACATTATTTTCAGGACAATATCTTAATGGATTTTCTAAACATCCTTTTGTTATTCTTGCTTTGTAAATTGCTTCAATCTCTGCATAATCCCAATAAGTCTTAGGAATATCTGAGAAACTTGGAGTTGCAGGAGGATTAGAAACATCAAGTTTTAATGCCCTCTGCAAAAAAGCAGCCATTTCATCCCTTCTAACTCGGCTAGAAGGGCAATAAATAAATTCTTTGTTATTAGCAACACATCCTTTTGTAATGCCTGCTTTGTAAATAGCTTCAATCTCATGATATGACCAATAATTCGTTAAAATATCATCAAATGTATGATGGCTTCCTGTGTGCATTAAATCTCTCCTGAACATTTTCCATGGAGTTTTTGCTGCATCAAATTTTCCTGGCAGGTCCCATGCATAAACCTTTCCATCCCATGAGCCTATGATTATTTCTACATCACCATCTCCGTCCAAATCAGTTATTGCAGGAGAAGAAAGATATATTTCTCCACCAGTCATAAGAGGAAATCCAGTTACAGGAGTTCCATCATGATGCCATGCGTATACTTTATTATCCATACTTCCTATAACTACCTCTAAATCCCCATCTCCGTCTATATCTGCTACCGCAGGAGATGATGAAACCCAATCACCTGCCCCAACGGGCCATCCACTGACTAGAGTTCCATCATGATGAAGAGCATAAACCTGATTACCAGCCCTCGTTCCATATGAACCAACTACAATCTCTAACTTTCCATCTCCGTCTATGTCTGCTATCGCTGGAGAAGAAACAACAGAATTTTGTGCATAAATGGGCCATCCTTTAACAGGAGTTCCATCATGATGCCATGCATAGACATTGTCATCATATGAACCAACTACAATCTCTAACTTTCCATCTCCGTCTATGTCCGCTAGAGCTGGCGAAGAATGAACACTTTCTCCTGTTTGTTTAGGCCATCCTTGTACAACACTTCCATCATGATGCCATACATAGACTTTTCCATCGTCTGAACCAACAATTATTTCTAATTTCCCATCTCCATCTAAATCAGCTATTGCGGGAGAAGACCTTACCCATCCATTTGTTTGTTGAGGCCATCCTTGTACAACACTTCCATCATGATGCCATGCATAGACTTTGCCATCATCTGAACCTATAAATATTTCCATTTTACTATCTCCGTCGATATCTGCTATTGCAGGAGAAGATATCACCCAACCTCCTGTTTCTTTTGGCCATCCATTAACGAGAGTGCTATCATGATGATAAGCTAGAACTTCATTCCAGAATGTACCTATCACAATCTCCAAATCCCCATCTCCATCTAGGTCTGCTATTGCTGGAGAGGATGTTATAGCTCCCTTTGTAAAAACAGGCCATCTTTGCATAAAATTTCCATCATGCTTAATAACATAAAGATTTCCATTTTTTGATCCTACAACAACTTCTAATTTACCATCTTTATCTAAATCAACTACAGTGGGAGAAGAATTTATTTGATCTTGTGATGTTGTGCCTAATGTTACAGGCCACCCCTGCTGATATGGAATAGAAGATTGCGCCATTGCTGGCTTTTGATTTAACACGCCTAAAGATGTTCCAAGTAGCATAGAGCCCGCTAACAAGTAAGGCATTACTTTTGTTTTTAGTTTATCTATTAATCCCATTTTCCATATTCTTATTATGCAACCTCTTAAAGGCTTTATTCTTCCAGTCGCTTGACCTGACGTCTTTTCATCTCTCCACCAACTTGCTTTGTACTCCTCGAAGTATGCTCTGTTTGAGAGATTATCTTTTCTAGTACTTCAGAGAGTGCTGAAAATAGGCTCCTGTCATTTGCTGAAGATGAGAGAACAATATTCTTACCATCTTCACTTTGAGATGCTACAATTATTGCTTCTGCGTCTATTTCATGTAAAAAGCTTTTTCCATGCTCGCTCTGTTTTAATCTTAATTTTAAGCTTTTATAATTGGCTCTCTCACTTAATTTCTTAACATATGTTCCAACAATCTTTTTCACAACTATAAGTTCTGCTGGTTCTAATACCCCAAAATTAATCAGACTTATATTTCCGCCTAGCTTGTCTTCTTGGTCTGCCATCTTAACTCTTAAAATAACTATAAAAGAAGCTTTAAAAAGCTTTTTAAAGCTTGGGAGTTAAATTTTTAAATAGAAAAACCTTTTTTTAGTATGGGGATAGCAATACTAGATTTTGGGAGCCAATATAGCCATTTGATTCTAAGAAGAATACGCGAGCTTGGTGTTTTTTCACAGATATTTCCATATGATGTTGATATAAATATTATTAAAAAATTAAATCCTGAGGGAATAATCCTTTCAGGAGGTCCTGCAAGTATCTATGAAAAAACTGCTCTTCAGTGTGACAAAAAGCTTTTTTCATTGGGCAAACCTATTCTTGGAATTTGTTATGGTCATCAACTAATCACTAAGGAATTAGGGGGTAAAGTAGAAAGGAGCGATAAAAAAGAATATGGTAAAAAGATATTGGAGATAAAGGATAAGAAAGATTTATTTAAGGGTTTAGCAGACCAAGAAATTATCTGGATGAGTCATGGAGATAAGATAATTAAAAGTCCAAAAGGATTTGAAGTGCTTGGCAGTACAAAAGAATGCAAAATTTCTGCATTTAGAAACTCAGAAAAAAAGATATATGGGGTGCAATTTCACCCAGAGGTTTCACATACATCAAAGGGCACTACAATTTTAAAAAATTTTATTTTTAGAATATGTAATTGCAGAAAGGAATGGACTATTAAAAATGTTAAGAAAGAATTAATTAATAAAATTAAAAAAGAAGTGGGAAATGAGGGTGTGCTGATAGGGGTCAGTGGAGGGATAGATAGCCTAGTAGCAGCTACATTGCTTAACAAAATCATAGGAGACAAATTGTATTGCATTTTTATTGATAATGGACTTTTAAGACAAAATGAAAAAAGGGAAGTAATTAGTTCATATAAAAAACTTGGGTTCAAAAACTTTAATTTTGTTAATGCGAGAGAAGAATTTTTAAATAAATTGAAAGGAGTAACAGATCCTGAGAGAAAAAGAAAAATAATAGGCCATACATTTATTAAAATGTTTGAGAAAATAACAAGAGATTTGGAAAAAAGAGAAAAGATAAAATTTCTTGCTCAAGGTACTATCTATCCTGACAGAGTCGAGTCGGCAAAAACAAGCAAATCTGCAAGTAAAATAAAATCACACCATAATCTAACTCTTCCAAAAAAGATGAAATTTCAGATAATAGAGCCACTAAAAGAGCTCTATAAAGATGAGGTCAAAAGATTAGGAAATGAATTGCAAGTCCCAAAAGAATGGGTTTCGAGGCATCCTTTTCCTGGTCCAGGCCTGGCTATAAGAATTCTTGGGGGGATTACAGAAGAAAGAATTAAAATTTTGAGAGAAGTTGATTCTATATTTATTGAAGAATTAAGAAAGAATAAATTATATGAAAAAATTTGGCAGGCATTTGCAGCATTGCTTCCTGTAAAAGCGGTAGGAGTTATGGGAGATAACAGAACGTATAATTATATCATATCCCTGCGTGCAGTATTATCGAGGGATGGAATGACGGCAGACTGGGCAAAAATTCCCTTACATGTCTTAGAGAAGATAAGTAATAGAATCCTAAATGAAGTAAAAGGAGTTAACCGTGTTTTATATGATATCTCACAAAAACCTCCCGCAACAATAGAATATGAATAATTATATTGTATCCAGAGGAGACCTAATTTTTTTCAACTCATCAGTAGAGAGGTGTGTATAAATCTGTGTCGTTGAAAGATTTGAATGTCCTAAAAGTTCTTGAATTTTTCTTATATCTACACCATTTTCTAGAAGATGTGTACCAAAACTATGACGTAATGTGTGTGGTGTAACCTTCTTTTTTATTCCTGCTCTTTCTGCTGTTTTATTTATTATTTTTTGTATGTTTCTTGAGGTCATTCTATCATTCTCTCTTCCTGGAAATAGAAATTCTGATTGAAGGTTAGAAACATAATCTTGAAGTTCTTGAATAAGTTTTTCAGGCAAGATGAAAAGTCTGTCCTTTTTTCCTTTTCCAGACCTAACCCAGCCTATTTTTTCTTGTAAGTTAAGGTCCTCTTTTTTTAAATTTGTAAGCTCTGAGACACGCAAGCCAGTAGCATAAAGAACCGAAAGAAGCAATGAGGATTTTTTGGTTTCAGATGCTTCTATTAAATGCTTAATTTCTTGTTTTGTTAGAACAATTGGCAACTTTTTCTCTAATTTTGGGATTTTTAACTCCTCAAAATTTTTTTTCAGAATTGCCTCATAAAAAAATTTGATTGCAGAAATAGCCAAAGATACTGTACTTCTTGATTTTTTGTCTATAAGCTCTGCAAGATATCTTTTAACATCATCTGTTGTTATTTCTTCTGGCTTTTTATTTATGAATTGTAAAAATTTTTCATTAAAGAAGAGATAAGAAGAAATTGTTTTATCGCTGAAGCCTCGAAGCTTCATCTCTGTTTTTAGCTTTTCAAGATCCATAATCCATTTAAAGAGAACTTCTATTTAAACCTATCTTGCTTTTTAGAAAGATTACTGAAAAGGAAGATTATGCTTTTTTCCTGCTTCACCCATATTCTGGATTATTGCACTAAACATTTTATCTCCCCATACCTCAAGTCCACAGCGGTTGCATACATCTAGCTGCCTGTCATCATGAATCTCACACTTGCAATAAACACACTTTTTTCCCATTTTACCTCCTTTTGATTTCAAGTTCCTTTTGCTTCCTTAGTCTTTTCTTTTTCTGTTTCTTTGAGTATAAAAGAGAAAGGAATACTAAGAGAGTTTAAATAGTTTTCTTATTCTAAAACAAGAAAATTTATAAATAAGAATATTATAGAAAAAATAAGAAAAGGGCAAAATGATTAAGAAAAATATAGTTTTTAATAGGGTAGACATAAAAAAACTTGATTTAAGGAATAATCTTATTGAATTAGCTGTTCTCTATAGTATAAATGAAGCAAAGAATAAAACTGAAGGTATTCTTGAAAAAAGTTTTAATTTAGGAAATAACACTATTAGTTTTGTGATGGAAATGATGAAACAAGTTAGAGATAAAGCTAAAATTGAGGGAGCAGAGGTTATTTCTTTTGGAAGAACAGAAGATGAGGAGAAAGAGATTGAAAGGCTAGCAAATGGAATGAAAAAGATTTCAGACACTATCTCAAAACTCAAAAACACAAAAGATGCGCAGCAGTATATGAAGCTATTTCATTCTGTAAATAATCTTAAGGTTATTCTATAATATAAAAGAGGCTTTGCACATAATTAGCTTTAGAATACTCTATATTTATTCACATTTATGCGCAAAGCTTATGAAAGAGAAAGCTTTATTAAGAATCGCTTTTAACCAAGGAAATGGTGCATATAAGGGAAACACCCATAGAATTTGAATCTCTAGCATTAAAAAGACTAGACAAGGAAGTATACTGTGTTGTTGAAAATCAAGAGATGGAGTTTGGTAGGGGGGATAAGCTAGTTAAAAGGGTTGTCCCTGTTGTTACTGCATTTAGCACAATATTTTCAGATGCAAAAGAGAATAAAAACCTATATACTGCTAGGATAATGTCTCTTGCTGGAGGAATAGAGGAAAAAGAAGGTGAATTTGATACTTTGACTTTGATTCTTAAAAATGAACAGGAATATTTTGCTCCTACATGCAAGATATTTGCTTATACTTCACTTAACAAACCAAACGGAGATAAGATAGGATTTATAGAAGAGGGTCAAGAGGTTATAGAACCCCCCCGAAGGGCTGCTGAAAGATGCCTAGAAGAGGTTACTGGATTAATTCCTCTAAATCCTAATTATATATTCCCATTGTTAAGAGATGAAAAATTATGTGTAGGAAGTACATTAATAGTCCCTTTTATTATTCCTGTTGGTACAACAAAAGTTAGACTTAGAAAAGAAATAGTGGGTTGGAGGTTCTTAAATAATTCAGAACTTTCAAAGCTCCTTGAAAATGAAAAATTTGAAGAAAGCTCGAGAATGGTTCTTGAAAAAATAGTAGCTAATTACCCTAGAGCAAAACAATATATAGAATATATTGCACAAAATGTTTTTAAAATTAGAAAAATGGAATAAAGATGATAGTTAAATTTCTAGGTGTGCTTGATTTGATCGCAGCAATTGTTTTATTGCTTACTATTTTTAATGTTGTTAATGTTTCCTCTCTTCTGCCTTTTGCAATTTATCTTATTATCAAGGCAGTAATCTTTCTACTAGGAAAGGATTTTGCAAGTGCTGTAGACTTGCTTGTGGGAATTGTATTCTTGTTGCTAGTCTTCAAGATAGCTATCCCGCAAGTTATTCCTGGAATTGCTGCTTTTTGGCTTATCCAGAAAGCATTTTTCAGCTTTTTCTCATCAGGGTAAGCAAAACGAGATTGAATAAGAAGATTAAAAGAAAATTGACATTAGGATTTTAAAATTAATCTTATTTATAAATCTTTCTATTTTGTAACCCCCAAAAAATGACAAAAGAGAAAGCTTTTTATATTAAAATAGTATATCATAAGCGAGCTAAGATGGCACAAGAACACCATAAACACAGGGAAAAAAAGGATATAAAAAGAGAGCTGGATGGGCCAGAAAAAGTACATGATGATAGACTAGAGGCAATTATACAAGATCCAGGACTAATTGGTTTAAAGAATATTATTTCATGCTATAAAGAGACACAATGGTACTCCAACCATAAACTTCCAGGAAGTACTCCTGATTTAATTATGACTGATGGAAAATTCCTTTATATTTTAGAATATAAAACACATCATTCAGTTAATGCACAACGTACTGGGGAAAAACAATTGAGAACAATTATGGATTGGTTCTATGTCTATGGAGTAGACTCTAACACTATAAGGCCTATGTTGGTTTATGGAGAGCCAGGAAATTTTGAGGCAGTATACTATAATAAAAAACAGCTCGAATCTGTGAAGCTCGAGAATTATAGAGGTTTTAGAAAAAATAGAAGGGGCAGAGTTGTGAGGGTTTAAGATGGTAAAATATAGGACTCCAAGAAATGAGAAAGAACTTGCAGAATTTTACAGAATCTGTGAAGAAGAAGCAATCATTCTGCCGGGGGGGATTAGATATAGTAAAAGAAATGGCAAGACAGAGGTAGCTAACTTCAATGATTTCGGAAAAAGGACAGTAATTGCACTTGATAAAAATAAAGTAGTTGGTGGAGTGCAATATGGTAAAGCAGAAAATACGCTTCTTCCAGAAGATTCAACACAGCTCGAACTTATTGCTGTAGAGAAAAGCCATAAAAGAAAAGGTATAGGAAAAACATTAATCCAAAGATTACTTGAATATAGGAAAGAGGTATGGGTATTGCCCCTTATAAGCGCTATTTCTTTTTATAATGCATTGAATTTTAAGAGAGATCAAGCTGGCTTCTATGTTAAGAGAGAAAAGAGAAAAAAGATTTAAAAATAGTTCTTTCTTTAAAAGAGAATGGTGTGGTATCAGTATCATATGGGTATGAACTATCCTGGATTAGCTGCTATGTTGGCACTTTCTCCTGGATTAATGGTTCTATTCGTTTTGGTGATGCTTTGGAGCCTAGTCTGGAAAGGAATTGCTTTATGGAAAGCAGGAAACAATAAACAGCTTACATGGTTTGTCGTATTGTTTATTGTCAATACAGTAGGTATTCTTGAGATTGTCTATTTAGTGTGGTTCCAGAAAAAGAAAAGAGTAGTGACTGAAGAGCAGAAACCAAGAAGAAAAAGAAGGTGATTTTTGAAAAATTTAAAAAGTTACTTTAATTAATTGAAAATATCAAAAAAAATGGCTGGTAAAAAGATAAAGCTCAGTGATGAAGAAGAGATTAAAAAAGAGGAGTATAAGGAAAGTAGGAAAGAAATAGAGACTGATGCAGTAACAGACAAATCATTAAGCGATGAATAGGACGAAATTGATGAATAGAGAGATGAAGGATTCTAAGATTTTTTATTTTAATTATAATTTAGATGCATAAAGTATTAAAGAGTCTACAATCCTCTGATGTATATGTCGTGGCTTGATTTTTTTAGGAAAAAGGAAGAGAAAAAAGAAATTATAGAAGAAAAAATAGCTTTTTCTGATCTTCAATCTAAAGTAGAATCAGAACAAGAACTGCAGAGAAAAATGAAAGAAGAAATGAATGAACAAATAAAGAATATTTTAGATAATTTTGTCTTAAAAATTAAAGGGCATGTAGAAGTTTTAAAGAATTTAAGAATAGATGAGAAAAAAGAAAATGAGAGAATAAAGTTTATAGTAAAAGAAAATTTAAAGAGCTACATAGATCATTTAGAAAACCTAGCAGTTAATTTAAAGAGTCTAAAGCCTGAAGAATATTCAAAAAAAATTTCAAGAACTATTGAAAATTTTCAGAGAATGTCTATAAATAATCTTGAAAAAGTTACTATTCTTGTTGGAAAAGAAATAGAGGTTATTGGGATGGATTTGAGAAACTTTTCTTATGAATTAAATAGTATCCTCTCCAATAATAGAAATTTGTTTGAAAAAGAAAAGAAGTTAGAAGATCTTAGAGATATCTTTGAAGAACAAGAAAAAATAAAAAAATTTGAAAAAGAAATTGAATCTACCATAACTGCCCTCAAAAGGAATAAGGAAAGTTTAGAAAGGAAAAGAGAGGAAATTCGAAAAAAGTTGGAGAATATAAAGAATAGTAGCGAGTATAAAAAAGCTTTAGAAGAAAAGGAGGAGGAGAGGGAAGAAGCAAGAAAAAATGAGGAAAACCTATTTAAATTAAAAAGTGAAATAGACTTAAAATTTCTTGCTAAACATTTTCATGGTGATAAAAAGAAAGAGCATTTGATATCTGAATTAAATAAGGATTTTATTTCTTCTTTACAAAGTAATGAAGCTGGATTAATTGCTTTATTAAAGGAGGCCAAACCTGAATTTAATACGGATAAAATAAAAGAGCTAATCAAAAAAAAGGGAGAACAATTTAAAGAAAAAAAGGAATTAAAAATAATTGAGGAAGTCAAAAAAACAGAGAATGAGATTAAAGAATTTGAAAGGGATCTTTTAGAGACTGAAGACTTAATTAAAGATGAAGAGAAAAGACATGATAAAATTCAGGAAAAAATAAAGGAGAAAAGAGAACAAATAGAAATTATATCAAAGTCTATATGGGAAGGCATAATAATTCAGTAACAACTCACAAAATTTATTTCTAAAGAAAAAGAGGGCTATATAATAAAAAATTAATAACTCACAAAATTTATTTCTGAGCTTGCCATCTTCAGATTGTATTCTAATTCTGGCTTCTTTTTTGCTGATTCATAGATCAGGCCGTCTAAGCCGGTCCAAATAGTAAACCATCCTGCTGGCTCAAAAATTGTTAAAAGGATTAGCAACAAAAGATTTCTGCTTTCCTGATAAGCTATAAGAGTTGCAATAACTAACAGGATCGTTCCAAGGGTAATCATTAACAAACCATTTCTTTTAATTGTTTTAATGTCTTTTTCAATAAGCTTAGATTGATTTTTAAAGTGGTCTTTTAATCTCTTTTTTATTGTATTTTCAGATTCCTCTTTTCTTGCAGCTGTTGGAACAAGCAAATGCAATTCAAACTTGCCTGTTTTTGTCTCCTTATACATTTTTTGAGACTCTCTTAGAAAGTCATCTGAAATTGCTCTGTGTGAATACGGCCTTGAATCAAAGTCAGAGAAAACATCATCAAAGGAATCGAGCCATATACTTATCTCGCTTTTCTGCAAAAGCTGCTGTTTTGCAGCTTCTTGCTTTGCTGCCTCTTTTGCTTTTGCTGTTTCTTCTCTAAGTTTTTGTCTTTCTCTCTGTTTTTGCTGGATTTCCTTAAGCTTTCCAAGTATGCCTTTCTTCTTGGGTTTCTTTTCTTCTTGTTTTTCTGGCTTAAGCTCTTGCTTTTGTTCTGGCTTAATGTACTTAGCCTCTTTTTGCTCTTCCATACCTAAAGAAACCCAGGTAACTATAAAAAGATTACTAGGAGAGAAAGGTTTTAATACCTATGACAATGAATAAAAAAGGATAAAAATGCTATACTATCAAGGTTATGGGGGTGTAGATGGAGTTGTAACTGGCTCAAAACATCTTTTTAGTTTAAATGGAGAAAAAATCCTGCATGATTGTGGCAGTTTAATGGATGGTAAGCCAAGAGAGCATAATGAAGGACTACCATTTAAAGTTGATTTTAGCGCAGTGGTATTCAGCCATGGCCATTACGACCACATGGGAGATGCATATAAACTCTTTTTAGATGGCTACCAGGGAAATTATTTTTGCCACGAAGCAACAGAAGAGTTATTGAGAATAGACCTTGAAGACGCTGTGAATTCAGAATACTACAGAACTCAGAGATATAACCGCGAGATAAAGGGAAAAAAGGACTCTTCTGGGAAATTTATTCCTTTTAAAAAGCCAAGATTTAAATTTCAGGATGTAAAAGAGATTATGAAAAGTGTTCAGGGACTGAAGTATGGGGTCACAGTGCAGATTTCAGATAGCGTAAAGGCAACATTTTATGATGCGGGCCATATAATCGGTTCAAGCCAAGTTTTATATGAGGTAAATGATAAAAATAAAATAAGAATTCTAACCTGCTTTGATCTTGGGAGGAATGACATTGATGCTCCAATAATACTTCCTCCTTTTACAAAATTTAAGGATATTGATTATTGTTTTATAGAAAGCACATATGGAAATAGAAGCCATAAGAAAAGAGAAGAGTCTAAACAAGAGCTTGAAGAGGTTTTGTTAGAAGGTATAAAGGGCAATAGGAGAATGCTAATCGGAGCTTTTTCCATAATGAGAACACACCAAATATTAAGTGATTTGTATTGGGTATATAAGAAAGGTAGTCTACCACAAAATTTTAAGATTTATTTAGACAGCCCATCAGCATTGAAAGTTGATTCTATAATCACAAAACACCCCGAATGTATGGATGAGCAGGCAAGAAAGGATTTTAGCAGCAGGAGTGAAAATCCATTTAAATTTCCAAACCTGAAAATTGTAAGAAGCAAGCTAGAATCTGAAAATTTAAATAATTTAGCAGGACCTTATGCAATTATATCTGCATCTGGAATGTGGTCTATGGGCAGAATTGTGAGGCATTTAGAAAGCCATATTGAGGATTCAAACTCCTTGCTTGTACAAACAGGCTATCAAGTTCCTGGATGTATAGGCTATTTACTTGAACAAGGCAAAGAAAAGCATCCAGTAATCAAGATAGAAGGAAAAGAATATCAATATAATGCAGGACAACATAGGATAAGAGGTTATGGTGCGCATGCAGATGGTGAAAGTTGTGTGAAACATGTTTCAGAATATGTAAAACCAAGAAAAAAGGTTTTTATTGTACATGGAGAAAAAGAGCAGAGCGAATGGACAATGCAGCAACTAAAGGCAAAAGGTTTAGATGCAGAGATAGTAAGAAAAGATGTTGTTTATGAATTAACATAATAGATGCTGAGACTATAAGAAAAGATGTTGTTTATGGATTAAAATAATTAACAATTTTGGTTTTTTCTTTAAGTTCGTTTTAAAAGTTCAAAAAAATGCTTCTCGACGATATTTTAGGACTTCGCATAGTGTATATTATATGAACTTTAAGCCCTTTTAGCTTAATTTTCCTTCTTCTGACCTTCTCTCTTCCTGAAATTTCGGGGGTTCTGGAATAATTACCTCGATATAATTTTTAATATCTTCTCTCTGTTGTTCTGTAAGGCTATTTTCATCAACCTGTTCATGCAAGTCATAAAGGCTGTCTAAGGGATAAAGATCACTACAACCAGCTCTAACACCAGTCACATGATATCCCTTGCCAAAACTGTGAGAGTAAATTAAACAATCATGTAATTTCTCGATATCCAGAAGAGTCACTCTTTCTAATCCTTTTGTAAAACTGCAATGAGCTACACAATATAACTTGCCTGTTTTATTGTTCCTGTAGATTTTCCCTAATATTTCTTTTTTAATATCGTCTATTGCATTCATAACATAATCAGAGTTCTTGTTTCTATAACTTTTTTCTATAAGTTGATTTTTAAGGTCAGTGGAAGCCATAGTTCTCTTACCTCTTGCATATATTTAAATTTATTCATGCTAAATCTTTTTGTTTTTGCTATAAATATTTAAGCGCAAATTTATTT
Source organism: Candidatus Pacearchaeota archaeon (assembly GCA_016211995.1). GTDB lineage: Archaea > Nanobdellota > Nanobdellia > Pacearchaeales > DTIR01 > JACRHU01. The sequence continues at coordinate 12,547 of JACRHU010000025.1, forward strand.
CTCTCTGATTAAACTATTATCGTTAAAAAAATAAACTTCGTCAAAGAGCTCTTTAGTTTGATCTGAAAGAGTTACAATTAAGATATGTTTTCTAGCGTTATTCCATTTTCCGACTTTATTTTTTAGATGATGCATATTTCGAAAGACTTCTAATTCATAATCTGCATCTGCTTTAGTAATATCTGGATTATAACTGTCTTTTTTGCCTTTAACATGACAAATTTCCCCTTTAATTAGTTTATTCAATTCATTAAGCTTATTATCGTGCTCTGTGTCTTTTAGGACATAATTTTTTTTCTTTAGATTATTATTGAATTCTATTCTACACTGCTCTGTACAAAACTTTTTCAGGCGAAAATTTGATTTAAGATAGTTATTTGTTGTTTTTGGAGGAATCAGCTCTGTATTGCAATGTAAACAATGCTTCATAAATATATCAAATTTACCATGTATATAAACTTTTTCTTTATTAAATGTTTTAATTTTTGATTAATTTGTTTTGGCTTTAAATCTTTTTATTTGTTTTTTTCTTGCCTTGAAATTGTTCTTGGTTTCTTGGAAAATAAAGATGATATTGGCCAGGCTATTAAAAAGGCTATTATCAAGACAATTAGATTTGTAAAGAGATTTGCTTCTTGTAGATTGCAGGCTGCAAGCAGATCTTTTCCAGGCAATATATCAAGGTTAACTACACATGGCACAATTGGAAGAAAATAGGCTAAAAAGTATATAATTAAGGCTATTATCGCTATTATATCATATCTTCCACCTGTTTTTGCCATTTTTCTTTAAAAGATTTAAGTTTTATGCTTTTTTAATGAAAAAAACAGATTTGCTGTTTACATAAAAAGTTTTAATTTTTAGGTTCCTGAAAATCTTTGATTTTCATGATTAACATCCCAGAAATCATAGATTTCTGGCGACTGTCAAGATATGATCTTGAAGTCCTAAAAACCCATTAACGGGTTTTTTTAATCTTAAAAAAAGCAGAAATCTGTACTAGACAGACTATTGTAATAAGCAATGCGAACACAAAATTAAGTATTGGAACTGCAATACTAGTGTCTGAATTACGGATTGTACTATAATAAAAGGTTGTTGCCTGCTCCCATGTTAATCCAATTAAAAATAGGAAGATGAAAATTAAAGCTCCCCTAGCGCTTTTAATAAACTCTTTTGAATCTGATGTTCTTTCTGTCCTTTCCTGCTCTTTTTGTTTCTCTTTTCTATATTTTGCCCTGAATTCAGCTACTCTATTGACTGTCAGGTCTGTTCTTAATTTTGGCATTTTAATCCCCTTTTATTTTTCTGATATTTAAAAGATAGAGAAGTTTTTAAGTCTTTTTGAAGTATAAAAGTTTTAAATAAGATATTAAAAATTCTGAAAAAAAATCGACAAAGGTAAAAAGATTTAAAAAGTCTGAAAGACATAAATTATTATGGGTTTTTGGGATTTAATCCTAGGTAAAAAAAGAGATGATTTGGATGAGCATGAGGTTCTAAAAAAAGAGTTCAAAAAAGCTTCTGAATGGATTAAACACCTTCATGCTAAAGATGGTCATCACGAAAATAACATTTCTGACTTAAACAGCCGTTTATCGACGATAGAAAAGGATCTTTTAGAGATAAAAAACTATATTTCTTTCTTTGGACATAAGGCGTTTAAACAGCCAGTTAAACAGCTTTCAACAGTTGTTGATAAACAAACACCTGTTGGGGGTGTTCAAACAAGTGTTCAAACAGGTGTTCAAGAAGATTTTTTGGGGCATCTTTCTTCCATGGAAAGAGCAATTATATGGATTTTGTTGAACACAGAACTTAAACTAAGCTATGAAGACGTCTCTGTTTTACTTGGAAAAGATAAGTCTACAATTAGGGGACAGATAAATTCCATCAGGCAAAAAAGAGAAGGGTTAATTGAAGAGGTAATAGAAAAAACAGGGAAAAAAAGAATTTATGTGCCTGAGGGAACAAAGGCTATTTTACTTGCTGCAATCAGAAAAACAGAAAAAAAGAAGAAAGGAAAAAGATAGCCAGAAAGAGGAAAAGATAAGGAAAAGAGAGTAGAAAGTTCGCTTTAAAGGCATTAGAAATCAGTGAAAGGGAGAAAGGAGTATAGAAATAAGGCTGAAAAAGAGAAAAGTGAGTTCTGTTTTATAAGACTAAAGCGAACTTTTGGAATAAAAATGAGATAAAGTTCGTTTAAATTGAGCCTAAAAGTAGTAAAAGTGAGGGTTGTTTTAGAACCAAAATAAGATAAAAGTATTGAAAAACAAGAAAAAGTAAAAAACAGAAGAAAATAGAGTAAAAGTGAGTAAAAATTAAAGTAAAAAAAATGCAAGTTCGGGGCAAAGTGAGGATTAAAGCGAAAAGTCAGGAATCTTGATTTTGAAAGTTGTCAAAAGGAAGTTCATTTTAAATCAAAAAATCCTTCAGGATTTTAGGATGCTCAGAAATGAGGACATTTCTGACATATTTAAAACGAACAATATTAAGCAAACCCAAAGGTGAAAAAATTTAGTGTAAAAATTTATATGGCCTTTTAAGCCTATAAAGAATTATTCGGCAAAACGAGTTTCTCGCAGTTTCACTAAGCTGTCAAGTGTTGCAAGTTGCTTAAGTTCTGGCTTAATTGAAAGCACAATAACTTTATTATTTATTTTGGTTTTCTCGACGGGAATTCCTTTTCTTTCCATTCGCATTATGTAATCTCTAATAGAAGATTCTGTAAGACCTAGCTTAGTTGCTAGAATGCCATATGTAACCTGTCTTTTTTCTTGCTCAAGTATATAGATAGCTGAAAATACCTTAAATTCCTGCCTTGTAAGGCCTTTAAACTTAAGCTTAAGCTCTAGGGTGTATTCCTTAATCAATGAGGAAATATCTCCTGACTGGAGCCTAGAAAGCTGGTTTTGGGTTGTCTGTCTGTCTGTTGGAACCCCTTCATTTCCAGTGGAACTTTGGAAGCTAGAAGGGGCCCGAATATCTGGATTTGCTGGATTTTCAGCTATTTGTGTCGAATTTTGGCCAGTCTTGCCAATAAGCTGACTTAACAAGGTCTTAATCTCAGATAATTCTGACTTTAAGGATTCTATCTCTTTATCCTTAGAATCTATGCTAGCCTCTTTAACAACCTCTTTTTCCTCTGCCATGCTAATCTTTCAATAAAAATCAATATTTAAAGCTTTCTGTGAAATTTCGTTTTAATCTGGCTCAGAATAGATTACATCGGAAATATCATAAGGGGGAAAATTTATTACAAGAACCTCTAAATTTCCTCTTAGATAATGCCATTTTTCTTTTGGGATAGAGATAAGATCTCCTTCTTCTAGTTCAATTATCTCATTGTCAATAACTACTTGTCCTTCACCTTTTTCTATATAATACACTTCCTCCATTAAGTTATGCTTGTGTTTTCTTGCCTCGCCACTAACAGAAACTGTTGCAATGCTTATGTTTTGTGATTTGTAAAGCTCTCTTATCAAGCCACAAGCATCTACTAGTGCCCTTATTTTATACTTGTTAATTTTCCGTGCCATTTTACCTTCTATGTTTGGAAATAACTATGCCAATTGAGACTGCAATAACAATTGATAATATAAAGATTATAATTAAGGGCAACTCTCCAGAGAGTATTATCATCTGAATAAAACTAGGCTCTGGACCACCACTTGTCCCGAGCATAGCTAAACCAAAAATTCCCATACTCATTAATGTTAAAAAAATTAAAATATTGATTATTAGAAGAGCAAGGGATAAAATCTTTCCTTTTTTTAGTATAAAGCTGAAAAATATACTTAGAATACTGGAGAATAGTGATAAAAAAAATAATGGAAAGAAGGAGTATATAAAATACTTTACTAAAATACATTTGACTCCATTCCAATAAGAAGGATCAGAACAAAGATACAAATTCTCAACTTGTGACAAAATTAGCAATAAGTAAGATATCAAACCACTTATTAATGCTATTTGTAAAGGTAGATTTTTAGTTTGAGTAGCCATTTTAGTAAGCTTGTATTCCCCTGTCGCTTAGCTGCTTGTAAGTATCATAAACTTTATCACTTAACCCCCATCTTGTCCTTCTTGTATATGGCTCTCCATCTGGATTCTTTTTTACAGCTGTTAAAACTTTTTTCTTTTCAAGCTCAAGAAGAATGTTTTTAATAAATTCTTCATCGCGAGCCACTTCTCTTGCTATATCAACTGTAAAAAATAGTTTAGGGGAATTCTGAAATAAGAAAGCAAGAATCTGCTCTGCTATCTTATCTCTTTTTTCTTTTGATATCCTCATTTTTTGTTATTAAGAAAGAAGCCGCATGATGGCTTCTATTTGTCCGAGCTTGTCGGGGCTCGGTTAGTCTTTTATCGATTTTAACTATCTAAAGATATTCTAATACCGAATAACTTTTTAAACCTATCTTAAATTTAGTATTCTGGCCATTCTTTAAGACCACGTTCTTTTCGATTTATATTTTCGAGTTCTCTTGCTTTGTGATGAGCAACCCAAAAAAAATCCAAATCTTTGAGTAACTCTATTCTGTTAAATATCAAAAATTCGGTTATTTCGTGCACAAACATGCTTTCTTCATCTACCTCTACTGGCTCTCTTGGTTTACACCTCTCTTTGGCAAAATATTCTTCTCTTTTTCTATACCAATCAAGTTTTTCTGTTGAAACATGGATCAATCCTTTTTCATCAGAATCAAAG